>JBGVKL010000159.1:0-3197 GCA_045123675.1 Acetatifactor sp. | reverse complement strand
ACAATAGGACCTGCAATCAGCTGCGAAAAGAAAGAAATATAAAGCATTACTTTGAAAAAATTCTTCTGAGGCTTCACTGACTGCCTGTACACATCGATCACATAAGACAGTGCCTGAAAGGTGAAAAAGGAAATTCCGATAGGCAGTTCAATCTGCGGAACAGGCAGCTGCACCAAACCTGTGGCGTTGACCATTCCAGCCAGAAGTCCGGCATATTTGAATATGATTAGCAGACCAATGTTCCAGACCACAGCCAGAAAAAGGCCTGCCTTACACCTGCCCTGCGCCTTACTGTTTCCACACATCAGGCCCAGCAAGTAGTTCACGAACACCGAACCGATCATCAACAGCACATAAACCGGCTCTCCATAAGCATAGAACAGCAGACTTGCCAGGATCAGCAGTGCATTTTTTACTTTTATATTGGGTAAAAACCAGTGGAGCAGAAATACCACTGGCAGAAAGACACTTACAAATGTGATTGAACTGAAAACCATAACACAATACTCCCTCATTTGCATTCGTATTATCTGTTTTATTGTACCAAGTCGCTAGCGCGACGGCTAGCCCAAGGTACGCAAAACCACCACTTTTTTTTAAAAAAATAGCAGTTTTTGTATTTATGATGTATTGTTAAGTTACCACACTCCACAACTTCATAAACCGCCAACTGCTATGCTTAGTTTATCATGGATTTTTCATCTCAACAACTACATATCTGAAAATTTTTATCGTCCGCCTCCCGGATTGTGTTGGTTTTCAATTCTTACTTTTTACAAACACTTTCAGGAGGTTCATTATGGACAATTATTTTAATTCTTATCGGGAAATGATTTCCCTTCGTGGTCTTGCTGATCATACCTTAAAAAGCTACTGTACCTATATCCGTGCTTATTTGGATTATCTGCAGCGTATTCTTCATAAACAGCCGGAAGATGTTTCGTGGCAAGAACTTCGTGACTTTATCAAATGGTTGCAAAATACACGTAGTATTTCTGACCGTACTGTCAATACCGCCATTTCCCAACTCCGCTTTTTTACCATGTATGTCCTGCATAAACCATGGGATGACACTCAGCTTCCTATGCGTAAATTTGATATCTATCTGCCTTTTGTTCCTTCTCACGAAGAAGCGGTGGCATTTATAACTTCCATTTCTGACCTGAAGCAGAAAGCCATGATATCCCTCATGTATTCTTCCGGTCTCCGTGTAGGTGAAGTCTGTTCTCTAAAATACTCTGATATTGAACGGAAAAATATGCGCATTCATATAAGGCACAGCAAAAACCGTTCTGATCGTTATACACTTCTGTCTCAGAATGCATTGGACATCCTGACGGAATACTGGTTTGCTTTTGATAAACCTACAGACTGGCTCTTTCCTGCGCAAAGAGACAGATCAAAACCCTGCTGTACATTTAATGTCATGCGCTGGATGGAGCAGCATGAAACGGAGCTTGGCTGGCAGCACCGCCTGACCTGCCATTCTTTCAGACATGCTTTTGGTACACATCTGTATGAAAATGGAACTGACCTGCTTACCATTAAACATCTCATGGGGCATAAATCCTTAAATTCCACTCTCATTTACATACACCTTGCATCCTATGGCTCCCGTAGTGTCTCCAGTCCCTTCGATAAGATAACGAGTGAATGCCATGGGTGATTATAAAATCAGACAGATATTTGAACAGTCCTATGAGGAGTATTCCGCACAGGGGCATTTTCAGTCTGATGTTCAGAGAAAAGCCGTCCGTGCCATTCTCAACTGCAAATCCGGCAGGCTTGGCGTCAATTTAAGCCAGTGTACAGACTGCGGACACTTGGAAATACACAATAATTCCTGCCGAAACCGCAACTGCCCGAATTGTCAGGCTGTCCTTAAAGAAATCTGGGTGGACAAACGCAGGGCTGAGGTCATTGACTCTCCCTATTTCCATGTGGTTTTTACCCTTCCACATGAACTGAATCCGCTCATCTACTGCAATCAGAAGCTTCTGTATAGTCTTCTTCACAGATGCTGTGCCGAAACACTCCTGGAACTGTCTTCCGATAAGAAGTGGCTCGGGGCAACACCCGGGATTATTCAGGTTCTTCACACTTGGAATCAGGAACTGGATTATCATGTACACATGCACTGCATTGTTTCCGGTGGCGGGCTTACCAAAGATGGAAAAATCCGCAAATCTTCCTCAAATTTTTTTATCCGCACGGAAGTCCTGCGGGATAAATTCAAAGGGAAATATCTGGCACATCTTTCCTCTCTTTACCAAAGCGGTTCTCTTACTTTTTCCTCTTCCTGTGAAAAGCTGCGTAATCCCTATCACTGGAAGGAGTGGAAGAACAAGCTTTATGAAATGGACTGGTGTCCTTACATCAAGGAAACCTTTAACGGCTTTGGCAATGCTATCGAATACCTTGGTCGTTATACCCACAAGATTGCCATTTCCAACAGCAGGATACTTTCTGTTACAGAGGATTCGGTGACATTTTCTGCCCGTGGTAAAAAGCCCGGGGAACCAAAGCGACACATCACACTGGAACATACAGAGTTCATCCGACGTTACCTGATGCATGTGTTGCCTGCCGGCTTCCAGAAAATACGGTACTATGGCTTTCTGAACAACCGGATGAAGCAAAAAAATCTCAAGGTTATTTTTAAGCTTCAGAATGGTCAGCGTTTTAAACAGCGTTTCGCCGGAATGACCATGGCTGATCTTTTAAAGGCAGTCTGGAAATTTGATATCTGCCTGTGCCCGGAATGCGGACATCCTGCCATGAAACAGCTGGGAAGGTGCTATGTCTCTCCTTCCTGATGTAACGGCTTATCATATGTTTTCGCAGACCTCCCCATGGAAGGTCTGCGAAGCATGCCTAAAAATAAAAATCAGCCTCAAAACCAACCGGTTTTTGCATTGCAGGGCACCTTAAGTTCCTGTTTTAAGCTTCCTGGGAGAGATACTATCTCCATATAGTCTGCCACTAAAGTTCCGCGACCTGGTACAATTGGAAAGAATCACATTCAGAGCAGTTTATCTTTTGTATAAGCTGTTCTTTTTGTTGCTGCTCTGAATCTGATACTTTCCTAAAGAATTATACCATGTGTTTCCTATTCAAGCTTTGTTAATCTCTCATTTACATTTGCTAATTTACATAAAAATCCACCTTTCTACATACAATATGCATATTGCAATTCA
>JBGVKL010000158.1:0-1583 GCA_045123675.1 Acetatifactor sp. | reverse complement strand
GCGAGCAATCGTGTGTTTTGTCATACTAAAACGCGAGATTTTGAATATTACAGTTTCCCTCCCACCGGAATCATAAATTCAGGTGGTTTTCTATCAAGGGGGTGATTTTCATTCAGCCAGCAGGAGCAGATGCTCGCTGATTTACTACTCAGGGGGATGCTTCGCGTCCCCCTTTACCCCCTCTGACCAGGGAGAGAGCTTCTCGCTCTCTCCCTTGGATCCCTCTCTGCGGCGCTTGCTATCTACATGGGGAGGCTTGCGCCGCCTCCCCATACCCCTCTACGGCAACGTGCCGTTGCATTTCTTCTCTCACCTTGCGCGCTACGGAGTTGATGTGTTTAAGCAGTTTTCTCATACATGCTATTAATGCTATTGTTCCCGCACCTTTGACTTTTGCCCCACCTTTATTTTCCCGTATCTTCCGGAAGTGAGCCCGTATAACGGAATTGTTTATGCAGGCTGACATACAAGGCATGTATAATGCTGTACGTAAATATTTTCGGCCACCGGCAATATGCGCTGTCCGATGAATGGAGGTTCCGCTCTGTTGCAGCATTGGTGCTACGCCTGCTAACTTGCTAATCTGGTTGCTATTTAATATACCTATTTCCGGCAACAAGCAGATAATCGCACTTGCGGCAGTTGGTCCAACGCCATCAATTTTCAGAATTGCTTCATAGATTGCTTTGTAGATATCCAGACTCTTGATTTTCTTCTGTATTTCTTCATCCAGTATTTCTATTTCTTTTTCTGTGCCTTTTGCCATTCTTCCTATAATGCGCTTTTCTGTTCCTTGATTATGATGATGAGAACGCTGTTTCCATTCTCTCTTTTCCTTAACCAACGCGATTCGCAGCATGTAGAGATTCTTTAATTCTATCTGAATGTCTTCATCTGGTATGGTTGCGGCAGGTGTCATTCTACATCCATAATCTTCAAGCAATTGAGCGTCTATTTTATCTGTCTTGTCCAGGATGCCGCGACTGCGGGCAAAGGCATGTGTAAAACGAGGGTTCACCTGCGTGAACCTTATCTTCAAATCTCGCAAAGTCGTATACAAGGTGCGGGAATATGAACCCGTGGCTTCCAGAATAAAGTGTAGAGATGAGCCGTCTTGTACGTTTACTGTTTTTACAAACTTCTTAATGGCCTTGGAGTTATTGGCTATTTTCGAAGTGATGAGATTGTTCTCTGAATAATAACAGAGGTCGATGGTGTCCTTGCTGATGTCTGCTCCTACATATACAGCACGGTCTTTACATTGGTATGAATGCATGATACTATACTTTCGTTTATTGGGTTACCTCTGGCGACTTCTGCTTCGTTGTCGACCTCGCTTATAAATACGATATCATTATGCGTCTGCTGGTAACATTCGCATAGTGTATCAAGCAATCGTCCGATCTACGGAGCAAGGGGTCAGGTGAACAGCGTATGCTCGCTTTGACTCTTGTAGAGTTTGGGTGGCAGGACACTTGTTCACCTATCTGGATAGCTACCCCAGAGTTTAGTAACTAAAACACCCCGCAAGCATTTTAGCTGATGCTTGCGGGGTGTACCATATCAATTTTTTATCATATAAG
>JBGVKL010000157.1:0-152226 GCA_045123675.1 Acetatifactor sp. | reverse complement strand
GTGTTAGGCATGCCGCCAGCGTTCATCCTGAGCCAGGATCAAACTCTCATGTTTAAAAGTTGTCCAGGCCAGTTTCTTTTCATCATCTGGCTACTGTTTCTAGGTTAAAGATTCGCATCTTTACGTTCTTGAATTTCTTGAGCACTCTTTGTGCCCCGCAGTATTCATTACTGCTTCTCTTAAGAATTTTCAAGGTTGCATTGTTGTTTATTTGTCAAGGTTCTAAGAGACTTGTAAACAAGTCTCCCGAAATACGCTCTGCGTATTTCCAACGACTTCACAGAAGTCGTTTGTGCTGTTGTTTTTCGCGACAGCTTTGTTATAATAACACAGCCATTTTGCTTTGTCAACAACTTTTTTAAAATATTTTGTTGCTTTTTGTTTGACACTGTTGTGTCCCTCAGCAACGAAGTTGAGTATAGCATCCTCTTCTTGCTTTGTCAACATCCATTTTTAAAATTTTTCAATTTTTTTGCACAATTTACACTTTTCACCAAAAGGGACATGTTTTATGGATTTCTCTTGTGCATATTTCTTATTTTTGACAAACGCTTCCGAAAGCTTTATAATACACTAGGTTTATATTAGGAGGACAAATTCATGAAACAGAAGATTGCTTTTTTTGATATAGATGGAACTTTAACTTCTGAAATCGATGGTTCTATTCCTGCAAGCGCCATAGATGCGATTCGTCAGGCACGCGCAAATGGACATTTAATGTTTATTAATACGGGACGTTGTTTACAAAATGTTGAAAAGCGTTTCCGCGACATTGGCTTTAGCGGTTATGTCTGCGGATGTGGTACTAACATTTATTGTGACGGAAAGGACATTCTCTATCATCCTCAAAGTCACGAAACTATTATGAAGATATTACATGCGGCCCGCGAAACCAATGTTGATATTCTTTTTGAATCTCGCAAAGAAGTGTGCTTCGATATGTCCAGACCACTGCAACATCCAAAAGCAATTGCACAACACCAGCGTTTTCTAGACAGAGGATATTATATGACGGATGATTTGGAAAATCCTAATTTCTTTTCCGACAAATTTGTTATCTGGTACGAAACGCCTTCACAATTAGAAGCTTTTCGCAAGACAAGTGATTTATACTTTGAGTGCATTGACCGCGGTGGCACCTTCCGCGAATTTGTTCCTTATGGTTTTTCCAAAGCTACCGGCATACAAAATGTTTTAGATTATTATCACCTTTCTATAGAAGATACTTACGCCTTCGGCGATAGTAATAATGACCTGACTATGTTACAGTATGTTAAACACAGTGTGGCTATGGGCAACTCCGCCCCCACTACGCTTTTTGATTTAGTTTCCTACGTAACAACCAATTCCAGTCAGGATGGAATTGCAAATGCATTAAAACATTTCGAATTTATATAATAATGAAGAGGGAAATGATATTCATCACTTCCCTCTTTTATTATTTCACAATGATACCCGAAACCAATTCGTCGCGCGTAAATTCTACAACAATATTTTCTGCTTCCTGCATAAGCTTATCTTCCACTTCCGCAAGTAAGATGATTCCCTTTTCTTCTCCTGCAGCAAGCTCACCCATATAAGTGGTCATATCATTACTCAACATCGTAACCATTGCATTTATGGATGTTCCATTCACAATTACCGTATGCTTTACATTTGTCTGCATCATGTCGACAACCTGCTTATCAGTTCCGGTATTGGTCAATTTACACTTAACAACCAAGAAACAATACCCTTCCGCCGCATCTAAACTTTGTTCTGCATCACTATAGGAAGAAACTGTCTCATAATCCACATATACCAATTCGACATCTTCCGATAATAATAATGTTTCCTGAATGTCCGCATATTCTACCGAACTCGTTCCACCACTTTCCGGTAATTCAGGAGTTACTTCCGGTGTGGCCGAAGGTTCCGGTGTAGCTTCCGGTGCTTCTGTCGGTTCCGGTGTAGCCTCCGGCATCTCCGCTACTTCCTGTTCTTCCAACAACTCCAAATCCACCAAACGGCTGTCCTGATCCGTATTATATTTTAGCAACACCCCTGCCGCGTATTCGCTAATAGCTTTCTGTTCTTCCTCTGTCATATCCGGGATTCGACCGCCGCATCCGCTGAATATCATCATAACTCCCAGAATACACAAACTCACTCTAATTTTTTTCATGAAATCTCATCCTATTTTGATATATTTTTCTCCAATATAGTATAAATACCGGAAATAATCAATGCCACTATACCTGCCACCAGGAATAACAACATTTTTTGTAACATATCCTCTCCCTGGAAATCGAACAAAGTAATTTTAAAACAAACAAGCATGGATAACACCAATCCATAAATTCGTTGTTTCTTATCTTTTCCGGCGAAGCCAAATCCGATACTTCCCAAACCTACCAACATAAGTACAATACTGGTTATGATGTCCATATCAAATCTTACTACCAATACCATATAAGTAAGGAATCCGGATACTACCAGACCTTTCGCAGGCCACCAGTGATTTTTCTCCTGAAAAATAAAAGCAATAATTCCTAAACCCAATACAGTGGGAATAAGATACAAAATCCTTATATCCTCATAAGGATCTGCCAATAGTGCCAAATAGCATCCGCTTAGCATAACCAATACTATTAAGTTGAAAATATCAATCCATTTATCTCTAAAACGTTCTATTTGATTAAATAATACCACAGCCAGCCATAATACTGCAATCACAACCGACAACTCCAAAATATTATCCATATTAATAAATATGAATAATACAGTGGTTACTGTTACGATAATTTCATAACATGTCTTCCAATAGCGAATAAAGAGTATTGAAAGAAGCAATCCCGCTAATAAGATATAACGATAGATTTCATCTACAAATATCAGACTGCAAAGCGCGGTCAGTAAAGTAAGCGAAATATCACATACTCGCAAATATTTCTCACCGTTTAAAAGTTTAACCACCAATAGTGAAGTAAGCAATGCTATAGTAAAATCTAATGGCGATGAACACATAAGCAATGAAACAATTACCGCATAATAAACCTGTGTCCAACGAACCGGACTGGTGCGCACCATCCAAAAAGCCAACATTCCAAGCAGAACCGAAGACACAACAATAATAATACGTAATATTGTGTAAACCGAAATATCCGCATCCAAACAACTAAAGCAACTCAACACACAGATTCCCATGCTGATCCCAAAGGTAGTCACAAGTCCGATATTATGCCCTTCTTTACGACACATTCTGCATAAAATAAGTTCCAATAACAGCATGGAAGCCACCAGATATATTGTCATAAAAATATTAAAGCTGTTCTCTGACACATCAATAATGGATTCATTACAATTGATTGCAAATACCCATGTGGATATTGCAACCGCCGCCATCTGAATCATTCCCAGTTCTTTTTTGCGATTAACTCCGAATACTAGAAGCGTAATTCCCGCCAGTACAATTCCCGTAACAATCTCATTAAAGTTCTGCAAATACAGGAAATTAGTCATTGTGGCTATGTACAATCCGCCAATACCTATGGAAGAAAAAATCAAGGATAGGGTCTGGCTTCTTTTACGTACAAATAATTCAGACAACGCCCACACCACCAAAGCTATTACATATAAAAGCATTCCCTTCAGGAAACCGGTCATAAAATACATACCCAACATTACAAATGCAGTCAATACGAAAAAGACACCGATTACACTGAATACACCAATTCCTACTACAAACTCTTTGTCCTTTTTAGGTTTGCGCGGCGTAGGTTGCGGTGCAGGTTGTGGTGCAGGTTGCGGTATCGGCTGCGACACCTGTTGCGGTACGGGTTGTGATATCGGTTGCTGCACGTTTTTTTGCTCCGGAATCACATCTGAATTCCTTTGCAAATAAATCTGATAGCTGCGTTCCAAATCCGCACTAATCAAATCCATTTGCTGTTTTTGCGCCTGCAACTGTTTCTCCAGCTTGCATAAATAATCTGTAAAAAACAGGTCTTTCGAAGTGCTTTTTAACTCTTCTATTCTGTTTTTGAGCTGTTCATAATAGCCTGACATTACACACACCTCCCCCTTATTCTGTTTCGATAACGTACTCTTTATATTTCGCAGCATCCTGCTTATGACAGTTTACCATTAATCGTACACCGTTTTCTAAATACTCCTGCTCCATAATCGTAGCATTTTCCATAAAATAAGATACTAACGCACCTTTATCATACGGTATTAAAAACTGTACATTCTCTGTATCTGCATAAACTTGCTCTTTTATCAGCTTAACAAGTTCCTCTATTCCAACATCATTTACTGCAGACATATAAATGTGCTTATCCTTTATCTTGGGAAGCTGGGATATATCCATACATTTATCCGCCTTATTGTACACATACACCATGGGGATATTTCCGGCATCCAACTCCTTTAAAGTCTCTGCTGTCACTTCCATCTGTTGTCTGTATTGCTCATCGGAAAAATCTATCACCTGCACTAACAAATCTGCATACTTTACTTCTTCTAATGTAGAATGGAAGGCTTTTACCAATCCATGGGGTAATTTATGAATAAATCCTACCGTATCCACCAAGAAGAATGGTTTGTTATCTCCTGTTTCAATACTACGCACCGAAGTTTCCAGAGTCGCAAATAACATGTCTTTCTCCAAAACCTTCTTCTCTTCGTTTCCGATATATTTTTGCACCATCTGATTCATTACTGTAGACTTCCCTGCATTGGTATATCCAACCAATGCCACCTGCGGGGTACGTGAATTCATACGTTTTTTTCTTTGTACCTGTCTGTCCATGGCAACTGCTTCCAGTTCTTTGCGCAGTTCACTGATTCGATGTTCGATTTTTCTGCGGTCCAGCTCCAATTTTTTCTCACCGGTACCTTTGTTACTCATGCTTCCGCTGGCACCGCCCTGCCTACTGAGCGCTTCATGCATTCCCACAAGTCTCGGCAACAGGTACTGAAGTCTCGCAGTCTCCACCTGTAATTTTGCCTCTCTGGTCTGTGCCCGAATCGCAAAAATGTCCAAAATCAATGTGGTTCTATCCAAAATAGGCATATCCAACGCTTCCTGTAAATTACGAATCTGCGAAGGAGAAAGTGCATTATCAAAAATTACAATTTCTGCATTACATTCCCCTACAAATTCTTTGATTTCTGCAACCTTGCCGGTTCCCACATACAGAGCCTTATTTACAGCCACCATTTTCTGTGTTATCAATCCAACCACCTGCATATGGCAGGCTTCTGCCAGACTTTTCAATTCGTCCATAGAACGTTCAAAATCCACCTCTTCTCCGATATCCACTCCTACCAGCAAGGCACGTTCTCTCTGTTCTTCTATCATTCTTTGTCCTCAACATTTTTATTCATTAACAGTTTCCAATTCAAACCAGAATCTTACACCATTTGCATAATTATCCATACCATATTTCTGATTCATGGAATCCATAATCGCCTTTACAATAGAAAGCCCTACACCGCTGCCTCCATATTCTCTGGTTCTGGCTTTATCTACCTTATAAAACTTCTCCCAAATATGAGGGATGCTCTCCTGCGGTATCTGTTCGCCGGTATTAAAGATACTGACTCTTGCCTTACCTTCTGCTTTCTCTATCTTAATTTCGATGACCTTCTCACCCAGACAATGATTCACTGCATTGGTAAAATAATTCATAAAAACTTCTTCTGTCATAAACTCATCCGCCCAGACAAATATGGGTTCTGTTTGCGAAAAGCAGACTTGTATCCCCTTTTGCCTGATTAGAATTCCTGCGGACTGAAGATAATTAGATATCAACGCAACAATATCAAAACGTTCCATACTTACTACTTCATTACCAAATTCCAACTGATTCAATGTCAAAAGACGTTTTACCATAGTGTTCATTTTACTTGCTTCATCGATAATTACATCACAATAAAACTCTCTACTTTCCGGATCATCATTAATTCCTTCTTTCAAGCCTTCCGCATATCCCTGAATCAAAGCAATGGGGGTTTTTAACTCATGTGAAACATTTGATAAAAACTCCTTGCGCATCTCATCTATCTCTTCTTTGCGCTCGATATCCTTTTGTAATTCGTTATTTGCAGTTTTCAGCTCAGAAATATTTTTTTCCAGCGACTCTGATAACTTATTAATATTAGCTCCCAACAGAGCAATTTCATTTTTATCTTTTCCCTGATACTTTGCCTCAAAATCCAAATGTGTCATTTTATCTGAAATTTCTGCAAGCTGCAATATCGGTCTGGTAAACCGACGGGCAATTACTAAACAAACTACACATCCGACTAAAATAGACACAACACCAACCCATGCCAAAAATCGATTGGCAAGGCGAACACTATCCCGTATACTTTCCATAGTAGACGAAATAATATACCATGAGCCATTGTCCAACTGCCCGTACATTTCAATATATTCCGTATTGGTACGCAATTCCCTCAGTTTAAACACTGTGTTGGGTTTAGGACTTTCCTCCCCTTCTACACCTATGGGAATACCGGTAATGTAACCAAACAATCTACGGTTCAGCTCGGCCCCGTTAAAAGTGGCAGCAAACACCACTTCCGCATTTTCATTCACCACTTCCACACTTAAATTATGTCGAAAGGCATACTCACCCATTTCATTTTGGAACTCCTGCGAAGTCAATTTTTCACTTTTACCGGCTTTGTTCAATCTCTCATACGCATTTTGGACAATTGCTTTCTTATCATGCTCATAATATTTTTCCAAAAAAGTATTATTAATAAACCAGCATATAATCAATGTTCCCGCCAACAGAGCAATCGTTATTGCTGCAAACTGTGTTCTTATTGAACTTTTCATTGTCTGCTCCCTGTAATCTCAGCTAACAATTTTTAAACATAACTCCAATTGTTTTTAATATAATACGAATATCCAAACCAATATTCCACTTCGATATATACTCTGCATCCAATCGTACAACTTCCTCAAACTCACGAATTTCTTTTTTATCACTCACTTGCCAAAGTCCTGTAATTCCCGGTCTCATAACCATACGTAATCTATGATGCAAATCATATTTTATCCATTCATCTGTTGTAGGCGGTCTGGTTCCCACCAGACTCATATCCCCTAATAAAACATTAAAAAACTGTGGAAATTCATCCAAACTGGTTCGACGGATAAAATGTCCGATTCCCTTTATAATCCGGGGATCTTTTGCAATTTTAAACATCATTCCATCCGATGCTTCGTTCATTGCTTCCAATTCTTTTTTCTGCTTTTCTGCGCCCATGTACATGCTTCTAAACTTGTACATTTTAAACGGTTTACCGTTTTGTCCGATTCTTGTTTGTGAAAAGAAAATAGGACCCGGCGATGAGATAAAAATAATGGGGCCGATAATTATTGTCAGAATTATGCACAGCAGGCAACCAACAAATCCTCCTACAACATCCATAACTCTTTTCCAGATTAATTCATTTTCCGGAATGTTTACCACACTGTAAGTCAATACACTATGCCCCAAAATCTTCTGCACCGTCTGCATACGATGATAAGGATTGTCCAATCCCTGTAACTCAACATGCGTCGTAACACCCATCTGATTAAAAGCATTTATGATATCCTGAGATAAATAATCTCCTCTTTCCATATTAATAAATACTTCATCCACCCAGTTATGGCATACATACGGTACTACTTCTGAAATATTTGCAACCACCTCAAGATCACCAATAACCTCTCCCTGACGGTCTTCATCCATCAGCACCACTCCAGTCAACTGATAATCCTGTGCCTTGGCTTCTTTTATCTTCTTTACCACCACTTCCGCTCGGGAGGCAGTCGTAATCAGAACCAAAGATTTTTTTCCGGAATTGTTCAAATTTTTTTGTCTGACACTCATTTTCCATATTAATCGAAATATATAAGAAAACAACAAGTAAAATACACCCAGCATTAACATTGTAATACGCGAAAATGCGCTGGATGACTTCACAAGGAACAGATAAAAAATCCCGAACGAAGTTACAATAACTACCTGCTTAATTGTTGCCTCGAATTCCTTAAAAAAACCTCTGTGCAGGACATTTTTAAAATTATTTCCAAATACTGTTGAAATCATTTGTACCAAAGCAAGCATCAGTGCCACATTACGATACAGAATTGTATTATAAGGATTCGACAAACCATGGCGCACAAAGTAAGCCACCACGAATGCCAGCTGCAGACAAATCATATCCAATATAATAAAGTCAAAATGCTTTATCCAACCTTCGTTTTGCTTATGGTACACTTAGTTCCTCCTTACTCCCTTTCCACAGCAATTAATTTAGCCTGAACCAAATAACGTTTATCCGGCTTTCCTCCTATACAGGTAGAGAGGGTAATAATTTTATCATCACTGCTTAACTCTAATTCTCTGTTAAAATGGCCTACACTGTTGCTCATACCTTCTATCTCAGAAATATATTCCGCAAAAACCGCATCATCCTCTGTGTCATAATTTAAAAGAAGATGTAAGTCAGAATATTCATATGCTCCAAAAATCTGATAAATTCTGGTTTCTCCCTCCAGATAAATGTATACATACGGATTCTCTTCCAAGAAACCTTTTTCCATATAGTAATGAAGCGTTTTAAACATACTGCCGTTTTTCATGTTATGTCCATAAATAACAGTATGATTATCATCAAAATCTTTCGCATTATAATTTTGTGTAAAAATACTTCCGGCAGACACTTTTTTATCCGACATATCATGGTTCAGATAATATTCATTATCCGTCGGATGCTGTAAAATAGGATAATCCACACTGGTATTCGGAATATATATCCATGCATATATATCATCGTTAATCTGACTCTGTAGCCCTGCAATATCAACTTCTCTTGCAGGTATGGTCAGGCCTGTAAAATCCGGATAATCCACACCGTCAATCGTTGTGTATACCACTTTGTCCTCAGCATTTTCTGTCGTACCTTCTACCGGAGCTTTTTCTTCGCCATTCTGTGTTTCACCCATCTGGGGTACATCCGAAGACTGCGTACTTTCTGTTACATAAGAATCTCGAAGCTCCTCCATTTGTTTTTCTGTCTTCATTCCCTTTGTAAAGTAGATGATTAGGCCTATCAGGCACATCAAAAAAATAATTGTCAATAGTATAATAATACTATAATCCAGCAATCCTTTCTTCTCTTTTTTCATACTATCTCCTCTCCTTCATACATCACAATCGGGCAGGCCCTTTTCAAGCCTACCCGTTTTATGTTTTTATCTTACAAAAGCATCTTCTGCTATGTATTTCACACCTTCCGGAATATTCACCTCTGACTTATTCCCACGATAGGCAATAAGTACACCGTCACCTACAATCAGAAAGTCGCTGTTTTCTTCCAAAACCATGCTTCCGTCATAAAAGCTTTCCAGCCATGGTGTGCCGGCAAAGGCTTTTTCACCGATATAAGTAACTGAATCCGGTATCTCTATCTTTTCCAGATTTTCACAATAGTAAAATGCCGCGTATTCAATGCTTTCCACTCCATCCGAAAGAGTAATGGATTGAAGGGCACTTCTGGAAAATGCAAAGCTTCCAATAGAAGAAATATTTTCTCCCAATTCAATATTTACCAAAGATTCATCACCATAATAAGTCCAGTCAGCAAGCTTTATTTTGGCAGGTATCTGTGTGGGCTCCGGTTGCACAACCTCCGGATTATATCCTCTGGAAGTTTCCATTTCTTCATTATCAATAAACACCACTGCACTGTTTCCCACAATGGATGTACTTCCAATCAACACTCCCGGCTGTGGGGTTGGAGTCGGAATAGGACTGGGTGTGGGTGACACAGTTACCTGAGGTTCCATAACTTCCGGCTGTGGAGTTTCCTTTAAATGCTCCGGCAGATTTGCTACCATCTCCCCACGCTCCAATGCATATTCATAGGGATAGCTGAACTGTTCTGCCCGAATATTCAAATAATAAATTCCATCAAATGCCGTAGCGTGAATATCTGTAACTGTAGGCGGAATATAAATCTCCGTCAATGACTTACAATCAGCAAATGCCATAATGCCTATTCTGCGAATACTGTCAGAAATAGCTACTTCCTTCAACTTCTCACAAGCGGAAAAGGTAAAATCCGCCACTTCATACAATCCTTCCCCAAGCACTACTGTTTCCAGATTACTACATCCCCAAAAGGCATATTCTTCTATGGTTTCTACGCTTTCCGGAATTGTAACCTTTTTAATATAACTGTTATTTTCAAACGCACTTCTACCAATGGTTTCTACAGAAGCAGGAATAGACACGTTGGAAGCCGTGCCTACATAGTCCACCAAAGTGGAACCCTCGATTATAAAATCTTTTTCTGTTGCATTCGCCCTAGTATTTGGAATCAGCAAAAAGAGCACAAGCATAGTAACTACTACTGCTCCAACCATCAGTATCTTTTTCACTAAAAATCTCCTTAATATTACGGAAGGGTGGTTCCCCACCCTTTCCGTTAAGCCATTTTTACCTTTTTATCATCCGGCTTCGCTACTTTATCTTTCTTTAAAAACAGTACCATACCCAAACAAGCTAATCCAATAGATGCAAACCACTTTGGATGAATACCGTCACCGGTCTTTGGAGTACTGTCACTTATAACGCCTGCTGTCAGATTCTGTGTATCCACATAAATCACATAGGGTGAGAAATGTGTTGCAGTAAAGCTGATGCAGGATACACCGGAAATCGTCTTGAATTTAGGTGTAAGCGTCTGTAACTTTCCGTTTACCACTGCCGCAATTTTATTATTTCCTGCGTAAGTAATCATACTATCCGGAATCGGAATAGTAATATCAATAGATAATCCTGTGGTATCCGTTATCTTCTTAGTTCCCGTAGAGTCATACAAAGTAATGTCCATCGGGAAATATACAATATCACTGATATCTGTATACTTGTTCATAAGTGCCTTCAGAATTTCTTCTGTTGCATCCTTATCTTCTGTAATTTTTAATACAAAATTATCAGAGGAACCATTTACCTGCACTGCTACTACGCCGGTATTGGACAAGCCGTTCTTATTAATTACAACGGTAGTTCCATTAGTGCTTGAATTACCGGAATTACTGCTTCCGGAACCGCCACTGCTTCCGGAGCTACCACTATTACCGGTACTTCCGCTGCCACCGGAATTGTTATTTCCGCCGGAACCAACTACACCACTATTTACGCTTGTTTTGTAGTTTGCAGTTACCAAAACATCCTTTGCAGGCATGTCAATTACCGTTGCAGTTACATACTTGCTGGCAATTACGGTATCTGAAGGGTCTACGGACCAGTTGCTGAATTCTTTACCATATTCAGGGTCATCTGCTATGATAATAACTCTTTCACCTGCAGCATAACTTCCGGAACCACTACCATTACGAACTGTTAATGTGTAGAACGTGGTCGGAGTAGGTGCAGGAGTAGATGTTGTTCCGCCACCATTACCGTTTCCACCGGTACCATTTCCACCGGTACCATCTCCGTTTCCGCCACCGGAAGGTTCTTCAATCTTTTCATACTGTGCATATACGTCTGTATCTTTTGTAATATTCGTAATCGCAGGCCTCCAACCGGTAAACTTATAACCGGAACGAGTAGGATCCTGTGGTGTAATAGCATTTTCTCCGGGACTCACCTTCTGAACATAAAGTACGGTATCATCATGATCAATGAAACGTACTGTATACTTAGTATCCTCAGAATCAATTGCTTCGTATTGTGCATATACCGTCACATCTTCTGTAACATTCTTATAGGAAGGTCTCCAGCCGGTGAAGATATATCCTGCACGGGTAGGATTTGCCGGCGGTTCTGCATCCTTGCCGGGATCCACGGTATCTACCTTCAACACAGTATCATCATGATCCACAAAGGTTACTTCATACATGTATTCGTCAGAGTCAATCTTCTCATACTGTGCATAAATGTCTACATCTTCCGTAATATTAGTGATTGCAGGTCTCCAACCGGTGAAGCGATAACCTTCTCTTACCGGGTCTGCCGGAGCTTCTGCATCCTTACCGATTTCTACTAATACGGTTTTAATTACAGTATCATCAAAATCAATAAAGTTTACCGTTGCCTTCAGACTATCCGGATCAATCACCTCATACTGAGCCACAATATTCAAGTCACTACCTACCGCTTCATAACTGGGCGACCAACCGGTAAATGTAAATCCATCGATTACCGGTGGCTCAGGCGGCACTGCATCATCACCTTCCACTACTGTCTGTTTATCCAGTACAGAGCCATCCATACCCATGAAGTATACTGTATAGGTAATAACAGTTTCTTTCTGTGTCACATTAATATTATCGTAAATCTTTGCATAAATTGCCGCGTTACTGCTATCCTCTGTAAAGAATGTAATCTGCTTACAGGTGGTAGGTGCATTAGAAGAAGTATCAAAGGCATCCGGATCAAGGTAGGATACACTGTTTGGAATTTCCAAATATCTTACATTACTTTCTTTAAATGCTCCGCCCCAGATTGCTTTACAGCTTTCCGGCAAATATACAGAATACAAATCAGAGGTATTCTTAAAAGCATCTGTAGGAATCTCACCAATACTTGAGTCTGTCATATCAATGGAACCGATACCCGGACAATCCATAAACGCTTCCTGTGCAATACTTGTAATACCTACCAATTCATCTGCTTCTACAGTAGAAGAACCGACTTTTACGCCTCTTGATTCCAGACATTCTGCAATGCCGGTCTTCGCACCGCTTTCCAGACTATAGATAATACCGTTTTCACATACATAGTACGGTCCACCTTGGAAACTGATGTTGCTAACATTTTCACAACCTGCAAAAGGACGCAGTCCCAAAGCTGAAGTCATGGAAGAGATTTCTACATTTTTCAGACTGTCACAATCCTTAAATGCGTAATCTCCGATACTGTAGGTTTCTCCATGAATATAAATACTCTCTACATTGCTTAAACCTTCAAAAGTATTCGCAGGTATTTCATTAAAACTATTTGTAGTAAGGGTCTTTCTAAGTCCAAGACCATTTAATAAACTATCTTCACCGGAATTGGTTTCTTTATCAATAAACAAACCGTCTGCCACATCCTCAATACCCTGCGGCAATTCGATATTCAAAACTGCATTGATTAATTCTTCTTCATCCTGTGTCAGCTTCACACCATTCTTCTTATTGTTATAAGCAGTAGACAGTGCGGATTTTTCTGCATCTGTCAGATAAGGCATATCATCATAATCCGTACTCAATGTTGCAAAAGTAGGATAATCCAGCAATACATTCTTATCTGTTGCATAATCATACTGAACAGTCAGGTTATTCGGCCATCCACTGTAATATGTAATATAAGTTCTGGTCTGGCTTCCTGTATTGATATTGCTCTCCGGATCCATTGCATAAGTAAACGGAACGGAACTGTAAGAAATCGGTCCGGTAAAAGTAAGTACCGGCAATTCTGCCAAAGTAGTATTCGGACAATTCTTATTGTGTACGGATACCATCTGGGTCTGGAACGCATTATCGCCAATAGCTGTAATATTTACAGGCTCACGGAAAATAACATCCTTTAAGTTGTGGCAGCCCTGGAAAGCACTGTTCTCAATTCTGATAACGGAAGAAGGAATGTATACCTTCTCCAGGAAACAGTTGTTTTGGAAACCGGTAGATGCAATTACCTGAATCTTAGCCGGTCCAATGGTCTGAGGCATATCTACCACTTCCATGCCGCTTTCAATATCACACAAAATCAATTCATTGCTTGAATTAACCTTATAAGTAGCCTTGGGAGAAGTTAAATCTCCTTCTGTTTCATGAATTATAATTTCATAAACATCCTGTCCGTAATATTTAAATGCAATTGCATTGGCTCCGCAAAGTTTATGAATGGCAGAATCCTGTTCTCCCTCAAAATAAAACTCTGCCGGCACGGTGTTCTTAAATTTGGCAATGCTGTACGCAGAACCACCCTCGCTCACACTGGGAAGTCCTTCCGTAAAGGTGGTATTGGTATTTAATACCGTAACATATGCCAGCGATTCACAACCCTCAATCATACTAATATCCAAGGTTTCATTTACACTTAAAGGAATCAGCAGACCGGTTAAGGATTTACAGTTTACAAATAAATGATTTCCTAAATTCGTCAGTCGTGAAGTACCGCCGCCATTCAAATCAATGGAAGCTAATTTATAACAATTTTCAAAGCAGTAATCACCAAGTTTTTCTACAGATACCGGCATTACAAAGCTTGTCAGGTTCTGACAGTTCGAAAATGCATGCTGACCAATAATACGTACATTAGTATTGGTAGGAATATTAAAATTCTGGATATTGATACAGTTTGCAAAGGCAAAATTACCAATGGTATCAATACCTGCACCTACTTCTACACTATTAATACTGGTACATCCATAGAAAGCTCTGTCTCCGATACCCAGCATATTACTGCCGATGTTCAAAGTAACGATACTACCTTTTTCTTCAAAAACACCAACACCATCTGTAGCATTGTTAATATACTGTACTTTAATATTTGCCAATCTTTCATCATCGGAACCGGCTACTACCTTCTGATAATCCGCCACATCCGTAGAACCCATGGTTCCTGTAGACTTTAACAAATACAAGTCTTTACCGGTCCAGTTATTGATAGTTCTGTAATAACAGGGTGCAACCTTCTTCTCTGTTAACAAGGTTGATTCGATGGGTATTTTGTTACCGGATTCATCCAAAACAAAGTCCCCTGTTTCCGGATCCTTCTGATACTCGCCGTATGTATAGTTACCATATTCATCCAATATAGGCGTTTCATCAATATAAAACATATATTGGTCGGATGCATTAACTGCCACATTACCACTACCGGTTCCTGTTCCCGGATCATATGCCTTATATGCATCCACCGTATCCGGAATCGTCAATACACCGGTGCTTACGTTGGGATCCATATTACTGTTGTATTCCAGAATCACTGCAATCTTATCACCGCTAGATGCATTTTTCGGATATACATAAGCAAAACTATAAACGCCGTCACCGGTCATATATACAGGGTCCGTTGCCGGATTTACTGCAGGGATCTTACTGTCTGCCTCCGTCAATACTACCTTCTGTGTATCTCCTGCCAAGTTTTCTACCGCTTCCAGCGTATCTACCGGAATGGTAGCTACTGCCAGTGCGGACGCCAATGACAACGCTCCGATTGTTTTGCGAATTCTTCGACGTAATTTTAAGCTGTTCTTTTGCTTTGTCTGTTTTGTCATTCCTATAACCATGCCTTTCTTTGCAATCAGTTAATCTATCCTTTTGGCAACCACTACAAATCTGCCGTCCTCTACCGTACTGTCGCAGGTAGACAAAGTCAGCAGCCGGTCACCGTATTTTGCAGTTACTCCCGTATCATACAGGGACATTGCAGCCATTTCCTGCATATACGAATCAAATTCCTGTTCACTGTAACAATCAATAAACTGATAATATTTAAAAACCACTTCCGCTTCACTATACACATGGGAACGGAACACATACATAATCTCGTAAGTTCCTTTCTCATAGATTGTGTCAAACTGAATGATGGGATGCTCTTTATAATACTTTTCCGATGCATAATCATCCAAGTTGCCAAACATTCGACCACTTTTCATGTGGTGACCATAAATAATCAGGTTGGTACTGGGTGCCAGCACATCGCAATCCTTATCCAGAAACAGTGCACCGTTACGGTCCTTTTCCTGATTAATATTGTGGTCCAGATAATACTCATTATCTGTTGTCTGCATTACGGGATAGTCTATTATTGTATCGTCAATTTTTAGCCATCCGATTAGCTTTTTATTCAAATTAAATAAATTTTTATACTCTTCGAGCACTTCCGGTGTATCTTTTGTATCTTCCGTATAGTGAATTACCACTTCCTCCTCTGAAAGATTGCCGGAAGATGCTACAGGGGACTGTTCCTTTAACTGTGCCATCTGTTCATAATTTGCTTTGGTCCGATAATCCTCATAGGAGTAAAAACCTACATATAACATACACGCAACTGCTACCAAACTACATATAAAAATCAGCAATTTACGATTTCTCTCTCGTTTTTGTAACTCTTCCTGCACGTAAGCCTCCACCTGCGCCTCATACGCACGCTTCTGCTCCTCTCTCGTGCCGGAATTTCTATTCCCGGTACTTGCCATAAAACTCTCTCCGATAACATGGGCATACTAATCTCACATTACTATATTCATTTTACTATATATACGAATTATTTCAACCCCTTTTCCAACATCTTGTGCTAAATTTATTGTTTTATATTTGTAACACATCTATCCTCATCCGCATACTATGAAGTATAAAAAAACTTTGGAGGCACTATTATGAGTGACTTGACAGCTACTAACTGCGGATGTAATTCCTGCAATAACAATTCTTCTTTCTTTGGCGGCAACAACGGATGCTGCAGCTGGATCTGGATTATTCTTTTATTAAGCTGCTGTGGTAACGGCAACAATGGTTGTGGCAGTTTCCTTGGCGGTAACAGTTGTGGTTGTGACAACAACAATAGCTGCGAATGGCTTATCTGGATTCTCCTCATCTCCTGCTTCTGCGGTAATGGTAACGGATGTTGCTAACCAGCCGCGCAAAATGAGCCCCACCTCGGGGCTTATTTTGTGTCTATAAGCCTGCAACCGGCTTTTCACCTAACACCTGACTTCTAAAACCCATAACCGCAGAATAAACTGAAATAACAAAACGTAACCGAACCCGGAGGTGAATTTTGGATAACAATCAGGACGGTATTGCACTTTTTGATACACTTTTTACAAACAACCATATCTCCCTGCTCAAACTAATGCTTCCTCTGTTGTCTTCTTCCGGGCAAAAAAGTCTTGCGCTCTACATAAAATATTTAGAGTTGCAATACACCATACGATATTTTACCAGACACCCACAGGGGATTATTTTTTCACCCCCCAACACAGAAAATACCTATGACCTTAACCATGTACTTACGAGTGCTCTGCCTTATTGTAATCCACAGGAAAAAGACACCCTTATGCAGCTACGTAACATGTTAGGCAGCCTCCAAAACCTTCAGGACATGATGGAAATGCTTAATACCATGAAGGAACTGTTTCCGGATGGATTTGAATCTTCCGAAAACGGTGGAATGTTTGGCGGACTCTCCCCGGAAATGTTTGAACAAATAAGCAGCATGTTTGGGAATCCCGGTTCCTGAAAATATATCACTTCAAGGAGAATAAATATGAAACATGAAAACTTACGTCCGGCCTGGATGTCTGACGAACTTGTAAAAGACATCCCTCAAAAAAAATTAGACTTTGCCGCACAGCTTTTTACCAAAGGACACGGAAAGTCACAGAAAGAAATGATGCAGTTGCTTTTACCTATGATGAAACGCGCCAAGGCTGAAAATCTGACCTTTACGCAAGCAGAAATCAATGCCTGTATTCAGGCAATCAAAAAACACTCCACCGAAGAAGAATTAAAAAAATTCGACAGACTTATGTCCGAACCAAATAATTCGCACAAAAACAGGGACCACGATTAACGTGGTCCCAAAATTATATCTTAATCTTCTACATTGTTTTCTGCAACCTTTGCTGCTCTTGCTGCCACTTCCTTCTCCTGAACATCACTGGGAGCCTGCTCATATCTTACAAATTCGTAAGCATATTCGCCACGTCCGCCTGTCATGGAACGAAGGTCTGTACAATAACCAAACAGCGAGCTCATAGGAATTTCAGCCTCTACTATCTGCTTGCCGCCCGGTAACGGATTCATACCAAGTACACGGCCGCGTCTCTTGTTCAAGTCACCCATAACATCACCGGTATAAGAATCCGGAACGGTAACCTTTAAGCTGGCAATCGGCTCTAACAGTACCGGATGTGCTTCCATGAAGCCCTTCTTAAATGCCTGAACAGTAGCCATCTTGAAAGCCATTTCTGAAGAGTCAACCGGATGGTAAGAACCATCGTAAAGAACCGCCTTTACACCTACAACAGGGTATGCAGCCAAAGGTCCTCTGTCCATAGAATCCTGTAAGCCCTTCTCCACTGCCGGGAAGTAGTTCTTGGGAACTGCACCACCAACAACTTCCTGTTCGAATACGAAAGGTGTTTCCAAATCATCCGAAGGACTGAAACGCATCTTTACATGACCATACTGACCATGTCCGCCGGACTGCTTCTTATGCTTTGCTTCTACATCAGAAGTCTTCTTAATGGTTTCGCGGAATGCAATCTTCGGCTTAGATAATTCTACTTCTACCTTATATTCGTTCAAAAGTCTGCTGACAACGATATCCAGATGCTGGTCGCCCATACCATAGATAAGTGTCTGCTTATTTTCTGCATCATTTACAATCTTCAAGGTCTGGTCTTCATGAGACATCTTCTGTAATGCCTGTGAAATCTTATCGATATCTGCCTTATTCTTCGGCTTATATCTCATGTATGTATAAGGTGTGGAAATCTCAGCCTTACCATACTTGATGGTAGTCGCCTTGGTAGATAAAGTGTTACCGGTTCTTGCTGCAGTTAATTTCGCCAAAGCACCGATATCACCAGCATGAAGTTCGCTTACTTCAATAGGCTTATTACCCTGAAGTACGTAAATCTTACCAATCTTTTCTTCGATTTCCTTATCCACATTGTACATCAAATCGTCGGTCTTTAATACGCCGGAATTCACCTTAATCAAAGAGTACTTACCAATGAAAGGATCCACGATTGTCTTCCAGATGTATGCGGATTTTGCCTTTGCGAAATCATAATCTGCATGATAGATTTCGTTAGTCTTCAGATTGATACCCTTCACTTCTCTGTTTTCCGGTGAAGGTACATACTTAATAATATCATCAATCAAGGTATAAACACCCTGCATCAATGTACTGGAACCCATGGTCATAGGAACAATACTGCCATCCCAAACATTGGTACGAAGTGCCGCACGGATTTCCGCTTCAGAGAAAGTTTCTCCGCTGAAATATCTTTCCATGAATTCTTCACTGGTTTCTGCTACCGCTTCCATTAAAGTATCACGGCAAATCCGGAGATTGGGCTTGTTATATTCAGGAATTTCACAAGGAACAACTTCCTTACCAACCCAACGGTTAGCCGTTTCACTGATAACATTAACATAACCTACAAACTTCTCATCTTCACGAATCGGCAAATGGAACGGAGCCAGCTTCTTACCGAACAAATTGGTCATATCCTCTACTACCTGACGGAAGGATGCATTATCCACGTCCATATTGGAAACGTAAATGATACGGGGCAGTTTGTACTTTTCACAAAGCTCCCAAGCCTTAATGGTACCAACTTCCACACCTGCCTTACCGTTTACAACGATAATTGCAGCACCTGCCGCACTCATAGCTTCTTCCACTTCACCTACGAAGTCAAAATAACCCGGTGTATCTAAAATATTAATCTTATGACCTTCCCATTCAATCGGGATTACAGAGGTACTGATAGAAAACTTTCTCTTCTGTTCTTCCTTGCTATAGTCACTAACGGTATTGCCGTCAGACACTTTACCTAATCTGGAAGTAATACCTGATAAATATGCCATGGCTTCTGCCAAACTGGTCTTACCACTTCCACCATGTCCCAATAAACATACATTACGAATTTTGTCAGTTGTGTAAATATTCATATGTCTTCCTCCAATATAGATGTAGTTTGGGTACTTTCGCCGAAGCAAAATAATAATATCTGACACCCCATAAGGGTATTTTACTAAATTATCGGACATTTTACAAGATAAATTGTTAAAATTGCACACATTTTTATTATTTCCACAATAATTATCTGTTTCTTCTTGTCCAAACAAGCATCTTTTTAATTTTTTATCTTCTTCCGCCGTCATATTACACTCTGCAAGTCATCTATTTTATATACTTCTTTCATTCTCCGTTGCGTTCGTTGGGTATAGATAGCCGTCTATTCCTCTCATCCCCAATCTCCGGCATAAAATCATTCATTTCACCTCTTTAAATGTTTATAATTCACCGTTTTGGGTATGCATAGTCTTCTCATTCTTTCATACCCACAGACACCGTATTTTTGCGGTATGGGAGTCCCAAGCAACCTCCCCATACCCAAACAGCAAATTTGAAACTACATTTCCCGCTACTTCCAACACTTTTCTACAATTTTGTGGGTATATAAAGTTCTTATATATGCCATATACCCAAACACATTTTTTTATTATCTTTTTAGACTTCTTTTATTTACTTTTCCACTTCTATGATCTAAAATAAGTCCAACCAAAAATAAGCAAAGGAGGTCCAATTATTTACAAACACATATTAACCCAATATCAAAAACTGGAAACACAAATCAAAAACATTCAGAAACAAATCGACTCTCTGCCCGACGGCGAACTTTGTTGTGCTTCGAATGGCAAGTATCAAAAATGGTACCATCTACAAAACAATACCTCTACTTATATTCCCAAACACAATCGAACCATGGCAGAGCAACTGGCACACAAAAAATATCTTCGTGCACTTTTGGATGATTTAACGCAAGAGAAACAAGCCCTTCAACTCTACTTAAGAAAACACCCCGTCTCCTCTAAATCAGAAGCCTTGCTACGTCACCCCGAATACAACCACCTACTCCGCCAAACCTTCCAACCTTTCTCAGAAGAATTAAATTCCTGGGCAAAAGCTCCTTATGAACGCAATCCCAAACATCCGGAACACCTGATTCACAAAAGCTCCTCCGGTAATATTCTTCGTTCCAAGTCCGAGTCCATCATTGATATGATGCTATACATCCACCAAATTCCCTTCCGCTATGAATGTGCCTTATCTCTTGAAAACACCACGCTTTTCCCTGATTTCACTATCCGTCACCCATTAACCGGCGACTATTATTACTGGGAGCATTTTGGTCTGATTGACAATCCCTCCTATGCCGGGAACGCCTTCTCCAAATTACAACTTTACATTTCCGAAGGTATTCTTCCGTCCGCAAATTTAATAACTACCTATGAAACCTCCGATTCCCCTTTAGATATTTCAACCGTAGAGCGAATTATCAAATTGTATTTTCAGGACTAATCTCCACACGCTCTAACTAAACCACTACTCCCATATTCACGAAACTACAAAATATGAAATATTCATGATACAGCAAAATATGGAATATCTATTGACTTCTTCACTTTAAAGTGGTATAGTGTATTGGTATATATACCCGGTCCTCATCACAGCATCCCTGCACATGGGATTCAGGATGATTTGCCGGCAAGGAGGAATTATGAACAATTTACATGTAGGCTTTATCGGTCTGGGGCTGATTGGCGGTTCCATTGCCAAAGCTTTGAAGAAAAATATACCCGATGTGCATATTACAGCATATGACATTAATGCAGACACCCTGATTGCAGCTCTGTCTGACGGCATCGCTAATGTAGCCACCAAGGAAATCGACTCTTCCTTTTCCTTATGTGACTATATTTTCTTATGCGCTCCGGTGCAAAAAAATGACGCCAATTTAGAAGCTGTTAAGGCAGTGATCAATGAAAAGTGCATATTAACGGATGTGGGCAGTGTCAAAACCACTATTCATGAACATATAAAGGCTGCCGGACTGGAAAGTCACTTTATCGGCGGACATCCCATGGCCGGAAGCGAACGTTTCGGATATCAGAATTCCAAAGAAACGCTCCTTGAAAACGCTTATTATATTTTAACTCCTACCAACGAAACCACTCCCGAGAAACTGGAAAGTTACAAGGAACTGGTTACCAAAACCGGTGCGATTCCTTTGATTTTGGACTATAAACAACATGACTATGTTACTGCAGCCATCAGTCATCTGCCCCATGTCATTGCCGCATCCTTAGTTAATCTGGTACGCGACAGCGATTCTGCAGATGGTATCATGAAAATGGTAGCGGCCGGAGGCTTCAAAGATATTACCCGCATTGCCTCCTCTTCTGCCGGTATGTGGCAACAGATTTGTCTGACCAATACAGAGAATATTTCCAATCTGCTGGAGGATTATATCGATTCCCTGCAAAATATAAAAGGCAATCTGGACGCGCGACATGCAGAGGATTTATATGAACTGTTCGACTCTGCCAGAGAATATCGTGAATCCTTTATTAACGCTTCCAGTGGTCCCATTAAACGGGCTTATGTACTTACCGTGGACATCGCCGACCAAGCCGGTTCCCTGGCTGCTATTACTACTATCCTGGCAGTAAACGGTATTAATATTAAAAATATCGGTATTACCCATAACAGAGAGCAGGAATATGGTGCACTGCGTCTGGAATTCTATGATGAAGCCGCTATCGAAAAAGCAAAAGAACTTTTGAAGCAAAGAAGTTATCTTATATACGAAAAAAAGCTGTAGATTACTCTGCAGCTTTTTTCTTTTCTAATTGTTCTAATTTCAAATTTGTATTATAAAAATCCTTTACCGTACAACCGGCTCTTCCGCCACCCGCACAAGCACACGCACAAGCGCAGGCACATGCACAGGAGCTGCTTACACAGGAACGATGATAGCTTGCCGCCCTGGCTGCTCTGACTCTGGTCTTGGTAAAACCGCTTCCGTCCGTATAACTCTTTTCATGCTTTACCACAATGACAACTACTATCGTGATCAAAATAATTACCGCAGCCGCAACCAATACCATTACAGCCGTCAAATCCGAATCACTGTCCGGTTCACTTTTCTCCGAAAACTGATAGGCACCGTTATCAAAGGTCAATTTTACGGTAAAACGCTGGCCCGCCTCCAGGCTACACTCCCACTCATACACATCCTCATAACGGTATGCCAAAGAAGTAACTTCTTCCGCTTCCTTTCCGTGCCAGCGGATAATCAAGCTATCTACTGCAATTTCATCAAACCAGCCCGGCGTAAACTCAAAAGTAGTAACACCTTCCTTGGGACTATTCATACGATACATATAATCCTGATGCGTAGAAAATTCAAAGGTTACCACATCCCCCGCTTCATATTCCTCATCAAAATATACGTTTGCATACACTCCGGAGGATTTTGATACATTGATTTTATCAATATTATCTGTTAAAGCCTTTACCTCTGAAACATGCTTATTCGGCAAGCCGATTTTCACCCACTCCAGGGCACCGGCTTTTTCCGACTCCAACACCTTCCATTCAATATGATACACCATATCCAATGTAGCATCTTCCCTTGGTGTAATATCTATCTCATAGCTTAAAATCCGGTCCGTAGGTTCTGCCGCCTCTGATACACTGCCCCATAGCAGGGTACTTACCAGAACCATGCAAAAAATAATAGATTTTCTTATGTTTTTCATGGTCCCCTCCTATTCTCTTCGAAGCGGACATTTTCCGGTCATATCCGCAGAATATTCTCTACGCTTCACGCAGGCATCACTGTTCCAAATATCTTCCCATTTATCTTCTAAAATATTACCCAAAACATCACCGGTCAGCCAACTTTGACAAGGTACAACATTACCACCCGGCGTTACTGCCATATTACTCAGGCAGGCACCGCAGCTTGGAATATTAATGGCCAACTCCTGAAAGAAGGTTTCCTCTATCCATCCGGGAGAGGTAAAGCTGATTTCCATGCCATTACTGAAGCAATACTCCACTGCTGACTTCAACACTTCTTTGATTTCTTCCTTGGTCAACTGCAAATCTACAGAAGCTTCCGTAGTTGCATTGCCCGTTGTAATCAGTCCGGAACAAGTTACATATTCCACGCCCAACGACTTCAAAAACTTAAGTGTCTCCACATAATCCTTGTTTTTCTTGCACAAAGGCGTGTTAATACTGATATTTATCCCTGCTGCCAGCGCATTCTTAATACCTTCCAGTGTTTTTTCGTAATTACCTGCACCAACCAACTGATTATGCACTGCTTCCTCATGGGAATAAAAAGTAATCTGCATACTGTCAAGCTCAGCCTTCTTCAACTGCTCACAGTATTCCTTAGTCAGTTTCACACCGTTGGTGTTCAAACGGGTCATAAACCATCTGGCATGAGCAATCAACTCCGGCAAATCCTCACGCATGGTAGGTTCCCCGCCTGTAAAAGTAATCTGCGGAATACCAATTTCCCTGCATTTATCTAAAATCTGCTTCCATTCTTCGGTAGATAGCTCCTGTTCCTCTGCCTGTGGCTGTCCTGCCGCATAACAGTGTATACACTTCTGGTTACAGTGCCATCCCCCATTTTTTGTCATGGCACTTACCATAATGTCCATTCTGTGGGGTGCCTTCATATGCACTGCATACTCACCCAGGCTCATGGGACCGATTTCTTCGTCCGGTCTTTCCCCCTTCGCCACCTGTGTAAAGGTATGCATCATACGGTAAATATCCTCTCGGATTACCGATTCCTTTACCCGGGGATAAATTTTTCTTACACCGGTATACGTATTCTCCAAGATGGTCTCCACCTGTGCATCACTTACCTCATGTCCTGCAAATTTATTCACTTCCCGAATAAATTCTGCCAGTAAAATACACCAGGAACGATTTACCGCTATAACATCCTGCCCGTTAATAATCGCCACACCGGGAGCCAGCTTCTTACCGGTTATTTTAGGCGGAACCAAATGAATCCTCACTACTCCGGGACCACCCGGATTTAAAGTAGTGTGGAGCACTTCATTAAAATGTTCCTTTGCATATGCCAATTCTTTTGCTTTCGTACCTATCATCAGTCTCACTCCTATCACACAACACAAAAGTCCAAAACAGCCGCCTGCCGTATCCAAAAGTACATCCCAGAAATTACCGCACCTGCCCGGTACAAATAACTGATGTATCTCATCCAAAGTCGCAGATACAAATACCCATGGAATAATTATTTTCACCAGAAGGGGCAGACACCTACACACCTTTCCGGATTTCTTTTTCTTCTCCTTACGGGCAAATCCCAGCCAGGGGTACCATATACCAAACAAAAGACCACTCATCACCGCATATTCACAAAAATGTGCCAGCTTCCGTATAGGATTCTCAAAATAAGCCGCCAAACTTTCCATCATAAGCTCCGATAAACGCCTGCCTGAAAGAGCATTTATCAACGCAACGCATTTCTCGGAAATCATCCGGCTTAAACCCCCGGAGGTCTCCCCGTCCTGCTCTGAAAAGGAAAAAATCAGCATATACAACAAAATAAGAAAGATAGCGGCTACACTGCTAACCACTATCTTCTTTTTCTTATCTGTTATCTTCATCATTTATGGTCTGATATACTTCAATTCTGGCCGCATCCATCTCAGGCATACCGATAAATACCGCGCCATAATGAAACTCTCCGTCAATCATTTCAATTCGAACAATTCTAAGGAATGCATGAAGCACTTCCTTGGTCCAAATGGTCAGATATGACTCATATACATTTCCGATGGCCAGTGGCTCCTCACAGACAAAACCAACACCTGTTTTGGAAATATCATTGACTTCAATGGTAATCTCCTGCTCGTCCTGACTACCCAGACGCTTTATTACTAATACGGAATGTAATTCTGTTCTTTTACTTCTTCTTCTCTCTTCCATGGCTATTGCCCCCTTTATCGTACACGACCGTCTTCAACACATTACGTTGCCCGGTTTTCTACATATACATAAAAAGTATATCATATACCGTCATGAAACTCAAGCATTTGTGTGAATAAACATAGCATCACCAAAGCTGAAAAACCGATATCTTTCACGTACCGCTTCTTCATATGCCGCCAGGACATTCTCTCTTCCCGCCAAAGCCGATACCAGCATTACCAGCGTAGATTCCGGCAAGTGGAAATTCGTAATCAGACAATCCAACACCTTGAATTTGTACCCCGGATATATAAATATCTCCGTATTATCACAACCCGCATGAATCACACCATCCTCTGTGGATGCACTTTCCACGGTACGGCAACTGGTAGTTCCCACGCAAATTACCCTGCCACCGTTTTGCTTGGTTTCATTAATAATCTGCGCCGCTTCTTCGGACACCTGATAATACTCGGAATGCATATGGTGATCCAGAATATTATCCTCTTTTACCGGTCGGAAGGTTCCCAAGCCCACATGCAAAGTAACATAGGCAATTTTTACACCCTTTGCCTCAATATCTGCCAAAAGCTTCGGTGTAAAATGCAGCCCTGCCGTAGGTGCTGCTGCAGAACCGTCATATTTGGCATATACGGTCTGGTAACGGTTCTTGTCCTGCAGTTTATGAGTAATATAGGGAGGCAGGGGCATTTCGCCCAGCTTATCCAATACTTCCTCAAAAATCCCTTCGTACTCGAAGCGAATCAAACGATTCCCTTCCTCCACCACATCCAGGACTTCTGCTTTCAGTAACCCGTCGCCAAAGCTTAACCGGCTTCCCGGTCTGCACTTTTTGCCCGGTTTCACAAGAGTTTCCCAAACATCCTTGTCGTGACGTTTTAACAAGAGTACCTCCACATGGGCACCCGTGTCTTCCTTTTCACCCAGAAGTCTGGCCGGGATTACCTTGGTATTATTTAATACCAGGCAGTCTCCCTCCTGCAAATACTCTATAATATTTCGAAATATTTCATGCTTTACCTGTCCGCTTTCCTTATGAAGCATCAAAAGTCTGGAGGAGGAACGGTCCTCCAACGGATCCTGTGCTATAAGTTCCTGAGGCAGGTCAAAATAAAAATCTGATTTCTTTAAGCTTGTCATTAGATAGTCGCCTCTTCAATAAATGCTAAATAACCGCGATACGTCTCGTAAACATCTGCCTTGCTGGTAGCTTCCCAGGGCGCATGCATATTCAGTACTGCCACACCACTGTCGATTACATTCATACCATATTCCGCAAGAATATAAGCAATCGTACCACCACCGCCTACGTCTACCTTACCTAATTCTGCTGTCTGGAAGTTTACGCCGCGCTTTTCAAAAATCGCTCTGATATGAGCAATATACTCTGCATTGGCATCATTAGAACCGGACTTTCCTCTGGCACCGGTAAACTTATTAAACACCATACCCTGTCCCAAAAACGCACTGTTCTTCTTCTCAAAACAGCTTGCAAAGGACGGATCATAACCTGCAGATACATCAGAAGATAACATGCAGGAACGTGCCAGACATCTTCTTACATTTAATTCACTGTACTGTCCCATCAGATTCATCAGCTCTGCAACAGAGTTTTCAAAAAACTTAGAATGCATACCGGTTGCGCCTACAGAGCCAATCTCTTCTTTGTCCACCAATAAGCAGCAAATGGTTCTGTCCACCTTCTTTACATCCAACATGGCCTGCATGGAAGTAAAGGCACATACTCTGTCATCCTGTCCATAACCTAAAATCATACTGCGGTCAAAGCCGGCTTCTCTTGCCTTACCTGCCGGTACGATTTCCAGTTCTGCAGAAAGGAAGTCCTCTTCCTCTATATCGTAGGTTTCCTTTAAAATCTCTAAAATTCCTGCTTTTACGCCTTCTTTCGCCTTTGCCTTGGAATCCTTTTCTTCTTTCTCCTCTGCCTTTTCCTCCTTCTTAATTACCAGTGGCTTATTACCGATAATCAAGTCCAAGGCTTCCCCTTCGATGACCTTGGCAGCCTTCTTTTCCAACTGCTCTCCTGCCAGATGAATCAACAGATCTGAAATAAAGAATACCGGGTCATCCGGATTCTCTCCCACGTTTATTTCCACGCAGGTTCCATCCTTTTTCACTACTACACCGTGAATGGCCAAAGGCTGCGCCACCCACTGGTACTTCTTGATACCACCGTAGTAATGGGTATCCAGATAAGCAAAACCATTGTCTTCATACAAAGGGTTCTGCTTTACATCTATACGGGGGCTGTCAATATGTGCCCCTAAAATATTCATACCGTCTACCATAGGTTTCTTACCAATGTGATACATGGCGATGGACTTATTCATCCATACACTATATACCTTATCTCCCGGCTTTACCTGTGCTCCGCTCTCTATCAGCGATTCCAACTCCTTATAGCCCGCTGCCTCAATGGTGTTTACAATCACATCAATACATTCACGTTCGGTCTTACCATGATCTAAAAACTCTCTATAATCCGCATTCAGCTTCTCCAAAGCCTTTAACTGCTTCTTATCATAGGTTTCCCATGTGTTTTTTCTCTCCATAGTCTTTCTCTCTTTCTTTCCCAAATATACAATAAGGTATGATACCCAATACGGATATCATACCTTATTTTTAACTGTTTTTCAACATCTTTAGCTACGAAGCTCGGCACCGAACTTCTTGTTCATCTGCTTCAAAATCTTCTTTACGAAGCCGTCCACAGATTCACCTGTAAATGCTTCCTCCTTGGGAGTGAACAATACGGTAAATGCCATACTCTTCTTATCCTCACCAATCTGTGCACCTTCATAAATATCAAACAGCTTAATGCTGGTAATATACTTACAAGCTTCCTTCATGGTCGCTTCGATTTCACCACAGGTTACTGCTTTATCCACAACGATTGCTAAGTCACGCTGTTCCTCTGCAAACTTAGGAAGCGGTGTAAACATGGCCTTCTTTCCGTAGTACTTGGACAATTCCTCCAAATCCAGCTCCATAATGTACATGGGCACACGCATATCGCACTCGTCTGCAATATCATAAGCCAACTTACCAAAGTAACCGATTTCCACACCTTCACAGCTTACGCTTGCGGTCTGGAACGGATGCAGGAAGGTGTTCTGTGCATTTGCATAAGTAAATTCTACATGAAGTACCTCTGCCACCTTTTCTGCGATACCCTTCATGGTAAAGAAGGATTCCTGTGTACCAAAGGTTGCCACACAAAGCGTCTGACGTTCCTGAGGATACTCAGTAAGAGGTAAATCCTTCGGAATAAACTTCTTTGCAACTTCAAATAATCTGCCTTCCAGATTGCCCTTCTTCTGATTACGAACGACTGCATTAATCATGGATGCGGCCAAAGTCGTTCTCATCAGAGACAACTCTTCACTAATCGGATTCATAATACGGATCGCGTGACGTTCCGGTGCATCTGTGGGAAGTTTTAACAAATCCAAATCGGAAGGTGAGAAGAAGGAATAATGAATACACTCATGTGCTCCCACACCGCAAAGTGCCTTCTTTAAACGCATCTCAGTCTTCTGAGCAGTATTCTCACCACCCATGGTAACCTGTGCTGCAGCTAAGAAGGTAGGTACAATATGCTCGTAACCATACATTCTGATAACTTCTTCTGCCACATCCTGATATCCTTCCATATCCTCACGATATGCAGGAATCTGTAAGGTAAGTGTATCTCCATCCACCTTAGGCTCAAAGCACAGATTTGTCATAATACGTACAATATCTTCATTGGGAACTGTAATACCCAGCACTGCATTTACTTTTGCAATACTTACGGACAATTCCTTAGGTTCTACACTGTTTCCGGTATTTACATCCACATGGAAGCGAGACACCTTACCACAGTTTAATTCTTCAATCAAATGCAATGCTCTCTTCATTGCCATAACGGTCGCGTATTCATCCACCCCCTTTGCATATCTTGCACTGGAATCGGAAGACTTACCTACGCTTCTGGAAGTACGACGAATATTGTCACGGGCAAACTTAGCAGACTCAAACATAACAGTAGTGGTGGTATCCTTGATTTCAGAGTTTAATCCTCCCATAACACCTGCCAAAGCTACCGGCTTCACACCATCGCAAATCAACATATTCTCTGCTGTTAATGTAAGCTCTGTTTCGTCCAAAGTAACGATTTTCTCACCGTCTTTTGCACGACGCACATTAATAGCGTTACCCTCTAAGGTAGTAAAATCAAATGCATGCATGGGCTGACCCAGCTCTTTTAAAATGTAGTTGGTAATATCCACCACATTGGAAATAGCACCGATACCCACCAAAGCCAGACGTCTCTTCATCCAAGCCGGAGACTCTGCAATCTTTACATCTGTAACATAATGTGCACTGTATCTGTGGCAAATATCCGGACAGTCTACGGATACCTTAAAGTTATCTAAGGTTACATCACTCTCAGTATAGCTTACATCCGGAGCCTTGAATTCCTTTTCCAGTACTGCTGCGATTTCTCTGGCAATACCCACAATACTCTGACAATCCGGACGATTTGCAGTAATAGCAATATCAAAAATCCAGTCATCCAAACCGAGCAAAGGCTTTACATCCGCACCTACAGGAGCATCCTCCGGAAGTACTAAAAGTCCGTTATAGCCTGCACCCGGATACAGATCCTCACTAACACCAAGCTCTACACCGGAACAAAGCATACCGTGTGACTCGTAGCCACGAAGCTTACCCTTGCCGATAGTCATAACGCCTTCTACTGTCTTATGGTCCTTTGCGGTAGCATAAACGGTTGCACCAACCAAAGCTGCCGGGAACTTACCGCCGGCTTTTACATTATCTGCACCACAGCAAATCTGGAAGGTTCCATGCTCGCCGCAATCCACCTTACAAACATGCAAATGGGTATCCGGAATAGGCTCACACTCTAACACATAGCCTACTACAACCTTGCTAATGTCCTTACCCACTTCGTATAACTCTTCTACTTCAAAACCGCAGGAGAACAGTTTATCCTCTAACTCCTGAGGTGTAATATCGATATCTACATAATCCTTTAACCAACTTAATGGTGCTATCATATCTGTTTACCAAACCTTTCTTTATAGTCTACTCTGCTTATTTGTCGTTTAACTGACCCAGTACCTTCACGTCAGATTCGAACAATAACTTAATGTTGTTAATACCATACTTTAACATAGCAGTACGCTCGATACCGATACCGAATGCCAAACCGCTGTAAACACTTGAGTCAATACCACAGTTCTCAAGCACCTTGTTATTTACGATACCTGCACCCAAAATCTCTATCCAACCGGTACCCTTACAAAGCTTACAGCCCTTACCGCCACATTCAAAGCAGCTACAATCCACTTCTACAGAAGGTTCTGTGAAAGGGAAGTAAGAAGGACGAAGTCTGGTCTTGGTACCCTCACCGTAAATCTTCTTTACAAACTCATCCAGCATACCCTGCAAATCACATAAGGTAATACCCTTATCTACTACCAGACCTTCCATCTGGCTGAACATAGGTGAATGGGTAGCATCGTCATCGGAACGGAACACCTTACCCGGTGATAAAATCTTAATGGGCGGCTGTTTACTCTCCATGACATGAATCTGGCCTGCGGAAGTCTGTGTTCTCAAAAGGAACTCCGGAGACAAATAGAAAGTATCCTGCATATCTCTAGCCGGATGATCTTCCGGTGTATTCAGTGCAGTGAAATTATAGTAATCTGTTTCAATCTCAGTACCCTCATAAATTTCAAAGCCCATACCGGCAAAAATATCAATAATCTCATTACGCACTAAAGTAATGGGATGTAAATTACCTTCCTCTACAATTACAGCCGGCAGGGAAATATCAATCTTCTCCGCCTCGTAACGAGCCTGCAATTCCTTCGCCTTCATCTTTTCATCCAGGCCGCCTAAGAACTCCAGTGCCCAAACCTTTAATTCATTCACACCCTTACCGTAGTCAGCTCTCTCCTCCGGCGGGATGTTCTTCATTTCCTTCATTAACAGACCGATTTTGCCTGCCTTACCATCCAAAAATTTCTTCTTGAACTCATACACTTCTTTGGAGGAATTCAATTCCTCAGCGCCGGAGATAATCTCCTGCTTAATCTGCTCTAAATTTGCGTTCATCGTTTTCTTCCTTTCTGTTGTTGTGTTTCAGGATTATGTGAAGGATGTTTGCACATCTTGCCGTGCGCACTTCGTTTCTTACGCCGTGCCCACCTCGTTTCCGCTTCGCTTCAACTCGGTCGCGGGCTTCGCCCTATAATTCTACACAAATCTGCCTGCATGTGAGCAAGCTCCCAGCAGTCTTCTTTGTGCAGAATTGCACGGCTTCATTTTTCGCGCAAAAAAGTCCCTTGCACAGAATCCTATGCAAGGGACGAATATAATCCGCGGTACCACCCATCTTCCCGAAAAAACCTTCGGGCTCTCTACATGCTTAACGCGCACTCACGTTTCGAACTACTTGAAGCCAAACACTACATTTCATCCGAACAGCTCCGGTGGGAAATTCAAGCCTTCATCTGAACTTAAGGAAGCTTACAGCCGGTGACTTCCTCTCTCTGCAAGAAAATGACGCTCTACTATGCACCTTCAATGCTTTTCATTATTCTTTTGTAGAATACACGATTTTTAAGCGGTTGTCAAGGGCGGGATTGTTCTACGCCCGGACTTTCTATATCCGGCTACGGGCAATCTACTCCGTTGTCATGTCTGCTCCCATAAAAAGTACACCCACCATAGTACCCAAAACATCCTCTATGGTTGCTTCTGTAGCATCCGCTGCTTCTGCTGGAAGCTCGATACTCTCAATCTCTTCTACCAGACAAATTGCAGTTTCACCCTGTCGTTCCATAACGCACTTGGCAATCATCTGGGTTTCTCTGTTAATAAAGTAAACTGCGTTTCCGGGCACATCACTTTCATCATCCACAGTCACATCCAACACATCATAGATGACACCGTCTTCTTCCAGCGCCTCACGATAAGTAACGGTACCAATATCTTCACTATCAATTAACGTGGTATTATCCTCAATACCCACTGTCATTTCCTGCGCTTCTTCTTTCGAAGTGATAGGCGCATAAATCCATGCCTCCTGTCCCTCCATTTCCGTACGCACATAAGCCTTATCCGTCGTCACATACATGTCTGCAGCCACAGTTCCAAAATCATAGGACAAAAACGCAACATCCTCTACCATTGCCACCACCATTTCAAAGGACATTCCGTCTCCGGTAGCAAGCGCGGAAATCTTCGGTGTGGCCGGCATAATATTGTCTCTGGTAAAATAGTCATCATATGCGGTCGACCAGTCGGTGCCATCGTCGGATATGGTTCCGGTCGCATCATCATCTTTATCTTCTATGATTTCGGTCACTTCGCCTTCGATGATTTCCACTACTTCACCTTCCACGATTTCTACCACTTCACCATCCACGATTTCAGTCACTTCACCCTCTACTTCGATGATACTACCGTCATCTTCACCGGGGCCTTCTACCATAATTCCTTCACCGGTAACGGATTGACCGGGTTGAGGGTCGGTGGAATCGGTTGGTGATTCAACAGAGGCTTCTTTGGATTCGGAAGGGGTTTGAACAGACTCTGTCTGCATTCCTTCTTCTGCAGGCTCTTTCTCGCCACAACCAGTGAGGGTTAGGGAGAATAAAGCTACTGCTAAGAGAAGGGATAGGAATTTATTTTTCATTTTGGGTTTCCTCCTATGGTGTAAAAGTTATCGCATATATGTATAATCATACTTCAGCATCATATTTTATTCTTCGTTGTTTCATTGCCCACGGAATAATTCTAGGAAATATCATCATAATTAATGCACGTATTTTATTCCGCTTTGATGTTGGAACCCTCAAAGCACTCAACGCGTTATTTCTAACTACTCTAAGACATTTTTTATATAAATCCGGACATTTTTCCTCTGCTCCAGCTAAAACTATCGCATCATATACATCCGTATGTGTTCTCCAGTATGCATACTCCCATGCCTTAATTAGTTTCTTAGAATGTAAAACGAAATCTTTTTTAATCACATCAATTGCATACAGACCATTTTCCCACTTATTTGCAGAAAACTTCGTCGTTACACTTGTCGGATTGTTTCTTCGATAATAATAAATTTTTCGATGTCCAACAACTACATAATTTGCCCTTTGAAATGTTAATGTATTAAAATTAAATCCCTCACCTATAACTAACGTCGATATAAATCTTAATTCATCTCCCAAAAAGCTTCTTTTGTACATTTTACAATATACACCTATGGGTATATTATAACATAAAATTTGCTCCGTTGCCCGCTCTGCAGTATATATCTCAAGTACATCATCTACATTCTGTTTATTATCGAAATTACTGAACATATCTGTTGTAAGCGAAATATCGGCATCACCAATTAATCCTAATAAATATTCAACATAATCTGGCATAATATAATCATCTGCATCTACAAAACAGATATAATCTCCTTCAGAGATTTCAATTCCATAATTTCGTGCCGAACTCACTCCTTTATTATCAGTGTGAAGAACTCTTATTCTATTATCGCAACTCGCATAAGTATCAGCTATTTTTCCCGTATTATCCACAGAACCATCATCTACTAATATTATCTCTAAATTTTCATATGTTTGCGCCATTATCGATTCTATACATTGAGAAAGATACTTTTCTACATTATACATCGGAACAATGACCGAAACCAAAAAAACATTCTTCACTTACTTTCTCCTATTCTGTTTATTTCCCTTTTCAAATAGTCATAACTTCTTTCTCTTTCATATTGTACTATTCTATCTACATACATGTAATCTATTTCCTTTTCAAGCTTTTCACCCAAATCCTCTATATTATCAATTTCTCTATCCCTCAAATGTAAACGTTCAAGTAAATCCACCAATTTTTCAGAATTTCCATATCCTTCTTCTCTTACAAATGTTACAAATGGTTTGTGCGCAATGATAGACATAATTGTACCATGAAATGTATCTGTAATTATACATTTTGCATTAGCAAAATATCCAATAACCTGAAATGGATCGCAATCTATAAAAGAATCACATACATCCTGTATTCCCCCTATACAAAAAACTTTCCATAATCTTTTCTTCGCAAATTCTTCTATTTTCTTACACTCTTGTTTAGTCATTCTTCCAGAATATGCATATAGTATTATATAATTATCATCAAATGTATTTTCAATATATCTACTACATTTCGTCATATAATCAAAAACAATCACTGGGTCCATATGATATTCCGGAGTAAAACCATTGATTGTTTCGATAATTTTTCCACTGTTTGTGTCCCTAACTGATACTGCATCAAACGCATTAATCCATCTAGCAATTTTATCATCAATATCATACTTTTTAATTTGTTTCATCGTTGTATTTCCAAAAGAAGCTGCGTATGATATTATCCTTTTTGCCTTCGCATCCACGCCAAATAATTCCGGTGAAAATCCTACATTTGGATTACTTTGTACACAATTAAACACTTCATCACTACCTATAATTAACATATCTACTTGCGGATTGTAATTCATTTCATCTGAAATACCCAAATCTGACCAGTATTTCTTTTTAAAGTTTTTTTTGTGGCTAATATATTTTATTTTATTTTTTAAGCTTGTCTTAATTTTCCATATATCTACTACCTTAGTATATATTCTTTTTATTCCTTTATCACTTTGCAATAATGTATTACCCAAATGATAATCAACAAACTGTACTTCACATCCCAATTCTTCCAATATGCATTTCAAACCATATGCTTGCAAATACGAACCATAATTTCGTATTCGTTGCATCGACATAATTCCAACATTTTTCTTCACTTTTCTTCACCCTAACTTACAATAAACTATACTTATTAATCATATAGTCCCAAGTCAAAAACATAACTATCCTCATATAAATTTCCATTCATAGCATAAGACACAATTGACCCCATCGTAATAGAACCAATAAAACATCGACATTTTGAAAGCAATATCATTTTTACCAAATAATGCATTCCTCTTTTTTTAACATCCGAATCCAACACATTACTCTTACTTATAAAATCCTTACCATCATAATCTCTAACAAAAGAATCAAAACTCACAATCTTTACCTTATCACCATATCTATCCTTAAATTCTAAGTAATATCGTTCTTCTTCTGTCACCAAAAAAATGACACATTTAGGATACTTCGTCATAAACTCATTTGTTTTTTCAATAACCATATCTATAGTTGGTTGAATATGTTCTCCTATTGGCCTAAGCTTTATATAATCAGTCCCTCTAAGATATACCCCAATACAATCTTTAATATTAAGTCTTAATAACTCATTTTCAAGAATTTTCGTTGTTTCTTCACTAAAGATTATATTATTCATAATTAATTCATGGCATCTTTGACATAACATAGAATTTGTAAAAATAGTATCTTTAAATAATTCATATGCCTCTGTTCTCTTTAAAGAAACTCCGGACAAAATCACATTACTACTTCTGTACGCTTCTTCCAAAGTTATTAAAGATGGTTGTTTAAAATAAAACTCCCACGCATTATTTATTCCGTCACTATATTGAACATGATAATTCTTATAATCAATTACTGGTATATATCCCTTCTCTCTTGCATACCCTACTTTCCTCATTGCCTGAATAAACAAAGACATAAGTCCTTGTATACCATCTTCAGAATTGGGTCGTATAATATATATAATTTTATCTGAATGCAACGGTCCATAATACTTCTTCTTATATAAACGTCCTTTGCAATTCAACCACGTATATATATATCTGCTTACTCGTGCAACCAATGGGTATTTCTCTAGTTTTACTTTTATACGATTCTTATCAATCATGTCTTTACGCCTGCCTCATCAAAGGGAAAACTCTATATTTCCATTATTTCAACGTATTGCCTTATATTTTTTGAAATATGTTCTCTTTTTCATAACCTTGATTTTCCGAATTATATGGTATCCTTTTGAATCTTTTTGAAACAAACGAATCCCTAACAACATTACAAAAGAACTATACAAAATATTATAAAACCTTGGTTCAATCAAACCAGAAACCGCAAGAACTAAAATAGAAAGTGACATAACGCATCTATATTCCCCCTCATATCGATTTGCATTATATACAATCACAGAAAACCCAATACATAAACTTGCCAGCAAAACCAATCCGTACAACAAAGTTAGCTGTAAATATCCATTGTCAACGTAAAAATACTTCTCTGATGTAGATGTATTCCAGCCTCCACCATACATCTCTACTCTTGTTCCAAAAAGAGGAATTCCATATTCTTCAATAGCCTCATATCCATATGCTATTCTATTATTCAGAGCACCATTAATCCTTTGCAAAAATACATTATTTATTTTACCGTATGTCGCTTGAATTATTATTGAAATACATGCAAAAAGCGGAAAAGCAACTGCTGAAATCATTCTCACGAAATTGGAATTCAACAACTTTCTTCCACTATTTACTTGATATATCACCGTTAACATTAGCACTAATGAAGCCAGCATAAATGTAGTCTTTCCATCTGTCACTTCATATGTAATATACGATAATATTGCCCAAAACACAGTATACCTAAATTTCCAATCTTTTCTTTTGATATACCAAAAATCAAGCAATAAATATAGCATTCCCGCCGCAAAATCAGTTGGATATGTATTACCTAAAGCATATCTATATCCTCTCGCCACTTCGTAAACAGAATAATTCTCTATTATCCCAAACAAAGCGCATATTATTGACAAAACCATGATGCTTGCATAAACAAAAAAATGACACGTTACTATCTTATCAAAATCTATCCCTTTAATCCCAAGTATTAGCAACAAAAAAATTATGACCTCACTATACGAATTATTACAATACGATATACCAAACAACAAAAACATGCTGAGCATAAACAAAATAGTCTTTAATGAATACTTATCTTTAATAAACATTTTTATTCCGATTAATACCATTCCTGTTATAAAAGCAATAATCAAATTAATTCCATAGATACTGAAATACTCTAAAAACGTTGTATTACCTATAGCCACCCTAGCTACAAATATACTATAAGCTAAAAGATAACAGTTTTCCGCAAATTCGTTCTTCTGGATTTTCTTTTTTATTTTAATATTCATACAACTTTAGACCTTTACCACAAAATTATCTTCGTTTAAATATCTGCTTAATGAATGCCAATATATTTCTTTCTCTAAAAAAACATAATATCAAAACATATACACCAACAAAGCAAGCAAATGAAATACACATTTTTAATATGCTTATCAACACCAATCTTTTTAACATAACAGCAACAAAAGAGGCGCATATGATAGATATAATAATCTTGTACCACGATATTTTCTTAATTGCATTCCAAAATACACTTCGCAGAATAAATACTTGTATCCCAAAAACAACCATTTCTGCGATTAATGTACCAATTGCTGCACCTACAGCCCCTAAAACAGGTATTAATATAAAATTGATCATCGCATCAACCAATGCACCGCTACAAACTGAGTAAAAAACCAAATTTTCCTTCTCTAACGGAACCAATATCTCCATTCCCATTATATTGGTCAATCCTATAAAAAACAGGGTTGGCAAAAGTATTTTCATCAGCAATACAGAAGCATCAAACGCTTGTGAAGCAAGAATACTAATGCATTCGCTTGTATAAATCTCAAAATAAGCGATTAATGGAAGTGACAACATTATGACGAAAGCAATTGCTTTATCTGTAACATTATAAAAATCCTTATGCATTTTATTTTTTACATAATATGATACTCTAGGCAAAAGAACTATTCCCAAGGAAGACACTAAACTTGCCAGAATATTTTTTACTTTAATTGCAATTGTATAATATCCCACTTCGCTATCGGCACACATAAATCCCAGCATCAAATTATCCAAATTTGTATATACAGTTGTCGCACAAGACATTGCAAAAAAAACGATAATGCTATTTATATGCCTTGTAACATTATAATTCCCAACGTTAGATATTAAGAGAAACTTTTTAATTCGAATAAAATTTAAAATCCCTGATACTGAGGACGCAAAAATAGAAATACCCGCATATAATAAATAATCATCTTTACTTTGCACTAATAGAAACATCGCTAATAATGCAATAATCTTAAAAGTTATAGAGCGAATAGTGATATACATATATTGTTCCAACGCTTTATATACCCATTCAACTCCTATTAGGTTAAAAAAAATCACTAAACTTGATATTAAATATAAAGATTTATCATTTGCAAGCTTTGGAATTAAGCATATCGCCACCCCTAAACATATATATGCTAAGGAAGACATAACAAAATTTATAAAAAATATCTCATGAACCGTTCGAGTTAATTGCACTTTGTCATCTCTTACCTGCGCACAAGCACGAACTCCATATATCGGAATCCCCAAGTTTGCAAATAACAAAAACAAAGAAGCAAATGAAGATGCAAATGAGACTTTTCCCACACCTTCCGCCAATAACACTCTTGATATATATGGAAATGTTATTAGTGGAAATAAAAAAGAGGACATTGTTAATAATGCATTCATTATAAAATTAAAACTTATCGCTTTTGCGCCCTTCATTTCTTTTCTCATAGTTATAATCTATCCAAATATATTTTTTACATCTTCCTCAAATTTTTCTTTTTCATTTTTAATGATGTCTCGATAATTTTCAAAATCTTCTACTAGCTCTGAATAATATCTAAAACACTCTCTTATTCTAGCAATGATTTTGTCTATATTTTCGAAATTATCATCGAATTTATATTTTTCTATAATTGGAACATCGGCCCTATAAGCAGCCGAACCGCGTCGATTTGTTAAAATACAACATCCAGCTAACGCAGCTTCGCGCGGTATCCTATCCTTACCAGGATGATTACCAAAATCCACATATACTTTTGCTTTTTGTAACACTTTTAATACTTGATCATTATTCATATTTTGAATGGCAATCCATCGAATATCTGGCGAACGCTCTATTAATTGTTTGGTAAATTCTATTCCTTTTTTAGGATTATACAAAACTATATCTTGTTTTTTTCCCGCATCATAATTTTGATAATATATATCGTTAATATAATCTGATAAATAAAAAATCCTGTTCTGTTCTATCCCTTTACTGATTACAAAGCTTATTGCATAATTACTTTGACATAAATGAGCCTCAACTTTATTTATATCACTATCGTAGTTAAAATCATTCAGTATAAGATGTTTGCAAAAACTCAAAAAACCATATTTTTTTAATCTACTTAATCTCCCGTATGAATTAATATAATTATCTACACTAAGCCACCAAATACATTTTTGAATATACCTAAATTTTCTATGCTTTCCTATACATACCTCCGGAAGAATAATGACATTTTGGGGTTCATCTATAACCTCATTCATCATGCAACTATGTGTTACATATTTTCTAAACTCCTCAGGAGTAAAGGATTTCCGATTACAGTTTCCTTCTAAATAATATGTAATAAACGCTTTTCGCCCTATCTCATTTAACTTATGAGTCAATTGATGAAGCAACTCTGTTCCACCCGTCTTATTATTCGCCGGACAAATAACATATATCGTACTATCACTTTTTAATTCAATATTCTGCATCGTTTCATTATTCCTTTAACACACTGTTTTATTAAATAACCCAACACATAAACACTACTATATAACCCCTGCGTTCTCCACATTTTTACTGTAGTGTTTATTATTTTTACATCATTCTTATATTCCTTTATCAATTGCCACATCTGCAATACATATTTATAATCTAATGATTTTCCGTCTGATAAATGCCACAATTCTATAGGTATTACGTAATTTTTTTTCCCATTCTTTACAAACTGCAAACATAGCTCCACAGCATATAAATGCCAGCCACCTTTATTCGAAAATGGAACTTTATATATTTCGCTACGTTTTACAATAAAAAAACACTCATCTACAGTTTGTACTTCATATTCTTTTTCTATCTTTTTTCCTACACGAATCTTATTTTCACCATGAATTATATTTGATAGTATTACTCTGTTACCATTACAGATTTCCTCTGGTGTCCCTGCAACACCAACAACTCCAAAATCACCTATCTTTTTCACCCAGCTTACCACATTCATCAAATCATTATTACTTACAAACCGAATATCTGGATGCACAAAAAGTAAATATTCTCCTTTCGCCTCTAAAGCCACATTACCATACACTTCCCTAGCAGACTTGAACTCATTATTACAATTGTCAATAACCTTTATCTCATAATCTGAAAAGTCTTGCGCTTCTAGTGTTCTTTTAAATCCTTCATACACATCCCACTCATTTATGATTGTGATAATAGTAAATAACATAATTCTATCCTCATAGACTTCCACACACCTTATCCACAATTTCGGCAAATTTACCCACAAAATTCTTATTATTATAAAAGGAAGATGGATTATCAAAATAACTCGTATTATAATTTAAAATTGCTTTTTCTAAATCACCAATTTCTTCAATCATAAACAAATTTTGATATCTATCTTCTACCATTTTAACAAACTCCACCTGATGATCATTTACATGCTCACCAAACTCTTTTTTCCTAGGTACCACAATCGGTACCTTTCCGATTTGCAATGGCATAATAAAGCTGGATGGACCACCATGCGTAATAACAATCCTCGCTTGCTCTACCAGTTCTATCATCTCCGTATACGGAAACAATTTTTGCCACTTACAATGCCTTGGTTCATATGTGCTGTAGCCGGTTTGTATAATCACTTCTTCTTGGATTACACCGTCACCTTTTAACTTATCTATATGCTCAACCAATCGATTAAACGGTTGTTCATGCGTTCCCACCGTCACAAAAATCATATATGATTACCACCTTAAAAAATCGAACCCAAATTAATTGCCTTCGGATATACTTTTTTCATTTCTTCCCACTGTACAATAAATTTATCAGTGACCGGATAAACCATTTTACCTGTTAACGTTGGCTTATCTACCCGATCAAAAACCTCTACATAAATTGTTTTTTTCTTCATCAATTTACCCAAATAGAAGAATGGCACTGCAACTGCTGCACCGGTAGAAATAATCAAATCGGGCTTTTCCTCTCGCAACACTTTCCACGCTAATCTTGTGTTAATAATCAAAGCCTTTATACTTCTATTCGTTGGGTAGTAACAACCATACATTTTTTCTTCTTTTAACAAACTTCTGGCATCTTCCTTGTCAAAGGTTACCCAAAAGCGTTCGTGTTTTTCCCAAAATGGTTTTAACATATATAGCTGTGTCAAATGTCCACCGGAAGAGCCTACTAAACATATCTTCATGACTACTCACCTGTCATCCTCTACTTCCCAATCACACATCCCAATATATCCGCATCCACATACGCCAGCTGTTGCATGGTCTTCTGCACCTGCTGATAATGGGTCTTACCGGCTTCTACTACCACTACTGCGCCATCACAGCGTTTTGCTACCATGGCTGCATCTATGTATTTCTCCATAGCCGGAGTACTGATTACCACGAAATCATATGCTTCCTTTGCATCCTGCAGAAGCTTTTTAAACGCATCACTGTCTAAAAGTGCACCCGGTTTTTCACATTTGCCTGCTGCGATGGTCCAAAGGTTATCCTTACCGGACTTTTTGCAGATATCCTGCAGACTCTTCTTACCATCCTTGATAGTTCCCAGACCATTGTCCTCTGCTTTACCTTCACGCAGGTTAGCATCCATGAGAAGAACCTTTTTCTCTTTCTCTGCCAAGGTACATGCCAGTTCATAAGCTATTTTATCCGTGCCTTCGCCCTCTTTACTGCCCACGAATACTACACTCTTCAAGTCATCTCTTGATGCCTCTATATTTGCCGCAAGCACCTCATAAGCCTGCTCGTCCTTATTCTTTACAGATACCTGTCCCAAAGCAACGGTCTTTAAATACAACTTCACCTGTTCACCGGTCTTGATACTGCCATCCAAAAGGAACAATACCACCAAGGCAACTACCACCAAAGCCGCACTGCCACAAAAAGCCAGTACCGCATACTTCATAGTGGAAAATCCGCTTGCAGTTGTGGGAAGGTTTGCATCCCCCACCGGCTTAGCTGCATATGCTTCCATAACATCTGTCAGCTCTTTAATCGCTACTTTTTGCATCTCGCCTGCTATTTTCTGAGCCATAGCCGCATCTTCATGCTTCACCATAATATCAATCATACGGGTTTCTTCCGGTATTTCTACCACGATACTGCCTGACAACTCCTCATAAGTCATACCAAGCCCCAAATTCACAATCACCTGTTCTACTACCAATCTGGAAGAAACTAACAGTTCGTAATCATCCGTAAGTTCTGTTCCCTTGGATAAATATCCATCAGAACCGGCTTCGTATGCCTGATTCATAACCACAATACTTGCCTTGGACTCATACATGGGCGTTACCATGAATTTACCGTAAACCACCACAAGCCCTGCACACAAAACCGCAACAGCTGCAATCAGCCATGCCTTCTTAAACAGGTACTTTATGACCTCCACCAAATCGATTTCTATTTCATCATTTGCAAATTCTAATTCCATAATACCCCTCCGCAATCAGTTATACTGACATTTTCAAAATTTTATAAAAAACCACTATAATTTTACCCCTTTTCCTACTAGGTGTCAACGTTATCCCCCATCCTTTTATTCAAATACGCCCCGATAAAGATAATATAAAAGCAAAAATACAGCCAGAGCATGAAAATCACCACAATAGCCAAGCTTCCATATACGCCGAAGGCTCCGCCACGGTTCACATACACGGAGAATCCCCAGGAAAAAATGCTCCAGATAACCGCCGCGAAGGAAGCCCCCGGAAGCTGGTCGCGAAAGCGCAGCTTCTTGTTGGGCAGATAGGTATAAAAAGCGCTGAAAATAATGGTGAGCACCACCCACACAAATAAAAATCTGAAATTCAACAGGAAGGAAAACAGTACTTCCAACCGGGGCACCGACCGAAGCAACATGTTTACCAGACGATTTCCAAACACCAGCAAAATCATGGACACCAATACAATCAATAGCATTATCAATGTGTAGCAGGAAGATACAATTCGCACCACGAAGTAGTTTCGCTCCTCTTCCACATCATTGACTGCATTCAAGCCGCGTACAATGGCCAGAACTCCCTTGCCCGCAGACCACAAGGTCAAAATAATCGCCACAGACAGTACCCCCGCAGAACGCACGTAGACATCTTCTATAATATCTACCACAATATAGTCCAGCCTATCCGGCGTCAGCTCTGTGAGAATTCGTATCAAATTCTCCTGCGTCAAAGGTGTAAAGGGGATAATCGTGCAAATCACAAGCATAATCGGCACCAGTGACACAAAGATAAAGAACGCCGCACTGGAGGCAAAAGAGCTTAAGTTTTCCCTTTTCATGTTGGTGGTAAACTCACGTATCATCTTGTAGGTCTCCGCTATCCATTTGTCCATATCCTTTCTCCTTTCCCTTCAAGCATGCATCCCGCAAAGAAAAAGGTCAATATTTCCTCCGCACGCATTCCTTCCTGAGCCATTACCTTTGCTGCATTCTGGCTCATTCCCGCACCATGACCAAATCCTCCGCCGGTGATATGATATCCGGTCACTTCTCCGTCCTCGTACTCATTTTCCAACAAAATAAACGCACTGGGAAGGAGACTGGGCATTGCCACTTCTGTTTCGTCCTGTCGAAGCACCTTCGTCTTCCCATCGTTTAATATATAACGGATATTCAGCTCCGTAATCACCTTGTATACGTTCTTTTCCGTGATAATCAGCATTTCGTCCGCCACACCTCCGGCCTGACGCTTCTCAATCACCAAATCCACCAAACGTTCCAGCTCCTCAATCGGACGGCTCACATAAGTACTCCCCTGCAAAGTCAATATCAGCTCCGGATTGGCTTCGTAACGCTTTTGTAAGTTTTCAAACATCCTATTTAAATCCACTTGTTTCACATCATAGCTCCAGCGATACCAGCTTTCCTGTGCCTCATAGTCTGCATTGTTAGTCGAATTTATATGCCGGGCAAAATCCTCTGTGGTAAGTGGTGCAGATACTGCCACCTGGGACGTTCCGGTGGTCCTCCCCGCTGTCTGCCTCTCAGCCCCCACTTGCGCCATTCCTCCGGATGCCTGGTTTCCCGCTGCCCGGGACATTACTTCTACCGCTGCCTCACGATTAATCTGCTTTGACGTAATGTAAGAATAATCATCCGCATAGGGTGTCCGCCACACATGCGCATCACTTCCCAATCCACAAGATGTGGAATAATAATAAGTCTGCGCCAGATTCTTCCCGTCCGGTGCAAGTAACACTACTCCCTCGGTTTCATTGACTGCCCGGGTGGTACTCTCCTGTTCCTCCACAGTATGATATACCTGAAAGGCAGTGGTATCGTCTACGTGAGCATTCCACTGGGGATATGCCGGAGACAAAATATGAAGATACGCATAAGTTCTGGCACATATTGCCTGGGCTTTCAAGGCCTCCATAGGATAGCCGGCAGGCATTTCACTGGGCACCACACTGTACAAATATTCCTCTACAGGCAGCTCATTGATTACCACATATCCTTCTTCTGTTTCCAAAATCTCCAAGGTGCCCCTATACTCTTTGGAATCATATGTAACCTCCTCATGATACACACTCCCGGTTTCTTTATTGGTAAGCACCACTCGTATTTTGTCGAAATTGGTATGCTGATAATCTGCCTCCGGCTGTTGCGAAACCTCTTGCCTTCCGGAAACACCCCCATCCGCCCCCGTCTGACTTTCTTCCGAACTTCCTGCCACATCGGTTCCCTGTGTTTCCGCAAAATGCTCTACCTTAACATTTTTTCCCAACACATTCGCCAGCAGATTGCTTATCTGGCATATAACAAGCATCGTCAACACAAATATGCATATTTTCCACATCCAAATTTTTAAATTGTCTCGCATAATATCTCCTGTTGCAATTTAAACTTCTGCCTACGCGAATCAAGCGTCTGCCTATACGAATCAAGCGTCTGCCTACGCGAATAAGCGTCTGCCTACGCGAATAAGCAAACTCGAAACGCCTACGGCGTTCCTCGTTCGCGTTGCTCGGCAAGTGTAAGATTACGGTCGATAGTGTGCCAGCACCCATCGACCATAATCTTACACTTGCCTTTGCTTATTCGCGCAAAAAAGAGAGTTGCAAGCAACTCTCTTTCATCTTCTGTATAAGCCCAAAATGCCGGCTCCTGCCTTTTGACTCCTAGCAATGCTAGGTGGGTGACCGCAACCACGCTTTTGCCTTCCCCTGACGTCTTCCGAAGAAGGGGGGCTTGACAGCCACTTGGCGATATAGGAATCCCGTTTAAAGTAAATGTAGGTTCAAAACTAACAAGAGTCTCGAACATTTCAGGTAATTTTATTATATACAAAATCGACACTTTTTACAACTGTAAATTTTGGATATTATTGCGCATTTGCGCGTACGACCAATCATGTAAAAATACGTAACTTACAATGTCTTATCTAACTGTACCCACTCAAGGGCCGGAGCCAGTGCTTCTTCCAGGCTCAAGCCATCAAAATCAACCACAGTCACATAAACCATGCCTTCGCCCACCGGTGCCCATGCATAATACAGATTGATACCGTCACACAAAAGCTGCATGGTAGTAAAGGAACCGATAGTCGGGCCTTCTTCATGTGAAATATACATATCCATGGACTTTGCCGAATCTACTTCTGTTGTTTCTACGTGCTTTTTGAAGTCTTCACTGGTCATACCAACATACATCATGAATTCTACCATCTGCCAGCTGTCGGGATGTTCCACGCTCAAAGTATCATATGCGGTATAAGTAACCTGCCAGCCTTCCGGACATACGATATCTACGGAACTTCCTGATTCCTCAATATTATATACATCCCCTGCTTTGGTAATAGGATAATCGGTTGTATAATCATCTGTACCCGGCTCTTCTCCGGTCATACTCGGATCTTCAAAATTAATCGGGTCATCAGAATCGATAGGTTCATCGGCAGCAACTGTACCACCCTGCATTGCAATAATTTCTGCAGGAATTTCCGGAACTTCTACAGGGTCATAGCTGATATTGGTATAGGACATAATAAATTCACCGATAGTTACTTCCATAGTATAACCTGCCATACTGGGATCCTGTGCCAAACTTTCCTCCAGCACCTTGGTCATCATTTCGCCCATACCTTCGATGTTCATATCCATCTGAACTACCTGATGGGTAGTAGTATCCACATAATATGTAGCCGGTACATCAATCAAGGTATAATCAATGCCCTGTACTCCGGTATCTTCCATCAAACCTTCCATACCGCCCATGTTATCCATCATGGCCTGCATTTCTTCACCGGTAAGGGTCAAACTTACCTTGTAAGTTTCTTTACCATTAATAGTATGTAATTCCGTATCAATTTCGAATTCTTCCGCAGGCTTATTAGTTAGCCAATCATAGCTCATGGTATTCTGCTGTATCATATCATCTACAGACATACCGGACGCCTCACGTGTCCACTCACCATTTTCACCCATACTGGTATAAGTTACTACCTCACCATTTTCTTCCAACATATATGCTTTGGTAAGCTCTACATTTTCCTGTCCCAGCATCTTCATCTGCATAACCATTTCTGTATAGGATACATAAGGGTCCATAGACATTAACATATCTCCCTTAGAAGAAATGTTCATATCCATGCTGAAGCCTTCCATATTAATACCAAAGTCCATGCCAATCTCATAAGAACAACTGGTCATCGGCTTATTCTGGGATGCCTCAGTAATTTCCAGAATCAATTCTTTTGCAGAAATCAATTCCTCCTGAGGTGCTTCTGTAGCTACAGGTTCCTCGGTTGCTACAGGCTCTTCTGTTGCTTCCGGTTTAAGCTTCTCGTCATCATCTTTAGACTTATCATCCTCATCATCCTTGGATTTGTCATCATCTTCCTCGTCTTCATCCTTGGACTTATCATCATCCTCGTCTTCATCGTCTCTTTCTTCCACGCGGTCTCTGTCTCTCTTGGAATCATCATCCTCTTTTTCGCCACAGGCAGCCAAAGAGAATACCAAAACAAGCATCATCAACCAAAGTGCTAATTTCTTTAATTTCTTCATTTGTTCTCCTCCATAAAACTACTATATACGGTTACTCACTTTCACCACACTTTTTATTTAGTGCGTTAGTGAAACAAAGTATACCATATTCATTTCACAATTACAACACAATTTATGAAACAGGCAAAAAATAAGCACTAACAATTACACTTTTTGTACCACTATTTTTGCACATAAAAAGGCGGAAGCATTACACTTCCGCCTAAAATTCATATTAGAAAATATTACAGAGTATCAGCCTCAGCAACGATCTTCTTTAATGCATCAAGTGCTTCATCAGGAAGCTTGTCGTAACCTTCCTTCTTGGTTGCGAAATCTTCAACTGCCTTAACACGAGTCTGCATAGAGCTCTTAAGAGCTGCGATGTAGTCTGCATCCTTTAAGTCAGGAGTAAAGTCGCCGGTCTTGCCATCCCACTCATTCATAATCTGAATGTCTGAGAAAGGACCCCACTGTACGAAGTTATCCTTCTTCTCAACGATGGTCTCTAAGATACCAAGGGTATCAGCAGGCTTAACCTTCTTGCCCATGAAATCACCGGTGTTAACGATGTAGCAATCTACGTTCTTCTCTTCTACCAACTTCTTGAACTTCTCATAGTCGTTAACCAGAGGATAGGTTCTGAACGGGTTAGCATAAGGTACGATACGGATAGCATTTAAGTCAGTACCAGCTGCAACACGTTCTGCAGAAGAGGTCTTGGTAGCAAGGGTAGCACCCATTACAGATGCAAGAGCTGAACCTGAAAGCTTAACTACAGGAGGAAGAACAGGGTCCTTCATAATCCAGAAGATAGCGTTTACAGGAGCTTCAATCTTGTCTACACGGTTAGGAGACCATAATTTAGACTTAATAGCACGTCCGTTACCATTTCTGATATCTTCAGTTACTAACTGAATCTTGCCTTCGCTGTCCATGGTACATGAGCAGTTCTGAGCAGATAATAAATAAGCATTGTCAGCACATCCGGTAGGATAGTCTGCAGTCTTATCGAAGTATGTAGGCTCAAGTGCTACAGATGAACAGGTATCGGTATTGATAATGAATGCATCATCATGAAGAACCTTGATTTCGTACTTACCGTTATGCTTTGCATGAGTTAAGGTAGACTTACCTGAACCTGACAAACCATATACAGAAGCAACGTACTTAGAACCATCTGCAAGGATGTATTCCTTCTGTCCGCCGTGGCAAGATGCATAACCATTTCTGTTAGCGATAGCCCAAGCCATGGTTAAGGTACCCTTCTTGTGCTCACCAAAGTACTTCATACCAAGGATAGCTGCACAGTTAGCGTTGGTATCAAAGTAGCAAAGAGTTAAAGGATCGCTTAAGCAGCTGTAATCAACGTCAGGTCTGTTGCCTGGGATCCACTGAGGATCAGAGAAGATATAAATATCTGCTTCGTTTCCGCCGCCTACAGGCTGAGAGTTCTTGTACATCTTTACGTACTCATCTGACATATACTGGAAGTTGATCATCCAGTTGTAAAGCAAGTTCTCTTCTCCTTCAGGAATAAGAAGATGAGCCTTTACCATAAATTCAGGATCAAGACCTACGAAACACTCTGCATGATACATAGTTTTCCAACGGGTCTCATAGATAGCGTCCATAACTACCTTGTCAAGCTTCTTCTCATCAACACCGGGTTCACCCTTGATACGACGAGCAGTTGCGTAACGACCGGTTACAGCACCATCGTTGAATAATAATACTTTTGCGTCTTTCTCAAGACCGAATTCTTCACCACGAAGTACAGGCATGTCTGTTACAACAGTACCAGGTGAATTCTTAGCTAATTCATAAGCTTCTTTTAAGGTGTTAACCTTAACTACGTTGTTACCATAGAAAGCTGCTTCGATGATAGAACGAGTTGTGCTAAAACCTACTTTGCCAGCACCGATTTCGTTAATCGGATAATAAGCCTTTGTTGACATATTGCGTCCTCCTTAATAGTGTATTATGTCGGTGCATTTACACCGATTATTTTGATTTTACAAGGGAAAAAAAGACAAACCCTCGTTTCGCTATTCTATTATCGCAAAGAATAGAAAAAAAGTCAATAAATACCATAAGAAAATTTATCAAATTGAACGGGTCGCTTCCTTCAGCCACTCCTGCTCTTCTTCATCCAATAAAGGTGATATTTTTTCATATACTGCCTTGTGGTATTCGTTCAAATAATTCTTCTGCTCCTGCGTCAAATATGCCGGTTCTATGGCATCCAAATCAATAGGAGCATAGGTCAGGGTATCAAAATGCATAAACTGTCCGTATTCATTTTTATTGCCCTTCTTAACTACCATAACATTCTCGATACGGATACCGTGACTGCCTGCAATATACACACCCGGCTCGTTGGTCACATCCATACCCTCTTCCAAAACAGCTTCCTTACGGCTTTCAATATAATGCCAGGTCAGGTTCTGGGGACCTTCATGAACATTTAATATATAACCCACACCATGACCGGTACCGCACTGGTACTCTACATCAATGTTCCAAAGCGGCTGTCTGGCCAGAATATCCAGATTTCGTCCGGTACAACCGTACAACCATTTGGCATTGGACATTTGCAACATTCCTGCTGCCGTCAAAGTATAGTGCTTTTTCATCTCTTCCGTCACAGGTCCAAGGGCTACTGTTCTGGTAATATCCGTAGTTCCGCCCAGATATTGTCCGCCGGAATCAATTAAGTATAAGCCCTCCGGCTTTAATACTGCCTGATTCTGAGGGGTAGGGTCATAATGCATCATAGCCGCATTGGCACCATAGGCAGAAATACTGGGGAAGGACAAATCCCAAAACTCCGGAATCTCCCTGCGTAAATCTTCCAAATAGTCTGCTACGCTGATTTCCGTCATTTCTATCTTACCGATATTTTTCTTCAGCCAGCAGATAAACTTTGTTACCGCCGCAGAATCCTTCAGATAAATCTTCTCCATATTGGCAAGCTCCACCGGATTCTTAACCGCCTTCAAAAGTTCCGTAGGATTATATGCATCTACGATTTGCTGCTTTTCTTCCAATGTTTTATATAAGGCATAACTTACGTAACGTTTGTCTGCCAGCACCTTACAGCCGCCTTCCATTTTTTTCAGATAGGAAACAACTTCTTCATATTCTTTCACTATGATGTTTTTCTTTGAAAGATACTCTTCTGCCTGTGGCGTTAATGCCTTCTTCTGCACAAACAACACAGTTTCTTTCATGGTAATGTAGGTATAAGATAATGCCACCGGGTTACATTCCACATCACAGCCTCGGATATTGAAAAGCCACATGATATCATCCAGCTTACTCAGTAAAAATCCCTCCGCATTTACCTTTTTCATGCCTTCTTTTACCTTCGCAAGCTTCTCTTCGTATTCCATACCGGTAATATCCGCCGGAAGTACGGTAATTTCTCCTGCCGGAAGTGCCGGTCTTTCCTTCCATACATCCCCTGCCACATCTTCCGTATAAATAATCTTTATGTTCTTAGACGCAAGCACTTTTTCCAGCTCCAGACCGATGCCGGTGGCTACTACACGTCCATCGAAGCCTAAAGTCTGCCCTTCCTGCATGTGTTCACTTAAAAACTCTTCAATGGTGGGAACACCTTCATTACGCATACGAAACAGCTCCACGCCGGTTCCTTCAAGCTCTTTTTCCGCCTGAATAAAGTAACGTCCGTCCGTCCAAAGTCCGGCGCCATCCTGCCATACCACCAGGGTACCGTTAGAGCCGGTAAATCCACAAAAATATTCTCTTACGGTAAAGTAAGCATTCACATATTCTGAATTATGAAAGTCTGCGGTAGGCATCATATAATAATCCATACCGGCCTGCTTCATGGCCTGACGAAGCGCTTTCAGCCTTTCCTTAATCACTGTATTCTCCATACAATCCTCCATAATGATAATTTGGGATTTGCACTGACGTACAAATCCCTCGATTTTCTAATTATTTTAATATCCCTTGGTAAGCTCTCCCTTGCACAAACCGATAGCTCTGGAGGTACCGATTCTGTCACAACCAAGCTCTATAAACGTTTTTAAATCCTCTAAGGATGAAACCCCGCCTGCCGCTTTAATCTTCACCTGCTCTCCGATATGCTCCTTAAACAGCTTCACATCTTCCACAGTAGCACCACCGGTACCAAAGCCGGTAGAGGTTTTAATATAATCTGCACCTGCATTGGTCACAGCTTTACACATGGCAATCTTTTCTGCCTCTGTCAGATAGCAGGTTTCAATAATCACCTTTAAAATATGGTCACCGCAAGCTTCTTTTACTGCTCTGATTTCTTCTTCCACCTTATCAAACAGACCATTCTTCACATCAGTTACATTAATCACCATATCGATTTCATTACATCCCTGTTTGATGGCCTCCACAGCTTCCGTCACCTTTGCTGCAGTCACCTGATATCCCAGCGGGAACCCGATAACCGTACAAATATTAATCTTTTCTCCATAGGCCTCATGCACTCTTTTCACATAAGCTGGCGGAATACATACAGATGCTGTTTCGTACTCTATCGCTTCCTCACAAAGCTTCTGAATTTCCTCCCAGGTACAAAATGCCTGAAGCTTGGTGTGGTCCACTCTTTTTAACATTTCCCTGATTTCCATTAACTATCCATCCCTTCTTAACGCTCGCTCATCGGTATATATTCTTTGTCACTTCCTACAGGCTTATACGCAGGACGAATGATTTTACCATTGTTGGCAAGCTCCTCCAAACGGTGAGCGCTCCAGCCGGCAATACGTGCAATTGCAAACAAAGGTGTATATAATTCCATGGGCAAATCCAACATATCATATACAAAGCCGGAATAGAAATCCACATTGATGCTCACACCTTTGTACATCTTGCGTTCCTCAGCAATAATCTGAGGTGCCAGACGTTCCACCATGGAATATAAAGCAAATTCCTTTTCCAACCCCTTCTCAATAGAAAGCTTCTCTACATAACCTTTAAACACTTCTGCACGTGGGTCTGACTTGGAGTAAACGGCATGACCTACGCCATAAATTAATCCCGCCTTGTCAAAAGCCTCCTTATGCAAAAGCTTTCTCAGGTAATCACTTACTTCCTCTTCGTCAGTCCAATCCTTTACTACCTGCTTCATTTCCTCAAACATCTTCACAACCTTAATGTTTGCACCACCATGACGGGGACCCTTTAAGGAACCGATTGCTGCTGCAATAGCAGAATAAGTATCTGTTAATGAAGAAGTTACCACATGTGTGGTAAAGGTAGAATTGTTACCACCACCGTGCTCTGCATGAAGCACTAACGCAATGTCCAAAAGCTTTGCCTCCAAAGGAGTATATTTACTATCCGGACGAAGCATATATAAAATATTCTCCGCTGTGGACAATTCCGGTCTTGGCTGGTGAATAATCAAACTGTTTCCGTTATGGAAATGATTTGAAGCATGATAACTGTAAATAGATAACATGGGGAATATACTAATCAACTGTATGCACTGTCTGAGCACATTCGGTAGTGATGTATCATCTGCCTTGTCATCATAAGAATACAAAGTAAGCACACCCCTTGCCAAAGCATTCATCATATCCCGGCTGGGCGCTTTCATAATAACATCGCGCACAAAGTAAGTTGGTATATTACGATAAAAAGCAATAATATCATTAAACTCTGCCAATTTTTCTTTATTCGGTAATTCATCAAAAAGAAGCAGATATGTAATTTCCTCAAATCCAAAGCTACTGTTCTTATCAAAACCGTTCACTAAATCTTTCACATTGTATCCGCGATAAAAAAGGCTTCCTTCCGTCGGCACCGATACACCATCCACCATCTTAGACGCACGCACATCCGATATATGCGTAAGTCCCGCCAATACGCCTTTGCCATTCACGTCGCGAAGTCCACGTTTCACATCATACTTTGTGAAAAGTTCACTATCTATAATATCTGCCTTTTCTGTCATATCGGCAAGTTCTAACATCCTTGGTGTAATTTCTGTGTATATGTTTTTCTTCATCCATTGTCCTCCTTCTATCGTTAATACAACACTTATTAATATTTTACCACACTACAGTGCCACACTGCAAGAAATTTATAATATTTTAAGCATTATTTTAGAAAGTATCCCTCCTACGCGCAAAACAGAAAAGAGACTTAAGTATTTACCTAAGTCTCCTCTGCAATCTCTTATGCAAACCAAATCTGTGTACAAAACAGAATAAACAGAAATGCTCCCCCCACAAATATCGCTCCGATCAGCAGGGCCGCTGCCAGAATTCCACGCATCATGGCACGTTTTTCAGAAGGTGTCAAATCAGTAAAGTCCTGTCCTGCACCATTCTCGGCTCTGTCCCGGGACGGATTGTACCAGGGCATCCCTTCCACATTCATATTGGCTATGGTTCTGCCGTCATCTTCAAATTTCGGTTTGTTTTCTTTATTTCTTCTCATACTGCTTCTCAAATTCTTTGTTCATCTCCGGAGTGTTGTACAAGTGACATGCTACAAAATGTCCATCCTCTACCTCACGATACTCCGGCACGCAATGTTTACACATTTCCATACATTCCTTACAACGGGTGTGGAACTTACAACCGGAAGGCGGATTGGCCGGTGAAGGAATACTTCCCTCCAACACAATACGCTCCATCTTGTAATCCGGATCCGGAATCGGAATCGCTGAGAATAATGCCTTGGTATACGGATGAAGAGGCTTTTCAAACAATTTCTCCGTTTCGGAATACTCTACCATATTGCCCAGATACATAACACCTACTGTGTCTGAAATATGTTCAACTACTGACAAATCATGAGAAATAAATAAATAAGTCAGGTTGAATTCCTTCTGCAACTTACGAAGCAGGTTAATAATCTGTGCCTGAATAGATACGTCCAACGCAGAAACCGGTTCATCACACACGATAAAGTCCGGATTCAAAGCCAGCGCTCTTGCAATACAGATTCTCTGACGCTGTCCGCCGGAGAACTCATGAGGATAACGGTCCTTATGATACTCCTGCAAACCACAAGCCTTCATAATTCTGGTAATATATGCATCAAACTCTTCCGGAGGCACAATACCATGCTCTCTGACACCTTCACCGATAATTTCACCGATGGGAAGTCTGGGTGATAAACTGGAGAACGGGTCCTGGAATACTATCTGAATACTGGGACGAATCTTTCGAAGCTCCTCTTTATTCAGAGAGAAAATCTCCTGACCGTTAAAGTACACTTCTCCGCCTGACTTTTCCTGAAGTCTGAGCAGGGTTCTTCCTGTGGTAGACTTACCACAGCCTGACTCTCCTACCAGACCCATGGTAGTACCACGTTTAATAGTGAAAGATACTCCGTCTACTGCCTTAACATAACTGTTATTCTTAGAGATAATACTTTTCTTAATAGGGAAGTATTTCTTTAAATTCTTGACAATTAATACATTGTCCTTATCTGCTAACTCTTCTGCGGAAACCAATGGTTCCTGATTTATATTTTTTTCACTCATCAACCGGTTTCCTCCTTACAATAAAGTTTTTACATCCACAGACTGAGGATAACCCATTACTTCGCCATTATCGAAGTACTTGTAGCAGCTTACCACATGGGTATCACTGATACGGATTTCCGGAGGATAAGCTCCGGAGCACTTCTCTACACACATTTCACATCTATCCTTGAAATAACAGTAGTTCGGCATATTAATAGGATTCGGTACACTGCCCGGAATGTTATAAAGCTCTTCTACTTTTCTACCCACTACCGGTTTGGACTTCATCAGACCAATGGTATAAGGGTGGCAGGGGTTGGTAAAGATTTCCTTTGCAGTACCTTTTTCAATTACACGGCCTGCATACATAACTACCACATAATCTGCCATATTTGCAACTACACCCAAATCGTGGGTAATCAACATAATAGAACTGTTAATCTTGTCCTTTAAGTCCTTGAGCAAATCCAGAATCTGCGCCTGAATGGTAACATCCAGTGCAGTGGTAGGTTCATCTGCAATAATAAGCTCCGGATCACAAGCAAGTGCTATAGCAATCATAATACGCTGACGCATACCACCGGAAAGCTCATGAGGATACATGTCATACACACCTTCTTTGTTGGCAATACCAACTAACTCAAGCATTTCCAAAGTTCTTGCCTTTACATCTTCCTTGCTCATCTGCGGATTGTGCAGGGAAATAACCTCATCTACCTGGAAACCGATTCTGAATACCGGATTCAGACTGGTCATAGGCTCCTGGAAAATCATGGAAACTCTGTTTCCGCGAATGTGCTGCATCATTTCGGTAGGAGTTTTTACAATATTGTAAGCATCCTTGCCATTTTCCTCCTTGCCGATGTTGAAACGGATTTCTCCGCCTACAGTCTGGCCATGAGGACGCTGTAACAACTGCATCAAGGATAAGCTGGTTACGGACTTACCGCAACCGGACTCTCCTACGATACCTACGGTAGAACATTTCGGTATGTCAAAGGAAATACCGTCTACCGCCTTTACAGTACCAATATCGGTAAAGAAGTAAGAACATACATTATCAAACTCTACAACATTGTTCTTATCTCTCATCTTAGTCATATAAACAGAAGGGTCTACCTTCTTCTTTCTTCTTTCCTGCTCCAGCTTCTTCGTTACCTTACGGTTGAAACGAGAAATCTTTGCGGATTCCTTACTGGAGATATAGGAATTTTTCTTCTTCTTTTCTGCCATTACGAAACCCCTTTCTATCGTTTCATCTTAGGATCGAATGCATCACGCAAACCATCACCTACGAAGTTAAATGCAATAACGGTCAAACAAATCAGCAAACCTACAGGTATCCAGATATAGGTATAACGTACCATAGCTTCTGCTGTAGATACAGAGTTGATCATGGTACCCCAGGTAGCCAGAGGATGTTTTACACCTAAACCTAAGAAGGAAAGTGTAGACTCTGTAATAATAATTCCGCCAAGTCCTGAAGATGCAGTAACAATCAACTGCGGCATAACGTTAGGTACTAAATGCTTAAAGATACGACGCTTGGTTCTAAGACCAATCGCTTCTGCAGCCACCATGAATTCCTGCTCACGAAGAGAAAGAATCTGACCACGTACCATACGAGCCACACCTGCCCAGCCAAGAATACCGAGCACTGCCATCATCCACATAACACGGGTATAGGGTTCCATCTTTAAAGAGTCAAATACGGAACCTAAAATAATCAAAATAGGCATGGAAGGGATACAATAGAATACATCTACTGCTCTCATAATAATATTGTCCACCCAGCCTCCGAAGAAACCGGCAATACCACCCATGATAACACCTAAAATCATCTCAATAATAATGGTTACGAAACAGAAGATCAAAGATACTCGTCCACCGTACATCATACGTGCCAAAACGTCCATACCGTCACCGTCCGTACCGAACCAGTGTGTCTTGGAAGGTTTTGCGAAAATATCAATCAAATAAGTTACGGTAGGACAACTCATAACATAAGAGCCGTTCTTATTAACGATAGTTACCTCTACATCTTCCTTAATCGGATTGCCTTCTGCATCCAGTGTGTACTCACCTTCACTGTTTACCTGTGCAATAGCCCAGGTAAAGCTGCCTTCCAACTTACCGGATGTTTCCAACTCTTCTACTACTTCATGCACTTTCTCTTTAAATGCAAATTCCAGATTATCAGTACCATCATAATTACGGATAACCATATTGGAGAATGCTGCTACAGGAGTAGTTGCATCAGAAGCCGCATAAATATATCTCTCTTCCTCTTCTTCCACTACAGTATATTCTACACCGTCAGCCGTAAAGGAATCACCGGATACCGTTGCAGCGATAGCATTTAACTTAAATTCATCTGTAATCACAGCCGAATTATCGTAAGCGTCGAATACATAGTTGGTCAGATAACCAACAATCTCCATATCTCCCACTTCATAGACAGTATGTCCGTCCATGGTCTTAACAATAGAATAATCCTTGTTATTGTATGTGAAAGAACCGTTTGCCACATTACTGTTTACTGCAGATTCGAACTCCGCACCAAGTACCTTATCCTCGTAAACAAAGCCACCCTCTGCATTACGGATTACGTAGGTCTGCTTCTTGCCTGCTTCAATAGAAAATGTAGTACCGTCTACTTCAAATTCTGTCTTGCCGGAATCAATGGCTGAGGTAAGTGCTGCCTCAAATCCTTCGATTTCTGCACAACCGGGAGCATAAGTCAAAGCCTTCAGAATAGCATTGTAATCTGCATACTTTAACTGGCCCACCAGAGAACCTACAACAGTTCTGGGTGCAAGATACAGAGAATATACATTTTCACTGTTTTCCTTTACCAGATAGCTTACCCCATTTTCGTCTTCCAAATACTTCTCTGATACAGCAAAATCTCCCTGAAGCTCCTTAATAGATGCGGTCAGATAATTCTTCACTGTGTAGTGAATTTCATCTTCCGGATTCATCTGCATCAAAGTATATTCCGTTCTTTCGGAAGCCATTGCGTAATCCACAATGGAGCTGTCATACTTATAGAAAATCTCTGTCTGGCTGTATGGATAGAACAACGGCATTACAAAAGCAAACAAAAACATGAAAATTAAGATTGCACTACCTACAATCGCCAGCTTATTATTGATAAAACGCTTGAATACCAACTGCCCCGGACTAAGTACCTTTACACGTTCCGTACTGTCCAGAGACATCTTACCATCGTCAGAAGCCTTTCCTGCTTCTTCGATTTCCCTCTGTTTTAATACTTCATTAAAATTTTTCTTGTTCATCTTTCATCTCCTTGCCGCGATTAGTTGACTCTTACGCGAGGGTCTACCACAGCGTAAAGAATATCCGCAATCAAGTTACCTAACAAGGTTAAAATCGCAGAAAAAGCTAAATAAAACATGGTAAACGGTATATCACCCTGTACCATCGCATTGTAGGAATAGAAACCGATACCACGAATAGCGAATAAAGTTTCCGTAATCAATGCGCCGGAGAAAAGTCCGGGTAAAGAACCGCCCAAAATAGTTACTAAAGGAATTAATGTATTTCTAAATGCATGGCGTCCGATTACCTTATTTTCAGGCAAGCCCTTTGCACGCGCCGTACGAATATAGTCGGAATTTAATACCTCCAGCATATTCGTTCTGGTATAACGCATAAGACTACCGATACTTACCGTAGTAAGTGTCAAAATAGGCAATACCATATGGGAAGCCAAGTCCATGAATTTTCCAAATTGATCTAAATTTGCATAATCTCTTCCCTGCATACCAACCAGTTCAAACCAGCCCAGTTTAACAGAGAAAATCATCTTAAATACAGTCGCTACAAAGAATGTCGGCATGGAAATACCAATCAGCGACAGTACTGTTACTGTATAATCCGTCATACTATATTGTTTTCTTGCTGCCAAAACACCCAAAGGAATTGCTATGACTATCTGCAGCACAAATGCAATGGCACCCATGACAAAGCTGTACCAGATACATTTGTTAAATAAGTCCGTAACCGGAATGGTCTGACTCCAGCTATCACCGAAATTACCACGTAAGCTGTTACCAAGCCATACAAAATAACCCTGCACAATACCCTTGTCCATACCATACTGTGCATTCAATTCATTAATCCAGTCCTGAGCACTTTTTGTGGTACCCGGCTGGGTTGCCAACTGTCTCGCAGTTGTTTCAATGTAACCCGACGGCAAAGAGCATTCCAAGGTATATATGATAAATGTCACGAAAAATAAAATTACAACGCTAAATGCCAATCGTTTTGCAATAAATTTGCCCATAAAACACCACCTATATTTTCTTTCGTCCGGTCCCTTCTGAATACCAGACACCGGAAAATAAGTTTAAGCTGCAAGACAAGAGCCCCTTGTACGGGCTCTTGTCCACAGCACTTTTTTTATAAATAAGGATTACTTCATCTGTAACTTCTCGATGTCGTTCATCCAACCCCAGAATGTAGTAATATCCGGAGTAACAGTATCCATATTTACTCTTTCAGAACCGAATACGATAGCATTCTGTCTCTGATAGGTAGGGATTTCAACACCCCAGTCCATGATGATATCAAGACACTGCCTGTAAGTTGCCTTACGATATGACTGGTCTACACTGTTACGTGCTTCCATAATCAAGGTATCCAATGTCTCATCCTGGATTGCATAGTGGTTAGAACCGGTAGCTCCCGGTAAACCTACTACATTGCTTGAGTGGTAAATCTGATACATATCAGGGTCTACGGTTGCACCCCAAGCTGCAGCAAACATTTCACCTTCGCCTGCTTCCAATACAGTCCAAATGTAGTTAGAATCTGAAGGGTCATTGATTTCAATAGTAATACCGATAGAAGCAAATGCTTCCTTAGCTGCAGTTAAAATACCGAATGCAGGGTGATCACCAACACCGTCTGCAGGGATAATTACTTCATAGGTCATTTCAGCACCTGCAGGAGCTGCAGTAAAGATACCTGCTGCTTCATCGTAGGTGTAACCGGCTGCCTTTAAGAAGCCAACTGCTGCATTTAATGCTGCTTCGTACTTCTGCTCGTCTGTCATATCTGTGGTATAGATAGGATTGCCATCTACATCAACAGAGTATGCCAACTGGTATCCTTCATCCGCAGGCTTCGGAGCTGCCCATGAAGTATTGGAAATAGGATACTGAATAACAGAAGCCATCTGTCCGTAGTAAGAGTTAATAACAGTATCACGGTAAGAAGCAAATACGGTTGCAAAAGCCTTTCTTAAGTTCTTAGATGCTTCACTTGCCTTATCGTCACCAACCTTAACGTTGTTAGAGTTGATACCGATGTAACCGTAACCAAGGTTATCTACTAAGCTGGTGTAAAGAACATCACCCTTAATGTCTCCATTAGAGTTGTAGCCCTTAATACTCTCAAGAACACTTACTGACATAGAAGGGTCAGAAATATCAAGAGTACCTGCTGCAATACCGGTTAACTTATCTGCTTCATCTACTTCCTTGAAGAGAACTGTTTCAATTTCAGGACATCCTAAGTAGTAGTTGGGGTTAGCCTTGAAGGTAACAACACCGTTCTCATAGCTTTCAAATACATAAGGACCTGCACCAAGAGGTTTGGTAGTTACAGCCTTAACGCTGGACAAATCACCCTTTGTGAAACCAAAGTAGTTATTGTCAAAGTCGAAACCTGCTTCGTCACCATAGTAGTGAAGAGGAGCAATAGTTACAGGCAACTGATAAATAGCAGTTGCATCAACCTTGTCAAGTACGATTCTCATAGAGTAATCGCCGGTCTTCTGAATACCGGAAATGCTGGGAGCAGAATCGCCTGTATTAACACCTACTGCAAATTCAGGATAAAGCTCGGTTAAGCATCCGAAGAAAGTAACGTTTGCAGTTTCAGTATCAGACATAGTCTGAAGATCTCCGCCGTAAGCTGCATCCATTTCTGTCCAGTAATCTGCGTAAGTTACATCTGCACAGTTATATACGTTACCGGTTACTGCGCCGGTGATGGTCTTTCCATCGTCGCTGGGTGCACCAAAGCCCCATACAAACATACCAAGTGCAACTTCACTGTTATCTACTGCTGCAAGATAATCTGCATAGTTCGTTACACAATAGCTGGTAATATCCTTTACAAAAGCCTCGCCTGCTGCCGGGATTGCTGCCCAGAAAGCATCCTGCTGCTCTTTGGTAAAGTATGTGAAATCTGCATTATCCTGGCCTGCGGAATAAATAGCATTAGCCAAGGTAACCATACCGCCACGGTAATCATCCATACCCTGAATAGGAAGAGCATAGAATGTTGATGCTCCGTCATAAGTCGGGTCAGACAATACATACATAGAGAAGATAACGTCATCAATGGTCATAGCATTACCATCGGAGAATACAATATCATCTCTCATGGTGAAATCATAGTATACGGTTCCGTCTGCATTCTCTGTTACTGCACAGTCTGCAATACCATAGTAGGTATAATCTGTTCCGTTGTAAGGTGTTACAGTACCTTCAATACCGTTCAACACAACATTACCTTCACGGTCAGTACCTAATAATCCTAATGAAACAAAGGATGCAACGTCCTGATCGTATGCGGTCAGGGCAAAGAAAGGACTGAACTTGCTGGAGAACGGAGCATAGCCAACTACAAGAGTTTCTCCGGCATCAGTCGCAGGAGTTGCCACGGTATCATCTGAAGGTGTAGCAACTTCTGAAGATGAGCTCTCAACCTGATCCTTCGGCTGTTCGGTACTGGGAGCGTCGGTACCGGCATCACTGCCGCCACAAGCGCTTAAAGAACCTGCAACCATAACAGCAGTCATAGCGAGAGCCAGTTTTTTAATAAAACTGTTTTTCATAGAATTTCCTCCTTATATGTTTTTGGCGTAAAACGCCACTTAAATTTATATCAAGCAAAAGCTGCCTAATATCTGTTAATATTGTTTTAAGAATAATCTGTGATTATTCTTAAATAGAAAGGGTACCCTTTCTCGCACTACCTGTCCTTCCACTCCTGTGCTTTGGGATTGGAAAGTTCACGTACCTGTAATAGTTTGGAGAGCTTTGCTTCATACAGAAACACTGTAAGCAGAACCGCTTCCGTAATAATAAACCATACGTCCCACATCTGAATATGCACCAACCCTGCAAGCAGAGATATGGTTGCGGATAAAAAAGACGATCCGGTCAGAATAGCTCCCATAACACTACAGGCCTTCATACGGTCCACGGTCTTATCCTTCTGTTCTCTGTGGAACTGCCCCTTTACCGTAAATAAATTGTAGCAAACCGTCGCCAGATACAAAAACACAAATAACAAACAGGCGTAGGGTAACATGACCCACCATAATCTGGACAAATCGTTATAATTCCAAATACTGCTGATAAATAAAACTGCCTGTCCAATGGTCATAACTGTCAGCCTGCCACGAAGACGCTTTCGCTGTTCTTCCGGCATACTCCACTCATACAAGGGACCGATATACACCGTACAGTCTTTCACTTTACCACGTTCATCCGTAAAAGTATCAAGGCGATATTCCTTGGCATATTTTAATGAAACCATTCCTTCGCTCCAACTCAAAAATAGAGCAGATAATGTCTTACCCACTCCATCATGGTATTCCTATAAACAAGTATAGGTTAAATAATAAATAATTTAGCCAAATCTGTCAAGCAAACTTCAACACGTCATTCCTCTATCGAAATAAAGTTTATTTTTAAAGAATGTATAATTTTATGCATATTTTTGCTTTTTATGCGTATATTTGTTTATTTATTCATATTGTAAGCGTTTTCTCGAATATCTATGCTTCTTTTTCAATTTTTGCCTTTTTCGCCAATATTTGTCGTATATTTAGTGCAAATAAGGTTCCTGCCGTTGTTACCGAAATAAAGTCTGCCACCGGCTCCGCCAAAAACACCGCAAATACTTTATTTTCAAAGAATAAAGGCAAAATTAAAATCAGCGGAATCAGTAAAATAATCTTTCGCAGGCAGGCAATAAACAATGATAGTTTCGCCTGTCCAAGAGAAACAAATGTCTGCTGCACCGCCATCTGGATACCAAACAAACCTGAAACCGCCATATAAATACGAAGCGCCCATACGGTAGTATTTAAAAGCTCCTCTGAATCATTAAAGATTCGCACAAAAACTTCCGGAAACAACTGCACCGCCAGCCAAAACAGCATGGTATAACCAAAGCAACATAAGAACAAAAGTCCGGAAGCCTTTTTCACTCTGTCTATATTTCCCGCACCATAATTATAACTCATAATAGGCTGGGCTCCCTGGGAAAGCCCCTGCACCGGCATCATTTGCAGCTGCATAATACTTGCAAGAATAGTCATGGCTCCCACCGCCACATCCCCTCCGAAACGTGACAAAGACATATTAAACGCAATATTAATGGCACTTTCCGTCGCACTCATAATAAAAGGAGATACCCCAAGCGCCATTACCGGCAGTAAAATCTTAAAATCAATTCTTAAATACTGTTTCTTAATATGCAGCATAGATTTCTTTCCTGTCAGAAACAGAACTACCCATACCGCAGAAATTCCCTGAGATAGAATGGTTGCAAGTGCTGCCCCCTTCACTCCCATATCAAACCCAAAAATAAAAACCGGGTCCAAAATAATATTACAAACTGCACCGATTAGTACCGTTTTCATAGCATCCTTGGAAAATCCCTGGGTAGTAATAAAAGGATTCAATCCCAGCGAAAATAACACAAAAATAGTACCCACAATATATATTTCCAGATAATCCTGTGCAAAAGGCAAAGTCTGGTCACTGGCACCAAACAGACGAAGTACCGGCTCCGTAGCAAACAGAAGCACTACCGTAATCACAAGCGCAATAGCCGTAAGCATGGCCACACCACTTCCCAGTATCTTTTCCGCCTCTTCCTTTTCTCCCCTGCCCATATGAATTGCCACAAGAGGAGCTCCTCCGCCGCCGATTAACTGTGCAAAAGCCGTCACAATCATAAGTACCGGAAAGCATAATCCCAGACCGGTTAGCGCCAAGTCTCCGCTCTGCGGAATATGTCCGATATAAATTCTATCCACCATGTTATACAGCAGATTTACTAACTGCGCCACAATTGCCGGCAGCGCCAATCGAAACAAAAGTTTTCCTACACTGCCCTCGCCTAATTTGTTTTTGTCCTGATTCATATATTTCATCCCTTTCCGCGTAAAAAAGACAACCGCTTTTGCGATTGCCTTCAGTGGACCAGACGGGAGTCGAACCCGTGTCCAAAAGCCCATTCCCTGTCCTTCTACTATCATAGTTTGTTATTGCGGTGGGGCTCGCCCCCTCCTGTTCCCTCCTATGCAGGGAAACAAACAGCCCTACATATTCAGTAGCTTCATTTTACGCCCATACACGCAAAGCTTAGTGCATGTCGTTTCTCACATAGTCGATGCCCGACACCTAAGGTGTGAGTGCCCTAGGGCGGACAACTGCCATTAGGCAGCGTAAGCTAAATTATCTTCAGCGTTTATTTTTAGTTTTGCGATTAACGTGTCGCAACGGATAGCTTCTCCAGCTGCAAGACCCCTGTCGAAACCTTTACTAGCCCGGATTTATTTGCAAGCATTCCGCATCCTTAACGAACTGCTTTTGCAACATTATCTTAACATATTCTATGTCTCTTTGCAAGTAACGAAGCCTTCCAAATCCTTCAACTCATTGTTAAATTTTTATAAATTTTACAAGTTTCGAATCTTGAATTCTTTCTCTGCCTCACGCTTCATATCCTTCTTGGCAATATCCTGACGCTTATCGTACAGCTTCTTACCACGTGCCAGACCAATTTCCACCTTTACCTTACCTCTGGTCAGATACACCTGCAAAGGCACCAGGGTATAACCCTTTTCTGCCACCTTGCCGGCCAGCTTGTTAATCTCAGCCTTATGAAGTAAAAGCTTCTTCACACGTAGCGGATCCTTGTTAAAAATGTTCCCCTTCTCATACGGACTTACGTGCATACCGTATACAAATACCTCTCCTTTTTCAATACGGATAAAGGACTCCTTAATACTACACTTACCCATACGGATACTTTTTACTTCCGTACCATGCAGTTCAATGCCCGCTTCATATTTTTCATCAATAAAAAAGTCATGGTAGGCCTTTTTATTGTTTGCAACTAATTTTAATTCTTCTTTACCCATTTTACCACCCCTATCGGCTTTCTATTCCTCTTCCACCAACGAAAAATCAATGGTTCTGGTTAATTTATCGGTAGATACCGCCTTAACCTTTACTTTCATACCCAGCTTAAAGGTACGTCCGGTATCTTCCCCCACCATCTCGTAGGTTTCCTCTTTATAATAATAATAGTCTCCGGGAAGTTTTGCAACATGAATTAGTCCTTCCACTGTATTCGGAAGCTCCACATAAATTCCCCAGGCAGTCACACCGGATACCACACCTTCAAACACTTCTCCTAAATGTGCCTCCATATACTCTGCCTTTTTGAGCTTATCCGTCTCTCTTTCCGCCTCATCTGCACGACGTTCCGTTTGGGAAGAATGCTTCGCTACCTCCGGCAAAATACCGTAGTAATGTCCAATTCGTTCCCCGGTCAGTCTGCCGCGCAATTGTTCCTTTATAATACGATGAATCTGTAAATCCGGGTATCTGCGGATGGGCGAGGTAAAGTGACAGTAATACTGTGCCGCCAATCCAAAATGTCCGCTGCTTTCCACACTGTACTTGGCCTGCTTCATACTACGCAGCGTCAGGCGACTAATCAAGGCCTCCTCCGGGGTACCTGCGATTTTATCCAAAAGCTTCTGAATCTCCTTCGGATGCACTTCTTCCGAGGATACCTTACCGCCTTCTCTTCCGATACTCTTCATGGAATATCCAAAATTACGGATAAAGGTAACCAGCTTCTGGATTTTCTCCGCATCCGGTGTATCATGGGTTCGATAGACAAAAGGCAGCTCCATCCAGTAAAAATGCTGTGCCACCGTTTCGTTTGCCGCCAGCATAAAATCCTCGATAATCATGTTTGCCACATTTCGCTCATAAGGCTTGATTTCCAGAGGAACACCATTTTTATCCAGAATAATCTTAGATTCCGGGAAATCAAAATCCACCGCACCGCGCTTTCTTCTCTTTGCGCGAAGCAATCCGGACAATTCTTCCATAAGCTTAAACATATCCTCTAATTCTCTGTACTGTTCGTACTCCGGATGTGCTTCATACACGTTCTTTTCTGTCAGAATCGCTTTCACTGCGGTATAGCTCATACGCTTATTTACTCTAATAACCGACTCACAGATTTCATAATCCGTAATTTCACCTTTTTTGTCAATGGTCATCAGACAGCTGAGTGCCAGTCTGTCCACTCCTTCATTTAAGGAACAGATACCGTTGGACAAAACATGGGGTAACATAGGGATTACTCTGTCTACCAAGTACACACTGGTGCCCCTTTTCAAAGCCTCCCTGTCCAGTGCTGAATTTTCCTGCACATAATTGGTTACGTCCGCAATATGCACTCCCAAGTGATACTTTTCTCCATCAAAGGATACACTGACTGCATCGTCCAAGTCCTTGGCATCCTCACCATCTATAGTTACCATGGTAAGTTCTCGTAAATCCTTACGGCCTTCTCTGTCTGCACCTGAAACATCCTTCGATACACGTTCTGCCTGATTTAATACCTTTTCGCCAAATTCCATGGGCAACTCATAACCACGCACAATAGCCATAATATCCACACCCGGATCATTAATATGTCCAAGTATTTCAACTACTTTTCCTTCCGGACTTTTGGTGGCACTACCGTAATCCGTCAGCTCCACTACTACCTTATGTCCGCTGACAGCTCCCTTAGAACGTTCTTTGGGCACAAAAATATCCTGCGACAGCTTACCATTATCCGGCACCACAAACCCAAAATTCTTAGAAGCCTCATAAGTACCCACAATCTGTGTCATCCCTCTGGCAATGATTTTCACCACCTGTGCCTCTTTTCGTTTTCCTGTCTGGGCACCCAGCATGGCAATCTGAACTGTATCTTTATGGAAAGCTCCGTTTACCTTATCCTCCGGAATATAGTAATCTTCTTCCTGCCCCTCGATTTCCACAAAACCAAAGCCCTTGGCATTACTGATAAAGGTCCCCACCATGGCTTTGCCGTTCCCCTTCATATACTTGCCCTTCTGGGTAAGCATTAATTTTCCTTCTGCCAGAAGTTCTTCCAATATATTATGAAATTCATCCTTATCCGTTTTCGCTACCTGCAAAAAAACTGCCAGTTCCTTTTCCTTCATAGGAACATACAGCGAATCCGCCACCAAATCACAGATTACCTTTTTTCTCTTATCTCTAATATCCTTACTCATACCTTCTCCGTTTTCTGCCGGTGCTCTTCTGCGTTCGTGGACTACTACACTACAGGTATCTATATGTGAGTTTGTTCCTACGTCCGAGGATTAAGAAATTCTAAGTCTCTCTCGGCAATTTTATGACCAGTGACGCGTCGGTGCAAATTCGCATCCATGCTCAATTGCACCTCAATCGGACATCCGTGTCCGATTGTCGCTGATATTTAGGAGAGAGACTAAGAATTTCTAAAACCTCTCCCAAAGTCACGCAACTCACATATAGATACCCGTAGTGTATGAATAGTCACGAACGTAGAAAAGCCCGTGCAATAAAAGAGGACACCCTTAATCGCTAAGAGTGTCCTTCGTGTTTACTTAAAATACATTCAAGTTTAATACGATTGCAAGAACCATGAACAATACTGCACAAATCTTTGTGAGCTTCACCAACATACCTTCCATGGAACGTCCTTTGTTCTTTCCCCAGTAAGTTTCAGCCGCTCCGCTGATAGCTCCGAGTCCGGCAGACTTACCTTCCTGCATCAATACCAACACTGTCATAGCGATACATACCACAATAAATAAAATTGTTAAAATCATTCTGAGTGCTCCCATACCACACCTCCTAGTCGAGCGCTTATATTCTACAATCTGTTTTCAGACAGATTGATACAATCTTAAATCATGCAAGGATGATTGTAGCATAGAAAACTAACAATTTCAACTGTTTTTTTAACTTTTCATACGGTATTTCTTAATCCTTTCCATGAAAAGTCTCTAAATGCTCCTACTCTCTTGGTAACCGCCTAATTCTTCCTCAATCCGCAATAACCGATTATACTTCGCCACTCTGTCACTTCGACAGGGTGCACCTGTTTTAATTTGCCCCGCATTGCAGGCTACCGCTATATCAGCAATCGTTGTATCCTCCGTTTCTCCGGACCGATGTGAAATAATTGTGCGGAAACCATGCTCTTTTGCCATAGCCACCGCTTCCAGACTCTCCGTCAAAGTACCGATTTGATTTACCTTTACTAAAATAGCATTTCCGGCATGTAGTTTAATTCCTGCCTCCAAACGCTTTACATTGGTAACAAACAAATCATCTCCTACCAACTGCACCTTCTTTCCGAGGCGTTTTGTCATGGCCTGCCAACCATCCCAGTCTTCTTCTGCCAGACCATCCTCGATAGATACAATGTGGAAACGTTCAATTAATTTTTCATAATATTGCAACATTTCCTCTGTGGTTCGGGTAATTTCTTCTCCCTTTAGCTTACTTTCGCCGGGGAATCGATACAGCCCACTCTTTTCTTCATATAGCTCGCTGGCAGCCACATCCAGCGCAAACTGAATATCATCTCCTACGCGATATCCACTCTTTTCTACAGCTTCCTCCATTAATGCAAGTACACTTTCCGCATCCGGTAAATTAGGAGCAAAACCGCCCTCATCACCCACACCGGTAGACAGACCCTTACTTTCCAAAAGTTTCTTCAAGTGGTGATATACTTCCGCACACATACGAAGCCCTGTTTTAAAATCACAAGCACCCACCGGCATAATCATAAATTCCTGAAAATCCACAGTATTGGAAGCATGCTTGCCTCCATTCATAATATTCATCATAGGTACCGGCAGCTTCACACCATTGACACCGCCCAAATATCTGTATAATGGTAATTTCATAGCATTTGCCGCCGCATGCGCCACTGCCAGCGAAACAGAAAGCATGGCATTTGCCCCCAAATTCCCCTTATTATCTGTCCCATCCGTCTGAATCAGAAGTCGGTCAATCTCAGCCTGCTTCAGCGCGTTTTTTCCAAGCAGCACCGGCACAATTTTCTCATGAATATTTCGAACGGCATGACGAACTCCTAAACCAAAGTACCGCGGTTCCCCATCACGTAGTTCTACCGCTTCAAACTTTCCGGTGCTGGCACCTGACGGTACTGCCGCCTGCCCCTTGTAAAAAGAACCATCCGCCGTATTTCTGACACGCACTTGAGCTTCTACCGTAGGATTTCCCCTGGAATCCAATATTTCCCTGCCACAAATTCCCACAATCTCCAATTTCAGCATAAAAAAGCCTCCTTATGTTCACTATTTCAAATAGTATGTCCATAAGGAGGTAATTTATGCTATTCATTCACTCTATTCACCAGATAAATACCGCCACACACCAGTGCAAGTGCCACTAACAGTTCCCAACCGAAAGATGAACTTTCCTTTAAAAATACAAAAGACAAAAGCACACTAAAAATAGGATTTGTGAAGGAGTACACCGCAACCTTTCCCACCGGATTGTGCTTTAATAAAATCCCCCACACGGAATATGCTACGGAAGAAATCAATGCCATGTAAATCAATAATACTATTGACTTTAAACACCAACCGGTTAACTGTCCTCCCATAAGCCATCCGCAAATGGTCATTATGATACCGCCAAATGCAAATTGATAACCACTTAACACAACGGGACTTTCTTTCTGTGAATATTTTTTTACCAACGCAGATGACAAGGCATAAGCTATAGCAGCAACTAAAATAGCTCCTTCTCCACGCAATGTAAACCCACCGGTCAAGCCGTTCGGATCAAAATTAATTACTATTACACCCGCAAAGCCAATCAGACATCCCATAAATTTCTGCATGGTCAGCTTTTCATACCGAAACAACAGGCAAGCCATAAGAATCGCTATGAAGGTCTGGGAACCATTGATAATCGCAGATTTTACACCTGTCGTATATGCCAGTCCCATATAAAAGAAAATGTACTGAAATACTGTTTGAACCAGACCTAACTTATAAATCATTCCCCAAGAACTTTTTTGCGGAATCAATGTTTTACCGGCAATAATACTTCCAAAAATCACTGTCAGTACACCTGCCAATATAAAACGAACTCCTGCGAACAAAATTCTGGATGCTATGTCAGTGGTTCCGATTTCGAACCACTCATAACCGATTTTGATTGCCGGCGTAGCACTGCCCCATAACAGGCAACACAAAATAGCCAACAATCCTATTCCTATCGGCTTTGTAATAAATGTTTTCTTCTTATTTGTAGTATTCATTACTTAATATTCTTTCCCGGCTAAAATTTCTTTATAATCCTGTAAATTCTTTTGAAGCAAAACAGGTGTATCCAAACCGTAAGGGCATTTTGCACTACATTGATTGCAATGTAAACATTTCTCAATCAGCAGCATTTTCTCCTGCCACTCCGGAGTCAGTTGTGCGGCCGAAGGTGCACGCCGAATCATCAGACTCATACGGGCACTATTATTGATTTCAATTCCCACCGGGCAAGGCATACAATAACCGCATCCTCTGCAGAAATCCCCTAAAAGCTCCGTTCTGTCCTTTTCAATAACAGCCTTAATTTCCTCTGTCATAGTGGGCGGATTATCTATGTAACTTAAAAATTCATCTAACTCTGCTTCTCTCTGTACACCCCAAATCGGAAGTACATGATCATACTGTGCCAGAAATGCATACGCTGCTGCCGAATTGGTAATGAGTCCTCCGGACAAAGCTTTCATGGCAATAAAACCAATATTTTTTTCCTTACATGCATCTACCAAAGCTAAATCCTTCTCCGTAGCCAAATAACAGAACGGAAACTGTAAGGTTTCATATAAACCGCTTTCTACTGCCTCCCAGGCAACATTCAGTCGATGATTGGTAATGCCGATATGACGAATCATGCCTTTTTCTTTAGCTTCCAGCATCGCTTCATACAAGCCGCTGCCATCCCCCGGTTTCGGACAAAATGAGGGATTATGGAACTGATAGATATCAATATAATCAGTCTGCAAATTCGTTAAAGATGTATTCAAATCCTTCCAAAATCCTTCTACCGTAGCAGCGCCTGTCTTGGTGGCAATATATACCTTCTCTCGCATCCCCTTAAATGCTTCACCAACTTTTTCTTCACTGTCCGTATAAAATCTGGCTGTATCAAAAAAAGTCACACCATGTTCATACGCCTTGCGAAGAAGCTTCACTGCTTCTTCTTTAGTTATTCGCTGTATTGGTAATGCACCAAATGAATTCTTCTCTACTGTAATCCCGGTTGTTCCTAATGTTACCTGTACCATTCCACTATTTCCTCCGTAATTCTCCTTACCATAAAGCCAGACCGCCTGTAATTACAAGCGGTCTCTGCTATAAAATCATATTATATTATTTCTTTTTTACACATGCTACCATACCACTTGCAGCTAAAATCATAACTACTATAGCCAAAGCCATGCTCATATCTTCCGCACCGGTCTTAGGACTAACGTGTGTCTGTGTAGGTGTTTCGGTCGGCGCTGCCGTGGGTGCTGCAGTCGGTGCCGGAGCATCTGCCGGCTTTTGTGTCGGCTTTTGTGTCGGTGTTTCCGTAGCTTCAGGGGTTGTAGTCGGTGCCGGTGTTGCCGTAACTTCCGGGGTTGTAGTCGGCTTAACAGCCTCTTTCACTTCAAAATTCCCTGAAACTTCACCATCTACAAAGATAATTTTTACTTCATGCTGACCTACAGCCAAAGTCTTTAAATACTCTTCCTGCAAAGTAACAATGGTACTTCCGCTTACAGCAGTATAATCTACATCCTTACGAATTTCATTTCCGTCTATTTCCACCTTTCGGAACTCGCTGAATTCACCATCAGAGGTAGCTACTACCGTACCACTTCCTTCAAATACAGGCGGAACGATACTGGTCATTGAATAAATCGGAGATACCCTTTCCCAAACTGCCTTTATTGTTGTATTTGCTGTAAACGTAACTTTATCTCCTGCCTGATATTCTGTTCCGTTAACATCCCATGCTTTAAACTGCATGTCTTCCGCAGCCATAAAACCACATATCGGCAACGTAAATTCTTTACCACTTGTCGCAATTGCATCTGTCATGGTTCCGCTTCCGCCATTAGCGTCATAGGATACTACATAAGTAATATCTTCCCACAAAGCTTTTACAGTCACATCTGCAGTAACAGTAATCTGTGCGCCTTCTGCGTATGTAGTCTCACCAATCTGCCATGCTTTGAACTTCTGATTTTCCGGAGCAACAAATGTGCAATCTGCCAAATTATAAGTTGAACCGATAAATACCTCTGCAGAGTTCATACTGCCTGTTCCACCGTTAGCCTCGTAAAGAACAGTGTATTTTTCTAAATCTTCCCATACTGCCTTTACTGTAGTCGCTTCTGTAAAGGTATAGGCAGCACCCGGTGCATACTCAGTTCCTCCGATGCTCCATGCCTTAAATTTCTTGCCTTCCGGAGCAGTAAAGCCATTTGCAGGCAGAGTAAATTCCTGACCTGCTGTCGCCGCCTCGGTACTCATAGTGCCTGTGCCGCCTCCTGCATCATAGGTTACTTCATAAGTAATATATTTCCACTGCGCAGTTACAGTTACATTTCCACTTGCAGTATATTCATCCTCTTGTGCATACTCTGCATCATCAATCATCCAGCAATCAAATATTTTATTTGCCGGTGCATCAAAGCCATTTGCCGGCAAAGTAACCGCTACGTTCTTGATGACCATGTAAGGATTCATCGTACCCGTTCCCTCGCCTGCTACAAAAGTAATGGTACAAAATTCACTTGTATTCGTTACATATTTATATAAACTTATGGTATTTTGATTATTCCACACATTAGCTTCATTGACGCTATTTCCTACAAACAACTTATATGTATTTGAGTTGCTGTTCGTGAATCCTGTTTTACCACCTAAAGCACCTGTATTACCGAATGCCTGCAAATTGGAATCCGTCAAATTTAAAGCTCCTTGAGCCCCTCCGCCAAAGCTGATACCATTCGTTCCGCAAGTACCACCGCTCAGTTTTACTGTCCCTCCGTTAATAGAAAGATTTCCATCCGAGCCTATACCGTAACTGCTTCTAAGCGCTATACCGCCGGTTGCATTGACTATTGAATCTACAAAGGTAACATCTCCATTTCCTCCGACACCCATACTATCAGTGTCTGCCGAACCTCCCTGACCTGTTACATCGCCATCTTGTACATATATATTTTTAAAAGATGCCACACCCAAACTTCTTCCATTGCTTGAGTCTCCACCCGTACCATTTAGCGAACCATTATTCACTATAATATTGCCTTCCGCAGCAATACCCATACTATCCATATCTGTACCACTGGAATTTCCTGCAGTTCCGGACAGGCTACCACCATTTATGATAATACTGTTGTCGTCTCCATTTTTTCCTTTTACACCGACACCTACAGATTCTTCGGAATCACCTGCAGTACCGTCCACAGCTCCGCTTACGGTTAAAGATCCGCCAACAACAATACCGCCGGAGCCTTTGCTGCCTTCGCCGCCTTTTCCGTATAAGGTACCCTCATTCACAGATACATTATCCGTAGTACCCACACCTAAACTCTTGCCTAAGGGTGCCGGTCCTCCTTCAGCCTTAACATTCGCAGTTTCACCATCAACCGTCATGCTGCCACCGGTAGGTTGTGATGTGTCTCCCGGTGCAGGAGGATTAACATGATGGGTATTTGCTATACCAATACCATAACTACTTCCCTTCGATGCATTACCGCCTTTTGCCTGAATATCCGCAGCACCACTAATATCAAAATCTCCGGTGGCACCAATACCAAAGCTCTCTCCATTGACTGCTAATCCGCCATTTGCCACGATAGTACCGCCACTAATCGTAATCGTTCCTTCTGATCCAATACCATAGCTGTTATAATTTGCAGTATCTGCATCTGTCGTATAAGCATTTGCAGTAATAGTACCGCCACTAATGGTAACGCCGCCAACTGCACCAATACCATGACTGATACCGGTTGTTGTATCACTGGCATCCGATGCCGCAGCTGTTTTACCATAAGCCTTTACAGTACCACCTGAAATCTCCACCTTGCCGGAAACAGACGCAATACCGGAACTGTTTCCGTTTGACGCATTGCCGCCCATGGCTGTTACGGAAGTATTAGTTCCACTAATAATAATCGTTTCATTTGTTCCAATACCACAGGAATTCGTTACGGCATCTCCCGCCACAGCATTAATCGTTCCACTAGAAATTGACAATTCCCAAACAGCAAAAATACCGCAGCTATCAATATTTGCATTCTTAGATTCGACAGTAAGTCCGTCTCCGTTGATAGTCAATCTACTAGACACATAAATACCAAAAGAATAATCAGCCACCGTATCAGCAGCTGTAACTGTATTTTCTCCGATTAAGATAATATCCAATGAATATCCTTCATAGTAATCACTATAAGAAATACCTGCTCCATTCTCTACGCTTGCCACACCTTGAATTGTTGCATTATTCAAGGTCAGAATATTTTGGGAATTATCTGCATCCTTCGTCAAAAACACATTATAATTGTCAGCACCTGCTTCAGCCGTTGTAGTAATGGTTCCGTCAGCATTCGTCAAATAATATGTATCATAATTTAACTGTTGACCGCTTACATAAACTCCGCTTAGCTCAGCTGCCGTCGCACGCAAGGGTATCATGCCAAAGAATAACCCTATTGCCAGTGCCGTAAATAAAATCTGCCTTACTCTTTTCATAATTCCAACCTCCTCAGTCATTAGATTATCTATTTATTTCTTACTTTCGTGCTGATTTTTATATTACACTTTTGTGGAATTATTTTATCACAGTGTCTTTTTGTATGTCTACAAAAAAGTAATATTCAAATGTACTTTTTTTCATCAATAAAACTCATCAAAAAGGACCGTCCTACGACAGTCCTTTTCCAATATTTTCTATATGATTATTTCTTAATCAAAAGTGACTTTCCGGTCATCTCTACAGGCTGTTCCTTACCCATAATCTCAATCAGCGTAGGAACGATGTCTGCCAGACATCCGCCATCTTTTAAGGTATAAGCCTCATCATAGTTTACTAAGATGAAAGGTACCTGATTGGTAGTATGTGCGGTGAAAGGATCGCCGGTTTCGTAGTCTACTAACTGCTCTGCATTACCGTGGTCAGCACAGATAAACATAACGCCGCCTACTTCCTTGATTGCCTCTACTGCCTTGCCTACACACTCATCCACTGCTTCTACCGCTTTGATTGCAGCTGCTTCCACACCGGTATGTCCAACCATATCCGGATTAGCGAAGTTAATGATAATCACATCATACTTGTCAGAACGAATTGCTGCAGTTAATTTATCACATACTTCGTAAGCACTCATTTCAGGCTTTAAGTCGTAGGTTGCTACATCCTTAGGAGAGTTAACAAGCACTCTGTCCTCGCCTGCGTTAGGAGTTTCTACACCGCCGTTAAAGAAGAAGGTTACATGTGCATACTTCTCAGTTTCAGCAATTCTTGCCTGAGTCATGTTGTTTGCTGCCAACCACTCACCAAAGGTGTTGGTTACAGATACTTTATGGAATGCTACCTCCTTGTTAGGAATGGTAGGATCATAATCTGAGAATGCTACGAAGGTAATATCCTTACGAACTCTGTCAAAGCCCTTGAAATCATCATCACAGAAGGCTCTGGTAATTTCTCTTGCACGGTCCGGACGGAAGTTGAAGAAAATTACAGAATCCTTATCTTCTACTACTGCTACCGGCTTACCGCCTTCCAAAGCACAGGTAGGCTTTACGAACTCGTCGGTCTCGTCCTTATCATAAGAAGCCTGAATACCGCAAATACCGCAAGCTGCAGTTAATCCCTCGCCCTTGGTCATAGCGTCGTAAGCAAGCTTAACTCTGTCATAGTTGTTATCTCTATCCATTGCGTAGTATCTACCCATAACGGTAGCAATCTTACCTACGCCGATTTCTTCCATCTTATCAGCCAGTGCGATTGCAAAATCCTTACCTGATGCAGGCGGAGTATCACGTCCGTCTAAGAAGCAGTGAACATAAACCTTCTCAAGGCCGTTTCTCTTAGCCAGCTCAAGCAAGCCGTAAAGATGTGTATTGTGGCTGTGTACACCACCGTCTGATAACAGACCCATCAAATGTAATGCACTGTTGTTTGCCTTACAATTCTCAACTGCTTTTAATAATGCAGGGTTCTCAAAGAAAGTTCCGTCCTGAATTTCCTTGGTAATACGGGTTAATTCCTGATATACAATACGTCCTGCACCCATATTCAAGTGACCTACTTCAGAGTTACCCATCTGTCCGTCCGGAAGACCTACTGCCATACCGCTGGCATTACCTCTTACAAAAGGACACTCCTTCATCAATTTATCCATAACCGGGGTCTTACCCTGTGCAACTGCATTTGCCTCGGTCTTTTCATTTAAGCCATAACCGTCTAAAATCATCAAAACTACAGGTTTCTTACTCATATTTCCTCCATCTCCTGCCCTAAGGCAATTCACTCTTACTTTTATATCCGTTTTTCACAGACAACGTACATTCGTCAAAGATTATACACTTTATTTTAAGCAGACGCAACTGCTAATTTTCTCATTAATTCTTTTTTTCCACCGCCACTATCACAAAGCGTTCTTCTTCACTGCCATAATCGCAGGTAGACAAAAGTACCACTTTCTGTCCGGGCTCCCATATAATTTCCTCGCACCACAACGAATGGATGTCCAGTTCTTCAAAATAGCTTTCCGCTTCCGCCTCAGTCGACGGTAGTTTTTCATACTCGAATCGATTGGCATCATACAAATCCACCAGCATTGCCGCTACAACTTGAAACTGCATATCACTAATCCCCGGACTAATAATTAACTCACTATGCCCTATAGCAAAGTCCTTCTTCTTGAAATCCCTTAAGCTTCCAAACATAGTGCCATCCTTCATATTGTGCCCATGAATCAGCCAAAAATCTCCCTGTACCTCACATCGCTCATCCAAAAAAATAGTGCCATGCTTATTCTTTTCACCAAAGAAATCATGCTTCAAATAAAAGTCGTTATCTCTTTGTACCACAGGATAATCTATCTTTGTATCCGGAATCTGTAACCAGAACACATAATCCGAATTGATTTCCTTTAGACCGGTCGGCTGACTTTCCTCTTTTTCGGTATCGGCTGTGGTCTGTCCTTCCTGCTTTCCTGTATCCGTTCCCGCCACATCACTGAGACTACTTTGTGTTCCATTTACTGAATTAGCACCAGATTCCATATCCAAAGGCAATGCTTCAACATAAATAAAGCTCTCTGCCCGCGCCCCATGTTTCAGTAAAGCCAGCTGCTCATTCATTTTTTCCTGCTTCCGGGTACCGATATAATAATTTAATAACAGGCATCCTCCCAGACAAAACAGCACCAGACACACAATACCTGCAAACACTAATATCTTATCTTCCAGTTTTCTTCTGTCTCGTATACTTCTTCTATTCATCCGTTCTCTCACTTAGTTAAAACAGGCCCCTGCAAGGCAGCGGCCTGTTTTTTATTATCTGCGTTCTCTACGCTTAACTATACAATAACCTACTGTACACATACCGCACAGACCAAATAACATCATGGCAACCCATAAGCCTATCGGCGCTTCATCCGCGGTCTTAGGCACTGTATCATAGGAACCTCCGGTTGCTGTTGAACCTCCGGTTGTCGTTCCTCCTGAAGTTGTACCTCCACTGGTGGAACCACTTGTACTTCCGCCTGTTGAAGAACCTCCCGATGTGCCACCTGTTGTACCGCCACTGCTGCCACCGTCATCCGGCTTCGTCGGTTCATTTGGCTTTGTCGGCTCACTCGGCTTCGTCGGTTCATCCGGTGTTGTCGGCTCGTCTGGTGTTGTCGGCTCGTCCGGTGTTGTCGGCTCGTCCGGTGTCACCGAATTATAAGTATTGGTCACATTGTATCCATTCACTGCGCCGGTATACCCCGCTACTGCATCTTCTGTAATGGTATACACAATTTCCTGACCATTTGCAAATTTATTCAGACCTGCAAATTCCCATGCCCAATTGTCAGCTGCAGTCACCTGCTTCACAGCCACCTGTGCTCCATCTGCCAACAAACGAATGGTAATGGACGCAGGACGCATAGCCAGACTATCATCATCACCAACCCATGTTTTGCTACCATTTACGGTAACCTTAGCCGGTGTGTGAGTATTTTTAATAACGTAGCCGGTAGTTACATCTCCGGTCACATTGCTTGCATAACCGGCCGGAACAATTTCTTCCTTCACTGTATATGCAATCGTCTTTCCGTTTGCCATTAAATCCAAGTCTGTCCATGTATAAGTCCACTGATTTGCGTCACTTAACTCTACATCTTTTCCGGTTGTTACACCATCCGCATAAAGTCCTACCAAAACCTTTTCGGGACGAATTCCATCCTGATTATTTGCATCTTCCCAAGACTTTGTTACAGTTACCGTGGTTTTACCCGGTGTATAACTGTTAGTAATATCGTAACCGTTTACCTTTGATGTATAATCTGCCAAAACATCTTCTGTAATGGTATAAGTAATCTTCTCACCATTTTCATACTTCGGCAGATTATTAAATGTCCACTTCCACTCACCGGAAGCATCCACCGTCTGTGAATCCACCTCTGTACCATTTGCCAGCAAACGTACGGTTAAACTATCCGGACGTTTACCATCCTGATCATTTGCATCATTCCATGTCTTACGTCCGGTAATATTTACGGTTTCCGGAGTATAAGTATTGGTAATAGTAAAGCCATCCTTGGCATCACCGGTAATTACCGGAGCTTCATAACCGCTTACCACAGTAACTTCTTTCACTGTATAAACAATATCCTGTCCATTCTGCTTCTGTGCCAAATTACTCCATGTATGACTCCACTGATTAGCAGGACTTAAAGTAATCATATCTCCATACGCGACGCCATTTGCCAAAAGCTGTACCTGTACACTGTTTGGACGCTTACCATCCCGATTATTTCCATCATCCCATACCTTATTTACAGAAACCGATGTTTTACCCGGTGTGTAAGTATTGGTAATGTTATAACCGTTTATGGTCGTCTGATAATCCGGCACTGCCGTTTCGGTAATGGCATATACAATTTCTACAGCCTTACCCTGGGCAGCATCGTAACGATACTTGTCCAAACCGCTAAAGGTCCAACTCCAGCCATCATTAGCCGTTACATTTTTACTGTCAATTTCCTTGCCGTCTGCCAAAAGATGTACGGTAATACTGCTTGGACGCTTGCCATCCTGATTATTTCCATCTTCCCAAGTCTTTGTACCTGTCACGGATGTTGTTTCAGGAGTGTGAGTGTTGGTAATGGTTGCTCTTCCTGAGACAAATGATACAGGCGCTGTATTTCCCTTGATATATCCTTCCGGAACAGTCACTTCATCCACAGTATAAGTAACATTATCCTCAACACCCCATGTACATGTCCACTGATTTCCCGCATTTAATATCTTCTCGGTACCCTGTACCGGATTGCCGGCAGCATCGTACAACTGAACTGTGATACTTGCCGGACGCTTGCCATCCTGATTGTTATTATCATTCCATAACTTCACAACCGTAACAGAAGTATGTCCCGGATTATAGGTATTGGTAATATTATAACCGTCAACTTCCGTTGTATAGTCGTTTACAGCTTCCTCCGTAATTGTATAAACAATTTCCCTGCCGTTTTCGTATTTCTCTAAACCGGCAAATGACCATGCCCAGTTATCTGCTGCAGTAACAGTCATGCTGTCTTTTGATATACCATCTGCCCACAAATGCACTGTAATACTTGCCGGTCTGGTACCCGAATTATTAGTATCACCAACCCATGTCTTACTACCGGCTACTGTTACCAACTCTTTTGTGTAAGTATTGGTGTATGCTACTACCGTTGCATCGTTTACAGAATCCGCCTTTTCCACATCCACAGCTGCTACATTTCCGTCAACCGGATTACTTCCGTCTACAGTATACTGAACTGTCTGGAAGGAGTAACCTGTAATATCCGTTCTATTCTCAGTAATCGTATATTCACCCACCGGTACATTTTCAAAGTTCATACTGTAAGTTCCGTTACTTACTGCAAACTCACTCAATGAATAGGTATCTTTATTTCCTACCTTTGGTGAAATAGTAAAGCTGATCTTACTTGTATCAATATCCGCAGCATCAATACCTACAATAGCTTTCTGTAATTTCAAAGAACCTGTTGCCTGCTTGTTCTCGTACCAGATGGTTGAATTATCTGTAAATCTATGTACTTTAATACTACTGTCTACGTCAGATAAATCAGCTACCGAATCCTGAAGCACAAAATAGTAAGGCTCTGTAATTCTTTCGTATCCCTGTGGAGCATCGGTCTCATACAATGCGTAAATTTTATGCTTGGTTAAATTACTAATGGATGTAGTGCCATCATCACCAACCTCAATGTTATCATATTTCACTGTTCCGTCCACAAGCATTCCGTTAGCGTCCACATTTACTTCCACTACTTTAAATATTGCGCCCTTCAAATTATGCATTTGACCATTGCCATCGGTCCAGTACTTATTCAATCCGATGCTATAAACATCAGCATCCGCCCAACCGGAAGAACGTACAGCGGTAGTCATCAGCGAGTACCCTTCGCCCAAGCTACTGTTCTTTATTCCCTGCAATGTAAAAGTATTTCCACCTGCACCATTCGGGAAGTCACCATCCATCAGCTCCAGTCTTGCCTTATAACTGATTCTTAAATGTGTCGCATCCGGTAAATTTCGGAAAGTCATCTTCTTTTCGCCGTTTTCCTCAGAATAAGTAAAGTAATACTCCGTACCCTGAACCAATTCAACCCATCCGGATGCAGTTTCCTTTTCCACTTTTACGGTGCCGCTATTGTAGGTCATCCAGTCACCCAGTGTGTCTACACCCATTAAGGTATCACCTTCCACCAAATCCAAACATTCCTTATTGATCGTAATGGTATAGTCGCAATTCGGTGCAGTTGTGGAATCATATTTCCCGTTTTTATCCACTACTGAGGGAGCAGTAAGTTCAGCTTCCACACTGGCATCTGCACCAATGATACCATCGGTTACATCTGCCTCATTCACATATTTCTTCGTGCCTGCTTCGTACAATTTCTGAATCTCAGTCTTATCCGCTAAAGAAGCCACAAAATCAATAACAATAGAAGGCGAACCATTATTATTTGTCAATGTATCATAAACATTTTCATCAATTGTTAATGTAAATACAACCTTCTGGCGGCCATCTGTTGTCTTCTCACTATCTACTACAGTATATGGAACATTTGTCCAAACATTTTCACCATAACCGGCCTTTACACTACAGATACTGCTATCCCATGTCATACCCGCAGGCAAAACATCCGTTACTGTAAATGACTTACCTACTGCAAGCTCATTATATTTTTTATAGTCAACAATAACTCTATATTGTACAGAATATGGCGCAATATAGCCGACCACCTTCTTATTTAATGCAAGTACACTGGTATCGTCCACAAACACTGCCTCATTGGAAGTCTGTGTTGTTGTACCAATTACCGGGCACACATAAGTTACCTTTGCAGCATTTTTAAATTCACTTGTCCAATCGCTCACAATCTTAGTCTTGTAAGTGATTTTAATGTCATTTCCGGCATTCTGGCTGATAAAATCATCCTTAAAGTACAAATCTATACTGTACGCCGGATCGCCGGCATTCAACGCTCCGCCACCACTCTGACATAAATACTTGCTTGCCAACGCAGTATAGGTTCCTCCGTTACTATGAGGTTGTCCCGAAGCATCCCTGACCATATCACCATTTATCCAGACACCTTCTGCAAAAGCCAGCTCATTGGAAGTAATCAGAGTATCCGTCACTTTTACATCCGTCACATCCGCCGGCGGTGTAATAATTACTTCCCAAACAATGTAACCATTTGCATCCTTGGCAGCCTGCACAGATTTAGAAATCCATGACTTACCCACCAAATCCACTGTCGCGCTATCTGTATATATATTCGGAGTATCCTTCAACTTTAATTCTACACTGTTCATTAAAGTTGCATTACTTCCACTGTTTAAATAAGCATCTGAAACTGTTGTGGTATATTCATACTGGAATACACCATTTTCATGATGACTGAATTCTCCTAAAGGAAGATTTTCAATAGCTGTACTGGTAAATCCTGCTCCCGGCGTATCCACTACAGATTCCACCATATCTGCAAAGCTTTTTCCTTCTACATAATACTTTCCTAAATCCACGACAATTTTCCACTTAACCGTTTTCTGGTCTGCTGAAATCTCACCCGACTTGTCAATGGAAGGTACATCTGTTACCCGAATCTCTGTGGAAGCAGTATTATATGTAGGTTCATCCTTGTCATTGGTATAATCCACTCTCAATGTATTGTTCTTTACGTTGTAGCCTGCGCCCTGCTCATAAACTGTGTTATTAACAGGTAATGTATAAGTCAGCTCAATAGACTTATCCTTTGCCAAAGTAACACCTGCCAGCGCCGCATTCAAAGCTGTCATACCGTTATAAGTAGTTGCCAGCCCTGTTGCTCCGTCTCCGCCAACGGTAATCTGTGTATTATCCGGGAAAGACATACCGCTACCCGGTGTATCTGTCAGCTTAATATTTTTGGCATCATTATTGTATGCCGTAATTTTTGCAGTAAAGGTCTGAAACATATTTCCGTTTGCATCCGTTACCAAACCACCGCTTAAGCCCTTGCTTACATTTACCCATGTAGACTGCGGAGAAGTAGAAACCGTTACATTCACATTATAACTACCAATACCGATTGTGGTTTCTTTATTATTATTCAAATCCGCATCGTTTATCTGAACAATACCACTTACACGAACACCACCGGTTCTTTCATTTTCATCAAAGAATTTATTGGTCTTATCCAACTTAATATGAAGCTTATTATTTTCTATGTAGTAGGTACCTACCTGAACTGACCCCTGTTGCAAAGGACTCTCCGTTGTTCCGGTTGTAATGATCAATCCTTTAATTTCTCCCAAATCCACCACAAATTCCGAACTTGTTTGGTCGTCATTGCTAAGACTCCAGTTAAATTGTATTTCCAATGGGTCTCCATTTTTTACCTCTGTACCGTCTGTCAAATCCACCAACGGATTACCTACCTTAATGGTACACTTGGTGATAGTACCGCTTCCTTCTTCGGCCGCCTTCACCTGTCTCATATTCTGTGCACCCACACCGGTAAACACCATACAGAAAGTCAAAACAAATGCAAGTATTCTTCCTCTTACTTTGCTCATAACACGCCTCCGCTTTTGTTATTATTTTCATTATTTTATGTCAACTGATAGATTTGCATAATATATCTTATACACTATACCACAAAATGTAGTGCAAGTAAAGCCTCAACCCCCAAATTTAGTGGGTTATTACACTATTTTACCCTATATTTTCATTTCTTTATGCAAAACCACTACACATTTTGGTCTTTTTGGTATATTCTAGTAATATATATTTAAAATAGTGCTTTTGCTGACTGTACTATTCGGCGGCAAAATATCCACGGAGGCTCCATATGCTTACACTTTTTGAAAAATGGTTTATTAAAGACAAAGATAATATAAAGTCCCCTGCTGTCCGCCATGCCTATGGCGTACTTTGCAGTCTGATGGGTATCGTGATTAACATAATATTGTTTCTGATTAAACTATTTGCAGGTACAATCAGTCATTCCATTGCCATTACGGCAGATGCTTTTAATAATCTGTCCGATGCCGGTTCTTCCATCATCACTTTAATCGGTTTCAAGCTGGCTGCAGGCAAGCCGGACGAAGACCATCCTTTCGGACACGGTCGTATTGAATACATCTCCGGTCTTTTTGTATCCGTAATGATTTTGTTTATGGGATTCGAGCTGACCAAAAGCTCCTTTATTAAAATTTTTCACCCTTTGGAGCTGGATTTTTCCGTCATCATTATTGTGATTCTGGCAGTATCCATACTTGCCAAATGCTATATGGCTTTTTATAATTTCCGCATTGGCAAAAAAATCAATTCTGCTGCCATGAAGGCTACTGCCACTGACAGCTTAAGTGATACTATTTCCACTACTGCGGTTTTACTGGCTACCCTTATCAGCTACTACACTCCGTACCATATTGACGGTATCTGTGGTACGGTAGTAGGCATTTTCATCTTAATTGCCGGCATCAAAGCAGCCAGGGAAACCATAGATCCCTTGCTTGGTACTGCTCCCGATCCGGAGCTTGTTAAGCAAATCGAAGAAATCGTTATGTCCTACGAACTGGTAATCGGCATTCACGATTTAATGGTTCACAATTACGGTCCGGGACGTACCATTATTTCCCTTCATGCAGAAGTTCCGTCCGATGGCGACCTGCTACAAATGCACGATACCATAGACCTGATTGAACATCGCTTACATAAAGAACTTATGTGCAATGCGGTTATTCACATGGATCCGGTATGTATCCATGACCAGCAGACCCAGGAGCTTAAGCAGATAGTAAGCACTATCTTACAGGACTTAGACCCGGTACTGACCATGCACGATTTCCGAATCGTTACCGGTCCTACCCATACCAATTTAATTTTTGATGTGGTAGCCCCCTATCGCTATAAATATACTGACGAACAGCTCAGTGCTCTGATTGCATCCAAAATCAAAGAGCAAAACAACTCTTACTTTGCCGTAATCGAAATCGACAAAAAATATGCTTGACATTCCAAAATATGGAGAGTATCATGTGAGAAGGTTATTCATTGTATACGTGTTCGACCAGTCATCGGACACAACACAAAAATAAAAAAGAAGGAGGTAACATGATGATTAACTTGACTTTAAGATTTAAACACAATAATCACAATAGCATTGCAGTTACCTCAGGAGTTTTTGCATAGTTTGCTTTCTTGCAAATAATTGACTATGTATTTATGCCCGTGGTATCTGCCGCGGGCTTTTTTATGCGACAGCTTCAGCAACTGTCCGCATCTGATTCATGAAACATTTCGTTTCTCGCCCCGACAGATTCCCCATACTTAAAACCTGTGACTTACGTATGATTTTAAACGGGTACTCCTGACACTGAATAAATATATAGCAGGATTTACTTTCTTTGCTATATTTTCCACTATGCACGAAAGGAGTCGCATTATGAAGAAATTATCACGCTACATAATAGAACACATTGGTGCCTACTCTCTTGCGCTGATTTCTCTTATCATCGGTGTTGGTTTGGATATGCTTTCTCCCCAGCTGACGAAAAAGATTATCGATGATGTTATCGGCAAAGGGCAGCTGCACCTGCTTCCCTATCTGCTAATCGGTATTTTGATTGTGGGATTCGGACGTTGCATCTTTATGTATATTAAGGAATATACCTGCGACGTAACCGGAGCCAAAATCGCCGCAAGCATGCGAAAAGATTTGTTCCACCACATTCAGGGACTTTCTGCAGACTTTTTTGACCGCAACAATACCGGCGAACTTATGGCCCGTGTCAAAGAAGATATTGACCGCATCTGGGATGGGCTGACCTTTGTAGGTATGCTCATGATGGAGGTGGTAATTCACGTTGCCATGGTTCTGACCTGCATGTATACACTGAACTGGAAGCTGGCACTGATTCCCACCATTACCATGATTCTCTGTGGTTTTCTGGCTATTTTTCTGGAACGTAAGCTGGACAAAATTTACGAATCCATCAGCGAAGAAAATGCCAAGCTAAATACCGTTGCAGAAGAAAATCTGGGCGGTGTACGTACCGTTAAGGCATTTGCCCGGGAAAAGTTTGAAATTCAGAAGTTTTTGTCTCACAACAAACGGTACTACGAGCTTAACATGGAACAATCCAAAATGTTCGTAAAGTACCATCCATACTTTACTCTGGTGACCAAAGTACTTCCCCTGATTATTCTTTTATGGGGTGGTTATATGGTAATTCAGGGGGAATTTACTTTAGGTTCTCTGGGAGCCTTTATTGAGTACTCCATGAACATTGTCTGGCCTATGGAAATGCTGGGATGGTTAACTAACAGCTTTTCTGCGGCAGTAGGTTCCAATAAGAAACTGAAGAAAATTTATGCCGAAACTGCCAGTATTACAGAAACAGAGCATCCCGTTACCTTAGAGGATGTCAAGGGAAAAATTACTTTTGACCAAGTTACCTTCCGTCGTGACAAAGCTAATATTTTAACAGATATCAGCTTTACCTTAGAACCGGGTAAAACTCTGGGTATTATGGGTGCCACCGGCTCCGGCAAATCCTCCATCATACATCTACTTCAGCGACTGTATGATTGCAGTGAAGGTCGCATTTTGATGGATGATGTGGATATCAAAGCACTACCTTTAAAACAACTTCGTAGCAATGTCTCCGTAGTTATGCAGGATGTATTCCTGTTTTCAGATACTATCCAGGACAATATCAAGCTTGGGAAATACGCTACCCTTTCTGCCGAAACCGTGCAAAAATCTTCCCAGCTTGCTCAGGCAAGTGAATTTATCGAACGACTGGAAGATAAATACGAAACCATTATCGGCGAACGCGGCGTAGGTTTATCCGGCGGACAAAAGCAACGTATCAGTATCGCCAGAGCTTTGGCTAAGGAGGCTCCTATACTGGTATTGGATGACTCCACCTCCGCTTTGGATATGGAAACGGAGCACATGATTCAGGAAACTTTGGATTCCTTAGACAACACCACGAAAATAATTATCGCACACCGAATCAGTGCCGTTCGACGTGCCGACGAAATTATTTTCTTAGAAGACGGCCGTATTGCAGAACGCGGCACTCATGAAGAACTTTTAGCAAAGAAAGGGTTTTACTATGAAACTTATATGGCACAGTACGGCGAATTCCTTGTAGAACAGGAGGTGTAATACATGCCGATTAATTCTTTTAAAGATGACGAGCAGACTGTTCATGAAGCCGGCAAGGTCAAAACACTCCTTCGCCTCTTCTCCTATCTGTTCGCTTACAAAAAGCAAGTACTTTTCGTACTTTTTATTATGATGATATGCGTAGGGATCACACTTTTGAATCCTCTGATTATCGAGGCAGCCATTGACGATTATATCGGCCAAGGTGATTGGAACGGTTTAGTAAAGCTTATCGCTTTTGCTATTGGAATCAATATTGTAATGGTTCTTTTGATTAAGATTCGTATGCATATTATGAATCAGGTAACCAATGGTATTCTGGTAACCATCCGACAGGAACTGTACACACATATCCAAACTCTGGATTTTCACTTTTTTGACAGCCGTCCTACCGGTAAGATACTGTCACGTATTATCGGCGATATCAATTCCTTAAAGGATGTACTGGGTAACAGCGTTACCACATTGATACCGGATTTTATCACGATTAGCTGCGTAGTCGTAATTATGATTGTGAAAAATCCCAAGCTGACCCTTGCTACGCTTTGCTCCACTCCCCTGCTGATGCTGGGTATGTGGCTGATTCAGAGATATTCTCATAAGCGTTGGCAGATTTTCCGCAAAAAAAGCGCCAACTTAAATGCGTTTTTGCACGAAAACATCGCAGGTATGCGTATTATTCAAAGCTTCACCGCAGAAGAAGAAACCACGGACACCTTCCACGAGCTGGTAAAGGAACATCGGACCGCTTTCAACAACGCAGTACGAATTAACGATGCCTTCGGTTCCATTATCGATTTTTGCTGGGGTCTTGGCAATGTAGCCATGTACTACACCGGTATTGTTATCATCGGTATTGAAGTAGTTTCCGTAGGTACTCTGCTTGCATTTGGTAATTACATTAATATGTTCTGGCGTCCTATTTCCAACCTGAGCAGTTTTTATAATCAGCTGATTACCAATATTGCTGCTGCGGAACGTATCTTTGAAATTTTGGATACGCCTTCTGAAATCAGTGATAAAGAAGAATCCGTTACACTGCCGCCTATCGAAGGACGTGTAACCTTTGACAATGTAACCTTTGCTTATTCCGACGCTCCTCAGGTCAAGGTTCTGGAGAACGTAAGCTTTGACATACGTCCCGGAGAAACCATTGCACTGGTAGGCCCCACCGGAGCCGGCAAGACTACTATCGTCAACCTTATCAGCCGTTTCTACAACGCTACCGATGGTCGTGTATTAGTAGACGGTCACGATGTAAAAGACGTAACCATCCACTCCTTGCGCAGCCAGATGGGCATTATGACCCAGGATAACTTCCTCTTCTCCGGTACGGTAAAAGAAATCATTCGTTACGGTAAGCTGGATGCCACCGACGAAGAAATTATGGCAGCCGCTAAGGCAGTGGGCGCCCATGACTTTATCATGAAGCTGGAAAAAGGCTACGATACCGAACTAAGTGAACGTGGTGGCGGCTTATCCATCGGTCAGAAGCAGCTTTTAGCCTTTGCCCGTACCTTTGTATCTATGCCGCGTATTCTGATTTTAGATGAGGCCACCTCCAGCATTGATACTAAGACAGAGCTATTGGTACAAAAAGGTATCGAAACCCTGCTTCAGGGACGTACCTCTTTCGTAATTGCCCACCGATTAAGTACCATTCAAAAAGCCGACCGCATCTTTGTAATTGATGAAGGCGGTATTTTAGAGCAGGGCAATTCTAAAGAATTACTTGCCAAGAAAGGAGCCTACTACGATTTGTACATGGCCCAGTTTAGCGCATAAAAACAACAAAAGAACCGGTTACACATCACTCATGTGGTATGTAACCGGTTTTTTATCCTCTATTTATTATCCAGCATCTCCTTTTTCGTTGCCAATGCAACTAAGTTAAGTGTATTCGCAATAAATGCAACCGCAACTACCAGTACCATTACAATAACATCCTTAACTGTTTTCAATGGCAACAATGTAAGAATAATAATTGTTAACACGGTTGTAACCGCCAAAACGCACATCATTTTCTTTTCAAAAGTTTGACAGTCTTTTTCTAACTCTTTTAATGTAACTGTAATATTCTGCTCTGCCAGCTTTGCGAATTCATCTCCTGAAGCACGTTCTCCACCCAGTATTTCATTAATACTTATGTGATAAATCTCACTAAGCATCTTAAGGCAATCCACAGGTGGCATATAATTCCCGGTTTCCCATCGAGAAATTGTTTTATTACTAACACCTATTTTCTCTCCTAATTGTTCCTGTGTCATTCCGTTTTCATTTCTCAATTCTTTTAAAAAAGTACCTATCTTTTTTGTGTCCATTTCCAAGACCTCCTCTGTTTTGATGTGCCTATTATATTAACCAAGGCATACATATGTCTTTACCATAAACAGCGAATGCCCATAAACAGCGACTAATATATGAACAAATATCTTAAGTAGAACTACTCACTCACAAAATTCACAATGCCTACCAGTTCCCCGTCTTCCACACTCACTGTGGCTTCCTTCCCGATAAATTCATTGCTTACCCCTATCGGGAAATCATTGGTCATGGTATAATCCGTCAATTCATACTTCATGCCGCGGATATTTACCCCTCTGGCTTCCTTTCCCAAGGAAAAGAGTGAAAAATAACCTTCCAGATTATCTCTTAACTTCACTTCTTCATTCTTCATCACAAACATCATACCACTGCCATCCATCAGATAGCCTACCGCTCCATGATTTTTTAAATAGAGCAAGCTCTGGATATTTGCCAGGGTATGTTCTACTCTGCCACCGGTACCGCCATAAATCAGGAAATAATCGTATCCTTTCTCCAACCCTAAGCGCAGTGCTGCCAACATGTCCGTATCGTCCTTCTCCGGTTTTAAAACAATTACCCGTTCCGGTGCCTCTTCCTTCATCTGCAAAATAGCTTCTCTCTGCGCCTCATTCACAGAATCAAAATCTCCCAGCAAAATATCAGGTTCGATTTCCAGCACACTGCAATAGTTAATACCGCCATCTACCGCAATTACCAAATCTTCCTCACCTACAGCAATCTGTCCCACCGTCAAATCTCCGGCTCCAATTACAATACATTTTTTATCTGCCATCGTACTTCTCACTTTCCTATTATCTGCTACACATTATATCCCTTTTTTTATTTTCTGACAACACCACTTCCTATAGCACACCTTTTCATTTTATGCTATGATTATTCCATACTTTTAACCTACTGTGAGGTACTTATGAAAAACATTTATTCTCCGGAGGATCTGCGACGCATGCAGGTCATGGACAATCGATATCGCAATGCCGCCAAAGAATATTTTACCAAGCGGGTTGAACACTACATCGTGCAAACCGGCGGAACCTATACACGCATTACGATACGCGACCAGAAAACCCGCTGGGGAAGCCGTTCTTCTTCCGGCACTTTATCTTTTAATTATCGTCTTATGTATGCGCCACGAAAAGTATTGGATTATGTGGTAGTCCATGAACTCTGCCACATTACCCATATGAACCATTCCAAAGAGTTTTGGGATATGGTGGCTTCTATCCTGCCGGATTATAAAGAAAGCCGTAATTGGCTGAAAGAACACGGCAAAGAACTCAATATCGAAGACCATATGAAACGGTTGCAAATATTATAAAAATCCCAGAGGGGGTGGATATATATTCTATAAAGGACCTCCATAGAATATATATCCACCCCCTCCGGGGTTTTATTCACTTAATTATTATCTGTTTTCGTCTACATACAACTGTACACGGCTTTGGATAATGGCAGCTACATCGCGGGCATTCTTCTGACCGTCAAAGAAGCTTGCCGCTTCTTCATTCACGATATTAATAATATCCTGATTGTAATAGCTACGCTTATTTACAGAGTAGATAAATTCACAAATTGCATCTACCTCAGCCTGACTGAACTGCTCCAAAGGAATTTCTTCCCCGTTCATATAATAAGTATTATCGTATTCTACCTTATTACCCTCTCCATCAATCCAGTAAGGCTTCTCCATAGATTCTTCTGCCTTAGCAATAAATACAGACTTTGATACAGGTAAAGACCACATCTCGTCACCACTCTGATACTCATCGGTTAAGAAGTATCTTACAAAGCTCCATGCACCATCCAAATTAGCTGAGGTTGCTGAAAGTGCATACTGGTAAGAGCCGGGCTGGATAATAGAAGAATTACCACTAATACCCGGGAATCCCACAAATGCTGCTTCATCGCCCAATCTTCCGTGGATGTTATATACCAAATCAGAAATTCTGCTAATATACAAATTCATAAGAACTGCCCTGTTCTCACGGTACTGGCTTTCATATAAGGTCCAATCATAATCTTCCCAATAATCGTCCGTATATTCTGCCGGCAAGCTCTTTGCATATTCTAACATAGCAATAAACTCTTCTGACATAAAATTACAGGTACCGGTATTTACATCCACAAAATCACTTCCACAGTAAAGCATCATGTAATACAGGAAGCTGTCACGCATCAATCCGTCACTACCCCAAGGAAGCACCTCGCTGTCCAAAGTCTTAAGGAGCTGCTGGAATTCACTCATAGTCCAACCGGTTTTGTCTCCTACCAGGGATGCCTTAGCTACATAGGTCTGTACGGTAAAGTTAGGTACTACGGTATACAGGTTGCCATTGATTGAGAATGCTTCCCAGACATTTTCCAAAAATTCTACCTTGGATAATTCCGGATCTGCTGCAATCAAGGCCTTTACATCTGCAAGAAGTCCTTTGTTCACCCAGCCGCTAATATCCTGATCACTTTCAATTATAATAATATCCGGCATCTGACCGCTGATAATATCATTATTCATTCTGGTCTGTGCCTGCTCATAATCACCGTTTTCTGCATAAGAATTTACGGTAATTCTATACTTGCTGTTGGTCTTGTTGAAGTCAATCACGCGACCCTTAATATCACTTCCCAGATACATACAACCAAGTGTAATAGCTACCTTATCCGGAATGTCCGCGGGATCTACATAAGTAAATACCGCCACATGAGTCTTATAATCTACTGCATCATGATAGTTTGCCACAAAGCTCTTATCATCGATAAAAGTAACATTATTCAACGAATAGGTTGCCACATCAGAATTAATAAAGTCCATAATCTTCTTAGGTTCTGTATCTCCAATATTATAGGAATAGATACCCATGGAGTTACTCAGTACAAAGTCTGAATTAGAACCGGGATTGATACCATAGTTTGCCAAACCTTCCGGTGTTTCAATCTTCTCTCCTACTTTACCGGTAGTCTTATCCAAAGGGCAGAAGGAAATATTCATCCAGTCATCACTATAAATAGTAACATACATGGAACCGTCCTTCGCAGTCAAAACCTGTCCCATATTCATAGTCATGCTATCGTCCATAGTAACTCTGGAGGTTTCCTGTCCCTGTGCATCCAAGGTAATAATTTCATTATCGCCGGAAAGAATGGTCAGACTTCCGTCACCATTATCCATCATATTTCTTGCATAGAAATATGCATATTCATCCTCATTTCCTTCTATCATATCCTTCTGATATACCAGATTGCCGGCAGCATCCCACTTAAATAAATCAAAATGATTCTCAAAAATAGGATTATTAGGATCTGAATAATCTTCAAAATAGGATTCGTAAAGGATTACCATGGAACCATCCGCAAACATTTTAAAGTTGGAAATATATCCCCAGCCACCGGAGGTATCCGGCATTTCCAGTTTCTTGATTTCCTTGTCGCTTCCATCCACATTAACAGAGATAAAATAGTACTGAGGTCCGGTATATACATACTCTTCATACATGCCATCTTCCGGAATCACTGCCATATCCCCGTCTACCAAATCTCCGGGGAGCACTGCTGCTCCTGTATCAGCCACCGGCTCCTCCGGTTCTGCAGGTTCTTCTCCATCCAATTGAATCTGATTATTGTAATCTTCTACCAGTACGGTAATACGTCCGTCCACGCATGCCATTCCATACATGCCCACGTTAGAAAAATCAATACCAAAATCAATTTCCTGTGCTGCATAAACATATTCCTTCGCTGCGGAAGCCGCTGCAGCAGCCGCTTCCGGATCCTTTTCCACACCCGGTGTACTTCCCGGTGTGCCCGGTTCATCCTTACCACATGCTGCCATGGACAATACCATTGTTGCTGTCAACAACATACATAGCACTTTCTTAAATTTCTTCATAATCATTCCTCCTCATATTCTTTTATATCGACCCATTCCTGATTATGCTTCTTTTTACTCTTTCGTTTTTCCTTTGCAGCCGTCCGCATACGGCTAAGCTTCATTTCTGCTGCATCTTTCCCTTTCAGCAGAACACCTTTCACCGTCCAGGTTTTTCTTTTCCATAAAAGAATTATGGTTACTGCAATAATTATAGCAGGAACACCGCCAAACAACAATATAAACAACATTAACGTAGCCAGAATGTCTTCATATGCACGAGCCACATTTTCCCAATAAGGGTAAATAATTGCCTTACCGTTCATGGAGCGTGTAGAAAATTCTCCGATTTGTTTCACTCGGTTTAACGCACTGTACCGCTTGTTATTTTCTACAATCTCTACATCATTTTCAGATACTCCGATATGCTCTGTCACATAATTAAGTGCATAACCGCTTACCGGGTTCGGCATCACAATTTCATAATGATTTATTCCGTTACAGCTGCCATATTTGTTTAATGTATCGTAAGACACATACACCATAGCCTCATCCAGTCCTGCTGCCTTATACAGCTTACCATCCTCATGCCTTACCACACCGGTTATCACATGGGAAACTCCCTTGATTTCTATAATCTGTCCCGCCACATCATTGGAGCCAAACAGCTTCCAGGCTGTTAATTCATCAATAATACAGTAATCCTGCATTACATCATTTCCTGAAAAGTATGAACCGTTTAACAGTCTTACCGGGTGAAACAGGAAGAAATCTCCGCCGATTCCGATAGCATCCACTGTAACACTTGCAATATTACTGTCCAATGTTATTTTACCGGAAGCACTGTAAGCATCCGCCCACAGTCTGGCATTCCCATTGGGCGACTCCGATACAATGGACGCTTCCTCCAGAGCACTGTCTACCGAGTGGGAGAAAGCCTCCAGCGTGTCCGTGGTAACCGCTGCATTTACTGAGAAAAAGCAGCTAATCTGTGCCGCGTCATTCTCTGCGCTCCATCGGCTTGCCGCCTGCTGGCTCTCCTGCTTTCCCATAAGCCACGCGGAAATCAAAAGAAGCACAGCAAACACTACCAACGATAGGATACAGGCTATTGCCAATATGACAGATTTAAGAGAAAAAATATTTCTCATCTTCTTCATAATCAACCCACCTTAATTTTCTGAAAGTCTAACCTGCTGTCCTGCTTCCACCGGCTTGGTCGAAGTAGTAATTACAAATTCATAGCCGTATAAAGCACCGGTAATTGCAGACTTGGTATCATCCGAAGCTACTACCTGCACATCTACACGAGTTGCAGTATATCTGGTACCGATGGGTGAGCTCTTAGACTCTACTATCAACACGAAGGTACCATTGTTATCTTCACGGATGGCACTGTTAGGAACTACCATATCATATGTAGCACTCTTCTGGCCTACCGATACATTCAGCGACTGGTTTGCAGCCACGTTATCACCGGATACACTAAACACTAACAGCTTATTCTGGGAAGGATTGGTTTTGTCCGGACGAATGCTCTCCAAAACAATTTCCATATCGTCATATCTCCAGGAATTTACCGGTTCTGCCACATCTCCCACTGAAACCTTTCTGGCCTGCTCATTGGTTACGGAGAAGCTTAAGGTATATCCATCTCCTGCCTGCTGCATGGTAAACAAAGCTTCACCTTTGCCCGGGGTATCCTTACCGGAAGTAACATTTACCGAAATAATGGTTCCGCTGACAGGTGCAAGAATTTCTCCGCCTACCGCTTCTGCCTCCAGTCTTTCCACTTCTGCTCTGGCATCCTTTACCTTCTGTAATAAATCACTCAGATTCATGGAATCATAAGCATTATCCACGTATTCTGCCAGTGCGGTTTTCTTCTCTTCCAGAATTTCCGCCTTATCATTCATCTCGTTTGTGGCATGGAACAGCTTCGCAGTATTGTCATTTAACTGATTGGTTAAATTAGCAAGCGTTCCCGAAGTATCTCCGGAAGCAATTTTATTGTTCAGTGCAATCTGTGCTTTCTGCAGCTGATACTCAGCATCCGCCTTCTTTACTTCCTCATTTCCCTGGGTTTCTATTGCCTTAGCTTCTTTCGCCTTTTCATCCGCCAAAGCCTTCTCTAAAGAAGCAATTACATTAGCATCTCCACCACTTACGGTAGGCAGCTGCTTATCTAATTCCTTCTGAATTTTCGTCTGCTCATTCTTACTTCTGTTCTGCTCGTTAATTGCTGCCTGAATTGCCAGCTCTGCAGCATCTATTACAGCCTCTGCATCTGCAACCGCTTTCTTTTCCTTGGATGTATCCGCACTGTTGGATGGAGTGATACTTATCTGCGTACTTAATGCATTTCCCCACTGTGTCAAATCATCTACCAGCTGTTTCGCTGCTTTATACTCTGCCTCTGCAGTTTCAATCTCCTGCTTCAAAGTAATAATATGATTCTTATAGCTTTCTGCTGAAATGGTCTTTCCACCACTCTGTAATACCGAAATATCAGTCTCTGCGTTTACCAGCGCTCTGTCATATTCTGCCTGCGCAGCTTCCAACAGAGCTTTTGCAGCTTCCAATTCTTCACTGTCCTCCTCAGAAAGCAGACACAGTACATCTCCCTTCTGTACTTCATCCCCTTCTCTGACCTCTACAGACTCTACCTTACGTATCTTGTCATACATTACCTGATAAGGGTCATTACTTTCAATCACACCGTTTCCGCGGATTTTTGCAGTAATACTATCCGACATAATATACTGAGCCGCTACTTCCGGCAAAGAATAATTCATAATTGTATTGGAGAAAAAGGTCAATACCAGCATAATAGACAAAAAGACAATCGCTGCTGACTTTACCCACTCTCTCTTATTCTTCTTTTCGTTCATGTTTCTTTCCTCCCTGCTGTTAACCTTTTATACCACCCTGGTAAGTAATACCCTCTACCAGATATTCCTCACCATACAAAAATACAAACAAACTGGGCACCATATAAATGGTTGCCACCGCAAATGCCAGTCCGATTTCTCCGGCATTAATCTTACTTAAAAATACGGACAGCGGATGCATTTCCGGATCTGATAATAATATTAACGGTTGTTCCACCATATTCCAATAGTCAATAAATACCAGTATTGCCGCACTGGCCAAAGCACCCTTACAAAGCGGCAGACAAATACGTCTGAAAATCTGCCATTCGCCCGCACCGTCTATCTGTGCTGCCTCAATAACAGAGGTGGGAATTCTCTTCATAAATTTCGTAAGCAGATATACGGCAAAGGGTGAAAAAATACCCGGCAGCCATATCGCCCATTTGGTATCCAGGATATTTAACCAGTCCGACACCAGATAATTGGGTACCAACGTTACCTGATAGGGCATCAGCATCAATATAATATACAGGAAAAAAATCATAGACCGTAATTTTCCCGAATATCTGGCAAATCCATAGGAGGCAAGCATTGCCACCGTCAGCTGGAATACCACAATAGGCACTACCAACACTACAGAATTCCAAAACTTCAACAAATATTCCGGACTTTTAAACAATACTGTTATATACTGGCTGAAGGAAACCATGTCCGGTATAAATTTTAAATTCACTTTCTCTGCAATATATACCTTACCGCCGGTACTGGTGGTTGCAAATACGCTTCCATAATTGGCCGAAATCTCCGTTGCCGACATAAAGGAATTGGTAATGGTCAACACTATGGGTGCCAAAAACAAAAAGGCAAAGAAACCGGCAAATATGGTTGCCAGAAATATTTCCACTTTTCCGATAGCTCTCCTGCGCTGCGCTCTTCTGCGCGCACGCTTTTCAAAAAGGCCCGTGGTTTCTTTTCTCTTACTCATCCCTCCACATCCTTTCCGAGATAGTTCTCTACCAGAAACAGAATACCGATAATCACTACCATAACCATGGACATCAATACTGCTGCACTGGACAGCTTCTGATAATCCAGATTTCTAAAAGTATTATTCATAAAGTGCTGTAACAGATAAATCGTTTCATAGGGATAGTCCGTAGTTAACAGATATACCTCTCTGAATACCTTAAAGGAATTGATTAACGACATAATAGTTACAAACATAAAGGTAGATGACAGGTATCGAATCTTTATGTAAAAGAAAATCTGTAGCGAATTAGCACTTTCCAGTCTCGCCACTTCTATAATATCCTTCGGTATGCTGGCTAAGGCTGCCATAAATAATATCATATTATATCCCAGATTCTTCCATAAGAACAGGACTACAATAACCACCTGGGCATATTCCGATTTCAGCCAGTCTATTTTATCCACGCCAAAATGAAGCAATACTTCATTCACTGCACCGTTATAGCTGAAAAGTACCTGCCAAATCAGTACAATGGATGCCACCGGTACCATCATGGGGCTTAAGAAAAAGGTTCGAAACTGGCTTCTGAAGGGGAGCTTAATATCCAACAGTATAGCTAAAAGCAAGGACAATAGTACCGCCAGGGGCACTGCCACCATGGAAAATTTAAAGGTATTTGTCATGGCTCTTTTAAATGCATTATTTTCCAAAATATATTTAAAATTATCCAATTCCACAAAATTCTTGCTAATTGGATTGTCTACCAAAGAATAGAAAACTACTACTGCAAAGGGAATCAGAAAAAATACCAACACGCCAAGAAAGCTAGGGGCTATAAATAACCCCGAGCTTCTTTTAACTCTTCTCATTCTTTTTGTATTTTTGCGTAGTTTCTTTTTCTTGATGCCTGTCTTTTCCAAATGAAAAGCCCTCCTTAGCTGTTCTCACTTACATAGATTTCCACACGGCTCTGTATTACCTTGGCTACATCCTGCGCACTCTTCTGACCTGCAAAATAGCTTTCCGCTTCCTCCATAATCATGGTAAAAATGGTCTGGTCACCATTTGACTGAGGTTTCGCAAGTGCAATCATATCCTTGATTTCGTCTACTTCCTCCTGTGTAGCAGCATAAATCTCTGCTTCCCAGTCATCATAGCCCCAGGTTGTCTTAGGGTACTGAAGCGGATTACCTTCCTCATCATACATGATTTCACCGTTTTCATCGTACTGATACGCCGGCTTCATGGCATCCGCAAACATTTCCTCCAGCTCATCCTTTCGTGAAGGGAAGTTCCAACGATGCATATTTTCATCTTCGCTCTTTGCCAGCGTACTTTCAATAAATGCCCATGCACCGTCCACACAATCACTAGACGCTGCAATACCATACATTTCATAACTGTTCAAATAAATACCTGCACTACCATCCACGGTAGGATAACCGATACCGGTTGCTTCTTCCTCCATCATCAGACGGTACATCTGATAATTCTGTACATCACTTAAATATACATCTGCCAAAAGCACCTGACCGGACTGAATCATGGCAGGAAAGCTGCTTTCATCATCGTAATTATACTCTTTAGGAAAGCTGTTTGCAAATTCCAGTACACGGACAAATTCCGGACTGTCAAAGCTACAGGTTCCTGTTGTGTAATCAATAAAGCTGTTACTATTATACTGCAGGCACATCTGCAATGCACTTTCCTTTGTTGTGTACTGCATTAGCTGTGCATCCGGATATTCCTTAGCAAGTGCCATTACATCCTCCAAGGTCCATCCGGGCTCATTTCCCACATACTTGCTCTTGGCCATCATGGTGTTAATATTAAACGCAGCGGGAACCGTTACCTGAACACCATCGTAATTGTACGCATTCAGTACACTTTCCACAAAATCATTCTTATTGGCTATGGTACTCTTTTCCAGATATGGAGTCAAATCCACAAAAGCACCCTTACTTGCCAGTCCCTGGATATCCACGTTACTTAACATAATAATATCCGGAGCATTCTTGCTGATAATATCCGCATTCATCAGCGCCAAACCGTCTGCAAATGTGTTTTCCGTCCACTCTGCATTCATATCAATATAGCTTTTCATTTTAATCTGGTACTTATCACTGGATTTATTAAAGGCAACTGCTGCCTGCAACAGTGCACTGTCCCCGTCATATAAGGTTGCCAGTGTAACAATCTGCTTCTGCACCACTTCGGAAGAAGGTGTCTTCGTTAAAATGGTAACCTCCGGTGATGCACTGTAGTTATCATAATACACTACTATTCTGCCATCGTCCAGCATCTCAAAATCCTGAATGTAGCTTCCATCCACGTTGCAATCCAGCCATGCCAGCAATTCTGTGGATTCCTGAGTAGCCATATCATACTCATACAGCTTGGATGCGCCACAAATTAACAGCTTGCCGTTTCCGGCACTCTTCATCTTACCATTCGAATCCGGAATATTCTTGTAGGAAGTACCCTTGGCACCGGTCTTGGTATCGATTTCACTTACCTCAACCCCCTGCATACCGTAATAAGTATACAAAAGCTTGCCATCCTCTGTAACGCACATACTCTGAATCCAGTCTGCATCCGTAGGAATGGTCTTATCAAAGGTACCATCCGCGTTAAATACATAAAACAGATTTGAAGAAGAAGCAAAAAGCTTACCCTCCTCTGTCACAATCATATTCTGTAAATAGGCATTGTTTTCATCTACAAATACATCAGTTAAATCCTGAGCGAAAACTTCTACTCCGGTACTGTCATGCTTTACCAGATAATAGGAATAATCCTCGTAATCATATTCCTCTCCTTCCACATAAACCGGATAGGAGTACCACAAGCTGTATGTATTGCCGGCATCATCCATCACACAATGGTTCATGCTGACTTCTCTGCCTTCCATGGAAAACTCTACCGCCACTTCCTTTTCCGTAGCTAAATCATTAATATCTCTATATGCGTAATATTCTCTGCTTTCGCCTGTTTCCTCATTAAAGCTGTAGGACGAATAATAAAGCTTACCATCTATAAAGGTAGGATTATTCATCCAACCATTCTCATCCTTCGATATCGTATGGTATTCCGGTACGTATACATATTCCGGAAGTGCTTCTTCTCCCTGAGTAGCTGCGCTGTCCCCACTCTGAGTTCCTTCCGTTACCTCATCATTACCACCGCAGCCTGCCACGGATACAGTCATTACCCCTGCAAGCCCTAATGCCAAAAACTTTTTCCATAAACTCTTCATTTTCATAATCTCCTTCTTTTAAGCTGTACGCATATACGCACTAACTTACACTACTATTATAAAGCATATATGCGCAAAATACAATTTAAGATTTTCTAAAGAAAATAATAAAAAACACTTTCTTCCTGTATGCTCTACAGACATTATAAAGCATACACAGAAAAAAGTGTTTGAAGAACCTCTTAAGATTCCTTAAGATTTATTTAAGGAGCATGTTTTCCGACATTAATCCACGGATTTCAGCGACTCCGTCATACTGATTTTCTCCAGCTTTCCGGTCATCATAGCATTGACACACAGGGCAAACAGGAAGGTCAGTAATATACTGTATAGGTAGCTGATGGGCTCAATTCTTACATCAAAGGTCACCAGATCTACCTTCAGACACTGCATAATAAACAAGTGAAGCAATTTTCCCAAGCCCAGTCCTACAAAGGCTCCTACCACCGTCAAAATAATATTTTCCCTAAATACATAGGAGGCGGTTTCGTTCTTGAAAAAGCCCAGCACCTTGATGGTGGCAATTTCTCTGACACGCTCGGTTATATTAATGTTGGTCAGATTATAAATGACAATAAAAGCCAATGCTGCCGCGCAAAGAATTACCAAAATAACAATATAATCAATGCTTGCCATCATACTTTCGAAACGCTCCATGGTGTCTGCATTTACCGAAACTGCAGTCACACTATCCAGCTTCATCAAATCTGCCGACACCTGATGGCTGTCCACCGTAGGAACATCTGCCAGATTCACATACAATGTCTTATATTCACCTTCCTCACCCATCTGCGCACGATAAGTGTCCGGGTGAATGTACACATAATTATATACAAAATTCTGCATAATACCGCTGATGGTTACCTGAATGGTATTAAAATCTTCATCCTGTACTTCTATCACATCTCCCACCTGATATCCGTAATCATCTGCCAGTCTGTGAGTAATGAGTGCTTCTCCGGCCTGCGGATAAGAAAGTGTTTCCTTCTTCAGTGTGTGGAAGTCAATATATTCACCAATCTCCTCCGGCTTTGACGGTACTACCAGATACACGGATTTGACCCCTTTGGGAGTCTGCAAATCTACCGAGGTTTCACAAACCACCGTATAACCACTTGCTACCCCCTCCAGCGCTCTGTCTATTTCTGTTATCGTATCTTCCTTCCAACCGTCCTTCAAAGTCACACTCATATCATTCACGGTAATTTCCTGATACTGGTGGGTTACCACCTCCGAAACAGAGTCATTAATACCAAAAGCAGCCATTACTAACGCTGTACAACCACTGACACCCAGTACCATCATTAAAAATCTTTTCTTATACCGGAATACATTTCGAATGGATACCTTCTGCAAAAATTTCAGTCGCTTCCACACGAAAGGAATTCTTTCCAGCAAAATACGTTTGCCGGCCTGAGGTGTTTTGGGACGCATGAGCTGCGCTGCCACCTCACTTAATTCTTTACGGCAGCTGTACCAGGTCACACCCACGGAGCATAAAAGTGCAACTGCCAGAGAAAACAGTGCCATTTTCCAGTCAAATACAAAATAGAACTGTCCCATATTATACATCATTCCGTAACATACCCAGATAATATAAGGGAACAGTAAAATACCTACTGCAAAGCCGCCTACGCAGCCGGTTACCGCCGCACTGCCACTGTAAAACATATACTTGCCCATAATGGTACGTCTGCCGTAACCCAGCGCCTTTAGCGTACCTATCTGAGTTCTCTGTTCTTCTATCATACGGCTCATGGTAGTCATACATACCAGTGCCGCTACCAAAAAGAAAAATACAGGGAATACATCGGAAATTCGGTTCACTATATTACTGTCACTTTCAAAGCATACATAACCTACATTAGTATTTCTGCCAAGAAGATACTGCTCGGGAACCTCCAAATCTTTGATATCCGCTTCCGCTTCTGCAATTTCTGCCTCCGCATCCGCAATCTCTGCTTCAAACTCTATAAGTCCTTCCTCGTATTCAGCCAGACCATCCAGATATTCCTTTTCGCCATCCAGAAGCTCCTGTTCCTTTTCTGCAAGCTCCGCCTGTCCCTCTTCCAACTCTTTTCGTGCTTCTTCCAGCTGCGCCTTGCCTGCTTCGATTTCCTGGCGGGCCTTGGTTAATTCCAGTCTTCCGTCACGGATTTGCTGTTTTCCGTCCATCATAGTGTTCCAGGCATCATTTAGCTGTACCTTACCGTCATCTGCCTGACCCTTGCCGTCGGCCAGTTCCTTTTTACCGTTCTCCAGCTGTTTACGGCTGTCCGCCAACTGCTTTTTACCATCCTCCAGCTGTTTTTTACCGTCCTCCAGAAGTGCTCTGTTTGCCTCTATTTCACCCAGAGTGGATTCCAGTGTTGGCTTTAAATATGCCAGCATGGCACGGGCATTGTTTAATACCTCCACCATATCTTCCGGCAACATTCCGATAGCTTCCAGCTTCTCCAAGTCCTCCAGTGTCTTTTCATACTTCTCGATTTCTTCTAACAATGCAGGCAGTCCTGCTTCCATTGCCGCCAACTGGGACTCTGCATTTTTTAACTCCGCTTCTTTCTGGGCCAACTGTTGCTCTGCTGCCTGAATCTGGGCTTCTGCAGTTTGCATCGCTGTCTGTCCCTGCTCTATCTGAGTATAGGACTCCTGCAAAGCATCCCAGTTTTCCTGCCAAGTCGCTTCGCCCGCTTCTATCTCTGCCTCTTTATCCAGCAAAAGCTTTTCATTTCGGGCAATTTCTCTGGAGGCATCCTCCAGCTCCTTCTCCCCCTTGGCAAGCTCTAACAATCCATCTGCCAGCTCTTTTTTGGCATCTTCTATCTGCTGCTTACCGTCTGCAATTTCTGCAGCCGCATCCTCTAATTCCTTGCGGGCATCGGCAAGTTCTTTCTCTCCCTCAGCCTTACCCTCAGCCAGCTCTTTACGGGCATCCGCAAGCTTCTCATCCGCCTCCTGCATAACGTTTTCGTAACGCAGGGCTCCAATGGTTTCCATGTAGGGCTCCCACTCCGCCTCCTTCTGCTCCATATAATCCTCATATTCTTCACTGTACAGTATAAAGTCCTGATTCAGCTTTACATAGGCTTCTGTATAAGCATCTGCTGCAAACCCTTCCGGCAGCAAATAAAAAAATCCACTAATGGTACCGCTCCCCAAAGAGGTGGTTCCACGCTCAAACTGCACATAAAGCGGTGAATTCACAATACCTACAATCTTATATTCCGTATAAGCAAAATTTTCCAAATCTGCCTCTTCATTCAAAGAGGAAAACTTAATTTTCTTACCAATATATTTCTCTGAAAACAGGCGGGAGTCCACTACGCACTCATTACCATTCTTCGGCATGCGTCCCGCAAGCAACTCCAGCTCATTTACTCCCTGCGTAATACTATGTCCCTTCATAACCTGCGCATTACCGTCACTGGAGTTCTGGCACAGTATATCGAAGCTGTAGGCTCCCTGCACAAAGCGAACATCTTCCCGCAAGGCAATTTCCTGTATTTCCGCATCCGAAAAGCCTAACGTACATATAAGTCGCAAATCATAAAACTGTTTTTCATCCAAATAGGTCTGCGCCGTCTTTAACATAGCCGGCGTCGTAGCCTTTAATCCCGCAAAAAAACCTACCCCCAACGCTACAATGGCAAGAATTGCCAGATAGCGTCCCAGACTCTGTCTGATTTCACGGAAGGTAGTCTTACTCATCATTGATTTCATATAAATAAAAGCTCCCTCCTACGGTAATTACCGTAGACCTTGTCTTACCATTCAATGTCCGCAATATCTACTACATGCTCATTCTTTGTCATGCTGCGGATGGTTCCGTTCTTTACCGTAATCACCCGATCCGCCATCGCTGTCAATGCCTGATTGTGGGTAATTACAATCACTGTCTTACCTTTTTCCCGACAAGTATCCTGCAAAAGCTTAAGCACTGCTTTTCCCGTATTATAATCCAGTGCTCCCGTAGGCTCATCACACAGTAAAATCTTCGGATTCTTAGCCAAAGCTCTGGCAATTGCCACTCTCTGCTGCTCACCGCCGGAAAGCTGTGCCGGGAAATTATACAAACGTTCTCCCAGTCCCACCTCCTGTAAAACAGTAGCTGCATCCAAAGGCTCCTTACAAATCTGTGCTGCCAGCTCTACGTTTTCCAAAGCCGTCAAATTCTGCACTAAATTATAGAACTGGAATACAAACCCTACATCGTACCTTCTGTATGCGGTAAGCTGTCTGCTGCTATAGGCAGACACCTCTTTTCCGTCCAGAAAAACCTGTCCTGTGCTAAGAGTATCCATTCCGCCTAAAATATTCAGAATCGTGGTTTTTCCCGCACCGGAAGCCCCGACGATAACACAAAATTCTCCCTGTTCTACTGTAAAATTCACATCATGCAGCGCCGGAATCTCCAGTTCTCCCGATTTATATACTTTACTGACATCTTTAAAAGTAACAAAACCTTCCACAAAAGTGCCTCCCTTATCCTGATTGCTTTTTTATCATATCACACTTTTTTCCTATGCGCGAGGGACTTCTTCTGAATTTATCGTTTTTTTATACTTGACAAATATCTGCTTCTGCTCTATGCTAATCACACATGGTGTATTAATCGTATTAATACACTTGGATTACAAAAAGAAAGGATATCCTGAAAAATGATTGTGCTGGATTATCGTGACAAACGACCGATTTACGAACAAGTCGTAGAAAAAATGGAACACTTGATTGCCTGCGGCGGTCTGGAATCCAACAGCAAGCTTCCCTCCGTACGAGCCCTGGCTCTGGAGCTTTCTGTAAATCCCAACACCATACAGCGTGCCTATGCCCAGCTGGAGCAGGATGGCTACATCTATACCATTGTAGGGCGCGGAAATTATGTAACAGCCCCCAGCGAGTGGCGCACCGGACGTTTTCAGGCAATCAGGCAGGACTTTACCGCCGTTTTGCAAAATGCTCATGAGGCAGGCCTGCCCAAGGAAGAGCTTCTGGAACTGATAGACCGTATATACCATGACCATAAGGAGGAGCAAAACTCATGATAGAAATAAAAAATGTTAGTAAGCGTTTTGATAATATATTGGCTTTGGACCAAATTAATGCAACTATGGCAGAGGGACATGTATTTGGCTTAATCGGTACCAATGGTGCCGGCAAAAGCACACTTTTGCGTGCGCTCTGTGGTGTTTTAAAACCGGAGCAGGGCGAAATACTGGTGGATGGCAAACCTATTTATGAAAATCCTGCTGCCAAATCCAAGCTTTTCTACATATCCGACGACCAGTACTTTTTTCCAAACGGTACACCCATGGATATGGTCCGCTATTATACCTCCTTCTATCCTAACTTCGATGAAGGGCGCTTTGAACATCTGTTAGAGATATTACAACTGGACAAACAACGCCGGATTAACACCTTTTCCAAAGGTATGAAAAAGCAGCTTTCCGTTATTCTTGGCATCTGTGCCGGTGCAAAATATTTACTGTGTGACGAAACCTTTGACGGGCTGGACCCGGTAATACGCCAGGCCATAAAAAGCCTGTTTATAAAGGAAATGGACGAGAAAGGATTAACGCCCATTATTGCCTCCCACAACCTGCGTGAGTTAGAGGATATTTGCGAGCATGTAGGTTTACTGCACAAGGGTGGTATTCTTTTCACTCAGGATCTGGAAGATATGAAACTGGGCATTTTCAAAATCCAGTGTGTGTTCAAGGAGGAAGCACCCTTAGACGCTCTGCGCGGACGTTTCCCCATCTTAAAAGAAGAACGGCGCGGTTCTCTCCACACCTTTACCATGCGTGGTAAAAGCGATGAATTTGATGCCTACATAAATACCTTAAACCCAATCTTCTACGAGCGCTTACCACTTACTCTGGAAGAAATCTTTATCAGCGAAACGGAGGTGAAGGGCTATGACTTCTCAAGTCTCTATAGCTAAACTACTAAAATTGGAAATGAAACAAAATGCCTGGATGCTTGCTTTGGCTGCCTTAGTACAGTTTCTGGCGGGACCTGTCTTCTATTTATTGTCTGCAGCCAATGCCCTGACTAACTATAACGGTACAGATAGTTCTTTCGTATACATCCGTCTGGCAAGATTTTTTGATAATAATTACTTTCTGATACAATTATTTGCCATATTACTGTCCATCGGTCTTTGCATTTTCAGTTACCGCTATCTGTTTTCCAAGCGTATGCTGGATTTATATCACAGCGTACCCATTACGAGGACACGTTTATTTATCACCAAATATCTGCAAGGTTTCCTTGTATGGTTCCTTCCCTTCTTTATGGGAAGTCTGATGGTGATACTGATTGCCGCATTACGATTAAGCTTCCTTGGAGGCTTTCGTTATATACCGCTACTGCTTAAGGGCTGGATTGGCAGTACCTTACTGCTCATCCTATGTTTCTTTATTTTCTATCACCTGTTTCTGGTAGCAGCTTATTTAAGCGGTAATATACTGAATATGCTTACTAATATGGTAATTATGGGAGTTAGCGTTGCCTGTATTTACGCGCTGATTCTCTGCTTTATGGAGAATTGCTTTTACACCTTTTGTCAGTCTCCCTCCATCCGGCTGTTGGACCTGTTTTTCGGCTTATCCCCTCTGCTTACACCATTTTACATGTACAGCTTTTTGGAAAGCGATGGTTTAAGCATGCTCCTTACGGAACATCCTGTCCTCTGGATTGTATGCCTGCTCCTTACCCTGGCATCCTTGCTTATGTCGCTCCATCTGTGCAAGAAACGCCCCAGCGAGCTGGCAGAACGTGGCACCACGCATCCACTGTATAAAATACCTGCCCGCATTCTGGTCACCTTCATCATCTCACTGGCTGTGGCATTTTTCTTCGGTCAGCTGGTAGTCTATGAATACCGCCTTGTTTGGGGAATCTTTGGTAGTATTCTTGGTGGTATTCTGTGCTTTGGTATTATAAACAGTATTTATCATACTACCATCAAAAGCTTTTTTAAGAGTCTGCCACAGATGCTTGGTGTTACATTACTCGGCGTTCTTTGCTTTTTGTCCTTCCACTATGACTGGTACGGATATGATACCTACCTGCCTGACAAGGAAGATATTGTCGGCGTGGCTATTTCTACCACTTTTGGTGAAAACACGGATTCTATCCAATTAAATCCGAATAGTGCCCAAGGGTCTGTTTTCTGGACCTATTATCCGGATAACACAGTGGTATACCAGGAAAATCTGCTAACGGATAAGGATATTTGCTATGACTTTTTACATCAGGTAATTCATGAACCGAAGGAAAAGGATGTCCATTACCTGTACGCCAAAATCCAATTAGAAAACGGACGCACCTATTATCGTCAGTACGCCCTGAATGACAGTGACTATCTGACTCTGGCTCCGTTTATAGAATCTGAGGATTACAAATTTACCAATTACAAAATCAGCACCGGCCTTTTGGGATATCCTGAAACTGCCGAAATCAGTTTCCTGGGAAGTGATAGTGCTATAAGCCTTCGAAGCTCAGAAATCAAACCGCTGATGGATGCTTACTTTGCCGATTTTGAAGCGCATTACTCTTTTGCAGAATTATCTTCCAGCTTCGATTGCTACCGAATTGAGGTGGAATACAAAAACCATCAGGGCGAGCATTTTTATGAATATCTGGCCGTTCCTGATAATTACGAGAAGACGCTTGCAATATTGGAAACCTATGAATTGGATTATTTGTCTTCGCCGGATAGTATTGAGTACCTGATGCCTCATGTATCTTCTGCCGATGTAAGACTATTCGGTTCCGTCCAAAATTACTTTACTGCAACCCATACGCCCGTAATTTTGGATGACTCCCCCCGGACGTCAACTGTTCAATACAATTACGTAGGAAGTGAAACGCAAACCGCCTTCCAAATTGAGGATCCGGAGCTTCTTGAGCAACTTTATCCGTTAATGTACTTTGGTGCATATCACGCTTCCTTTGGCACAAGAGATTACATCTATCTGGGCGATGTGTACACTACGGAACATGATTATATTAGCGCCTGGGTAAAACCCGGAACCCTTCCGGAAAGCATAATCAAGCTCATTGAAGAGAACTTAGAAAGTAATTCTACTGAATAAACATAAAGGCCACGATTTCGGATACCCTCCAAAGTCGTGGCCTATTTTTATTCTTTTTTTGTTTCGCAGCAGACTGCATATTTATGTATTTCTTCCGTTGCAAAAGCAATTTTGGTAATCACATCTCTCTTCGTGGTATAGCACCAAAAACTATCCTCCGGCATGGATATATCAATACAGTCTCCGTGTCCGTGATAATCATACTCAATGTGCATACTATCCAGATTCAGAGCACTACGCGTTAATGTAAAGGGTTCTCCGTAGTAATTACATTCCAGTCTGGTTTCTGTCATGGTCTGTATAAATTTACCTTCGCCCTGTTTATAAAACTTCGTCCAGCTGGGCAGTGTCTCCACCCGTACAGTATCTTCAAAGTAGTAGGTTCCTTTCTCTACTTCTTCACGAATACATGCTCTTTCCCAATCTGTCCAGTCCGGAATGTGACTGAAAATAGTATCTCCTTCTTCCGCCTTAAGCTGCCCATACTCTGTCATATCCCAACGCTTCCCGCAAGCCTCACACCAAAGCTTGGTGCCTTTCGAATACATCTTGCCCTCGGTTTTGCAGGATGCACATTTATATAACAGACTATGTAATCCTTCTGCGCGTTTCGGATGGTCAATCTTCACTTTATTTTCCAGCTGCCATTTAAAATCATCCTTCTGAAACGCTTCCCGGATTCGTCTATTGATTTCATCTGCACTTAACGACTTCGCTTCCTCCGCAGTAATCACCTGCGTCATCTCTGCTGCAATTGGATTCTTTTTAAAGATTTTATTCCAGTGCGGACAATTGATAAAATTACCGTGTAAGCACAGAACCACTACCGGCACCTTCAATACCTTTACCATTTTTCCCAAAGAATCAGGCAAGAATGAATCCTTTCCTTCCAAGGAATATCTGGCTTCCGGAAACATGACAAATACTGTTTTTAACTTATCTACACAGTACTTGATATTTTTTACTAAATGTACATCCGTAATAAACTTACGGGTTCCCAGCACCCCTAAATGTCGCATTAACGGATTGGTATAATCACGAAATCCCTCCAGCGTCATTACATTGTTGGCCGGATAAGGCTCCGTCACGCTCATCATTACATGCAAATCCACCATGGAACCATGTGTACACAACAACAGATAAGGTGCCTGTACATCTTCCATATTCACCTTATTCAATGTAAATCCACGTCTCTTTAATACAGGTTTACAAATTACATGTCTGACAAAAGGAAACAAAAAACCCGGTTTGTTCGGCTTTTTTGCAAAGTCGTAGCGCTTTACCGTATCTTTTGTAACTTTACTCATTTTATTTTCTCCCCTCAAATGCATCTAATAATCATTCAATGCTAAAAAATCATTTCCGATACTTTTCCGTATATCGTCTGTGTGGCTGGTCTGATATCATCCATATTGCCACATCTGTCAATACCGCTGGAGGTCCATGCCATAATTCCCTGCCAGCCGTTTTCCAAACATCCCAGATAACATTCCACAGTATTCATAGGCTTGGAGCCCTTCTCTTCCCCGCTCAGACCATGGGCAGGAAATTCTCCTAGCAGAACCGGCTTGTCCGTTACAAGCTTAAACTCCTCAGGCGTCTTATCAAAGGGAATTCCAAAGCTTGGTGCCATCCACTCGTAATAATGGGTGGAATAAAAATCAAGATACGCATTTTTGTTTGCGTAAGCTTTCTGCAAACATGCATCCGATCCATGATCTCCTTGGTATGCCTCGCTGTTGTATTTCACAATGGCAATACCCAAAGTAACTAATACATCACTGTGTTCATGAATTGCAGCCGCCACACGGCCAAAGAGCATATCCATGTATTTCCAATCCAAACCGCCACATTGAGGATTTTCCAGTATCCAATCCGGCTCATTGCACATATCAATGCTCCACAGAGAATTGTATTTGCCAAATTTCTCACAAAAAGGAATCACATAATTGTCAATATAGGACTGTATCGCTTCTTCGTTTTGAATCATTGCACGATATCTCTTATGCTTTGCATTCTCGTCCTTAAAATGGTCGAAGGACATTAGTGTGGCCATCACATAAATACCATTTGCTTCCGCAATTTCAAACAATGCTTCTACGTCCTGCCAATGTTTTTGTGTAGCTCCCTTCACAAATCCGTTTTCATCAATTTCAATTCCCACATCTCCGCTACAGGTAATCCACACACGGGAACTGTTAATGCCGGCTTCCTTTAATTCTTTATAATGCTGACTCCAATATTCTTTGTCAAAACACTTACCAAATTCGTCCCATTCCTTCCATGGAGTATTTACCCCATTCATCCAGATTTCTTTTCCATTTACAAGAAACTTTTTACCTTCTGTCCGTACTCTTCCCGGTAACATAGAACCGCCTTTCCTGTTTTCCACAACCTTCATGGTTCACATAGTTTAGAAAATTTTAATAATTCTTAAAAAGTATACCATTAAAGCTTCTTTTTGACTAGATATAATCTCTGCAAAATAACTGTGATTTCCGGCGTCCAACCGGGCATTGCAAACCTTGGTAAAATAGGGTAGAATACATCTGAGAACGACTTACGGAAAGGAACTGTCATGACAGAACTGGAAGAATATTATAATAAATTTAATGAAGAGAAACGGCTTAACTCCCGCCACGGGCAGGTAGAGTTTCGTACCTCTATGAAGTACATACATAAATACATAAATTCCGCTATTCCTGCAGAGGAATTTAAAATACTGGACATTGGTGCCGGAACCGGCCGATATAGTGTGGCACTGGCAAACGAAGGATATGATGTGACCGCCGTAGAACTGGTGAAATACAATTTAGGAATTCTGAAATCCAAAAACAGCACCGTCAAAGCCATGCAGGGCAATGCCCTTCGTTTGAAGAAATTGCCTAATGACCAATTTGATTTAACTCTTCTTTTCGGTCCCATGTATCATTTATTCGGGTTTGAGGATAAAGCAAAAGCTCTAAACGAGGCCAAACGCGTTACCAAGCCCGGCGGTATTATACTGGTAGCTTATTGCATGAATGAGTACGGAGTATTAACATATGCCTTTAAAGAACGTCATATTTTGGAATGTATGGAGGAAAAAAGATTTACGGAAGACTTTCATACCATTTCGGGCAAAGAAAATTTGTATGATTATGTGCGTATAGAAGACATTAATGCTTTAAATGAAGCCACCGGATTAAAAAGACTGCAAATCATCTCTCCGGACGGTCCTGCCAACTATATGCGTCCCTTTTTAAACCAACTGAGCGAAGAAGAATTTGAGCACTTTGTACAATATCAAATGAGCACCTGTGAACGTCCGGACTTAATTGGTGCCGGAGCACACACTGTAGATATTTTACAAAAACAATAATCCACAAAACAAAAACCGTAGAAGAATCGGTCTCCCGACACCTCTACGGTTCTATTTTTCTTGATTTTAGTTAACGCCTAATTCAAAGCTTTCTACCTGTTCCTTCAAGCCTTCTGCCTGTGCCAATAATTCTTCACTTACTGCGGAAGTTTCCTGAGCTGTTGCTGAGTTATTCTGTACTACAACAGAAATCTGATCAATACCCTCTACTACCTGCTTCAACATATCTGCCTGTGCACGGGAAGCCTGCGCAGAACCGGTTGCTGCTTTTGCAAAATCTGTCATATTGGCAACTACCTTGCCGATAACATCTGCGGTCTTATTGGTAATATTATTACCATTCTGTACCTCAAGTAATGACTTACCAATTAATTCTCTGGTATTCACTGCAGAGCTTGCACTATCTGCCGCAAGTTTACCAATCTGGTCTGCAACCACTGCAAATCCACGTCCTGCCTCTCCTGCTCTTGCCGCCTCAATAGATGCATTCAGAGCAAGTAAGTTGGTCTGTGAAGCGATATCCTCAATATCACCGATAATATTTTCAATTTCCTTAGAAGTCTCTGTAATTCTGGACATAGCAGCTAACAATTCCTGCATCTCATCCATGCTGGAGCGGGCATCTGTTTCTGCCTTACTCATTTCAGTTGCTGCCACCTGTGCAGTTTCTGCACTTTCTACAGCAATACCGGTAATATTTTCAATAGTGGCGGTCAGTTCTTCAATTGCTGCTGCCTGGTCTGTCGCACCTTCTGCCAATGCCTGTGCACTGTCAGCCAACTGCTGAGCACCGATTTCTACCTGTAAGGAAGACTCTTTAATATTATCTAAAGTACCGCTTAATTCTGCGTTGATTGCTCTCATACACTGCAAAAGACCTGAAAATTCACCAACATACAATTCCTCAGATTGGGAATCCACACTAAAATTACCATTTGCCATAGCACTGAGCATCACTGCGGAATCTCCTACAATGCCCTGTAAATTATTGAATGCCTCGCGGAAATCGCCTGCCAGCTCACCCAGCTCATCCTTGCTTGCATATGTAATTTCCACATCCAGCTCGCCATTCTTCAGTTTGTTGGCTGCATTCTTCAACTCATCGATTGGCTGGCATAACATTCTGGAAATTGAGTTCTGGAAATATCTGCACAAACATGAGATTAATATAGAAATAACCACCAAACTTATTATGGTAATTATACTGGATATTGAAGCCATTCTATATGCATTTTCTGCATGTGCAGCCACTTCTGCCGACAATCTGCTGGCATCAAAACAATCTACATAGAAATTATGGAATTGAATTACTAAAAATACAAAACCACCAATTGCCAAAATCATAGCAAGCATAAAAGCAAGAATTATGTATTTAAAGGAAAAATGCATCTTGTTGCTAATGCTTTCATTTTTTATTTTTCTTTCTAACTTATTCTCTTTCTTCATATGCGTCCTCCTTGGGATAAATTATGTCACTACTTATTTTACCAAATTTCTTCTGTATAGTCAATTTCAAGTTGTCAATTTTTCATACAAATATTATTATTTTCTATCACTTTATATACATTTTAAACAAAATATCTATATTCAAATTGTTGTTCTCACCTTTTTCATTACCGTTTATCCTAATTCAGGCAACGTCTTGCATATACTGCTTCAATAACATAAGTCTCTGAATTATATATTATAATCAGTTCTATATCGTCATTACGTAAGATGTCACATCCCTGTGTCCCTGTAACACCGTATTCACTTATGACCCCTTTCAGTTTCTGAAAGTATTCATTGTATAATACAGCATTTAGTAAAGCAGATTCATAACGCTCTCCCTCAGGCAGTGCCATTAATTCCTTGGACACCTCTACATAATTATCGCCAATTGCAATCTCAGGCAATCCCAGCTCTTCCAAATCCACCTCAGAGTATTCCTGCTTCATGGGTACATAAACCGCCTGTGTAGGCGTCGGTGTGGCCTCACTTATCTTCTGCTGATATTCTTCATACTCTTTTTCATCCAACATACCGTCGCTTCGTCCTACCGGTAATTTCTCCAAAGTCCTACTGTCATAAGCCCGTTCATCATAAGGCAAAACCACTTTATCATTTTCTTCAAATAAAATCTGCATTTGTACAATCGCTTTTGTTTTAGGGTAGTATATCACCGTCACTTCCGGCGACAGATAATTGGTTCTGCGCATCAGGCTCTCATCCGTTTCTTCCGCATAAATACGAAACTTAAACACTTCTCCGTTAGCCGTCCCATACAAATCATAAGAAAAAACTTCTATACCCTCTTCTACCTTCGCTATATTACCGATTTGAGTGCTTTCAAGCGTAATCCGCACCGGCCCCGACCTCATATCCTGTATGCAACTCACCACTTTCGAGCCACCATAAAGCGATAATACTATACCGCCTACCAAGAGAATAATCCCTACCAGTCCGGTATGGTCTCCGCGACTCTCATAGATTTCTTCCAGCGTTTTCTGCTGCGGCCTTCCATCGGTAGTATTTTCCTGCTCACCTCTTATAAGAGACTCTACGCTCACCACTATAAGAGAAAGACCCAAAAAAGCCAAACTAAGAAATTTAATCAAAGCATATCTTAATACCTTCATACCCATTCTTGGTAAAAAGTATGACCAGCCTGCTATTATCATGGCAGTCGCCGGTAAAAGCGCCAGCCATTTTATCCAAAACTCTATTTTATCTTTTTTTGCTTTCATACTTGCTTCCTCTCAAACATCCTTTGCTTTAACAAGATAGGCAAAAATAAACCCACCGTTTATTTTTGCCTAATTCAGATTACCCATATATACAACCACAATCCGGAATCTCTTCCTCACGATAATCGATGTTTTTCTTTTCTGTAGTGGTATCCTTTACCTTCCCATAGTTATCCGTCTTAACCAAGAGGGTCAGGACCTCGCAATTTGCTGTCCAAGGGAACTGGTCTACCGCAACCGCCTTTTCTACCCGATAGCCACTCTCCAGAAAAACTTCCAAATCTCTGACCAAACTGCTTGGCTTACAGGAAATATAAACGATTCTGTCCACACCATAATCAATGATTTTGGGTAATGCCTTGGGATGGATACCGTCGCGGGGCGGATCCAATATAATCATATCCGGTTTCTCTTCAATATCATCCAATACCTTCAGTACATCCCCTGCGATAAAATCACAATTGTCAAGTCCATTCAGCTTGGCATTCTTTATGGCAGCCTCCACGGCTTCTTCCACGATTTCCACACCGATAACTTTACCTGCCACGGGAGCCATAAGTTGCGCAATAGTACCGGTACCGCTGTATAAATCAAATACTACGGGAGCCTTACCGGCTTTGCCCTGCCCACTTAAATCTCCCACATATTCACGTGCTGTACTATATAGTACCTCTGCACTGTAAGAATTGGTCTGGAAAAATGAAAAGGTGGAAATTTTAAACTTCAGTCCTAAAATTTCTTCATAAAAAAAGTCATTGCCATATAAAATATCTGTTCTGTCACTCTTTACCACATCTGCCAGAGAATCATTGGTAATGTGCAGAATTCCGGCAATTTTACCGGCAAATTTCCCTGCCTCCTCTGCGTCAAGCAATACCTGTTTAAATCCATCTACCAATGTTTCAATTTCCTGCTGTTGCGATGTAGTTACCAGTGCCACCAGAATCTCTCCGGTCCCCGATGCTTTACGCACCAGCAGATGACGCAAGAATCCCTCATGACGCATTCTGTGATAGTAACTTGTCTTATGCTGCCTAAAATATTCCAACACAGTAGTAATAATCAGTCGATAATCCGCATCCACTATCTGACAATCATCCACATGCACTACATCATAAAAACTGCCTCTTTTATGCATACCTAAAGAAAGCGGGCCATCCTTATATTCATCACCAAAAGAGAACTCCATTTTGTTACGATACTCGTACTCCTTTGGACTTCCCTTAATGCCTTCCCATATGTAATCCTGCTCCTGGCGATTTAATACACCATCCAAAAGTCTTTTCACTTGTTCGCCCTTAATCCGTAATTGTTCTTCATAAGGCAAGGATAAGTACGTACAACCTCCGCACAAGCCAAAATAGGAACACGGTGCCCCCACTTCCAAAGGTGACTTTTCTATCACCTCTAAAAGGCGGGCTTCCGCCTTCCCTTTTCTTACCTTATTTACACAAAACCGGATATTCTGACCGGGCAGGCTGTTTTTAATAACACATGTTTCTTCCCCTACTTTAACAATCCCCTTGTTAGGAAAGTCCACGCGCTCCACAATGCCGGAATAAACCTGTCCTTTTTTCATCTATCTAGTTTTCTCCTTCATCCTCAAAGATATCCTCTTCGTCTTCGAAAAGGTCTTCTTCATCTTCGAATTCGTCTTCAAACTCTTCCAGAGATTTGCGATTCATGTAACGATATACTGCGTATGCAATTCCTGCTACAGCTACGATAACACCGATAATAGCCAGAATCCAAACGATTACGTTACATCCTTCATCTTCCTTTTTGCATAAACAACACTTGCTCAAATCTACCATGTTCTCTCGCTCCTCTACATTCGCTTATTTGCATCTTAATGCCTATTAATAGAATAACACACTTTTTCTTTTTTTACTACACCCTTTTTAATTTTGCAAAGGATGCATACATAATTTTTTGACCGGCTTTATCAAAAAGCACAGTCACCTTGTAGTCTCTGGGCTCTCTTTCCAAAGCCAGCACTTCGCCTTCTCCGTACTTCATATGACGGACTCTGTCGCCCACTCCGTAATCCAACACCGTATCTGCTTCTAATGCAGCTGCACCTTTCGTAATGCCGGCCACCCGGTTCAGACTGCCGATTCCCTGGGCAATAAACGGCTTCACCGGCTGTGCAGTCACCTTCGGTCTGACAATCGCCTTGGGACGGAAATCATACGCTTCCTCTTCCCGCCGTTTACCTGTAGGAACCGTGTTGTCCATAAGTTCTGTAGGAATCTCCCGCACAAAACGGCTTACGGGGTTATACTGTGTCTCTCCCCGCACCATTCTTGCTCTGGCATAAGTCATGGTCAAATCATCCTTAGCTCTGGTAATTCCTACATACGCCAGACGACGCTCCTCTTCCATATCCGTCGGGTCATCAGAAACAATGGTCATATAGCTTGGGAACAGACCATCCTCCATTCCCGCCATATATACATGTTCAAATTCCAGCCCCTTTGCACTGTGTATGGTCATCAGGCGGATACGGTCATCCTTATCCTCCATGCTGTCCACATCCGAAACCAGCGCAATCTCCTCCAAAAATTCACTTAAGGAAATATCGTCATGAGTCTGCTCATACATAGTTGCCTTACTGATAAATTCATCCAGGTTCTGTAAGCGGTCTTCTGTCTTTTCTTCCTCTTCGTTCAGGCTGTATAAATAGTCGCGATACCCTACCACTTCAATAATATCCTGTATCAAATCCACAATACCATAATACTCTGCTTTCGAACGAAAAACCTGCATCATTGTCACAAAAGGCTCCAGCTTTGTCGCCGTTCTTCCAAGACTTACAATCTGGTCACGTTCTCTTAAAGCATCATAAAAACTAATATTGCGCATATCCGCGTACTCCTGCACCTTTTCCACGGTAGCATTACCGATACCACGCTTCGGCACATTCAAAATACGCTTGGTTGCCACATCATCTCTACCATTATCAATGGTTCTAAGATATGCCAGAATATCCTTGATTTCCTGACGGGCATAGAAATTCACTCCACCTACCACATTGTAGGGAAGCCCCATTACCACAAACCGTTCTTCCAACATACGGGACTGGGCATTGGTCCGGTATAAAATCGCACAATCTCCGTATGTACAAACACCATTTCGAACTTTGGATGAAATATCGGAAGCAATATATTCCGCCTCTTCGTAACCATTATCAAACTGGCGGAAATGGATGCGCGAACCGGCTTCCTTCTCTGACCAAAGAGACTTCACCTTTCTTCCTTTATTGTTCTTAATTACATTATTGGCTGCATTTAAAATATTTCCTGTGGAACGATAGTTTTGCTCCAGTTTAATTACTTTAGCCTCCGGATACACCTTTTCATAATCCAAAATATTACGAATATTGGCACCACGGAATTTGTAAATAGACTGGTCATCATCACCTACCACGCAAAGATTATGGTGTCTGTCTGCAAGCAGACGAATCAGTTCAAACTGTGCTGTATTGGTATCCTGATATTCATCCACCATAATATACTTAAAACGTTCCTGATACTGGTACAAAATATCCGGGCAGGCCTTAAAAAGCTCCACCGTTTTTACGATTAAATCATCAAAATCCAAGGCATTATTACGCTTTAGCACCACCTGATATTCTTTGTATACTGCTGCGATTTTCTTCTTGATACTATCTCCAAAAGCATTGATTTCATACTCTAAGGGAGAAATCAACTCGTCCTTCGCGGAAGAAATAGCACTCATAATGGCACGTTCCTTCAGCTGCTTGGTATCAATCTGAAATCTTTTGCAAATTTCTTTCATAACCGCTTTCTGGTCATCCGTATCATAAATGGTAAAATTCGTATCATATCCCAGACGGTCAATATGTCTTCTCAAAATACGTACGCAAGTGGAATGAAATGTAGACACCCAGATTTGTTCCGCACCAAATCCTACAATATTATCTACTCTTTCACGCATTTCTTCCGCCGCTTTATTGGTAAACGTAATTGCCAGAATATTCCAGGGATTCACGCCCATTTCATCTATCATATAAGCAATGCGGTGGGTTAACACGCGGGTCTTACCCGAACCGGCACCTGCCAATAGTAAAAGCGGTCCGTCCACTGTCAAAACCGCTTCTTTTTGCTCTTTATTCAAAGTATCGTATATACTCATATTTTCCTTCCTTAATGCATCAAATCCTAGTTTACCTGCTTCACACCGGTAAACATCCAAACCTTTATATTAAACACTTCACTCACTACCGTACCGCAATAACGACAGGTACGTTCAACTCCCAGCTGAGCAATCGGCGCTCCACAATTAGGACAGCTTAAGGAATGTCCGTCCATACCGGTTTCTGCAATATACTCTCTATCCTGAATATAGCTTACTTCCACATTGTATCGGCTCTGGGTATAGCGGTCCTTTTTGCCGCGAATTACCTTGCCGTCACGTTCCACATAGTTAATACTGCCGACTGCTGATTGAAAAATAATGCTGACACGTCCTCTTTCTCTGTTGTAACGCATTATTTCTGTTCTATGTATTTTCAAGCTGTCAAAATGTTCTCTGCAATGTTCCCGTTGCAGCATGGCAATTTTCGTATCCAATTCTTCACGTAACTCTTCCGTTCCTTCTGTCAGATGACTTGAATTTTCTTCCTGAATACTGTGTAAATAGGAACGCAAAACATTTTCTGCCCTCTCCCTCATTTCTTCCAGGTGAAACTCCGGGAAATCTCTCATAATCTGCGGGAGATACATTTTTGTTGCACCGGAAACGGTTTTAGGAGTATTGGCATATTCCAACTCTGTTTTTTTAATACCTTCCGCCAGATTCTCTGTACCGAATGCCAGACGGGAAAATTCTTTTACTTTTTTTGTCGCTTTATATACAGCCACAAAAATCATAATCATTAAAGTTATTGCCAAAACCAATATGATAATTGTACCTATCATTTTTAAGTCCATCTGCGCTACTCCCCATCTGTAAAATTACTATCTGACGTATAGTATGGCGGAGCTTGCGCTCCGCCAACATTTTCCTTTTATTATTTAATATCGTTCTCGTCAAACACATCTCCGCATTCCGGACAGAATTTTGGAGGATTCATAGGATCTTCAGGTTCCCAACCACACTTGTCACACTTATACAAAGGTGCACCTGCCGGCTTCTTCGCACCACATTCGCTACAGAACTTACCCTGATTTACATGTCCGCAAGCACAAGTCCAGCCCGCGTCCTCCGGCTTCTTTGCACCACATTCCATACAGAACTTACCCTGATTTACATGTCCGCAGGAACAGGTCCAGCCAAGAACCGGTGCCGCAGCAGGTGTTGCCGGTGCAATAGGTGCTGCATTATATGCGGGTTGCTGTGGCTGTGCATTCATGTTGCCACCCATCATATTGTTGCCCATCATGCCTCCCATCATATTGCCACCATTCATCATGTTACCCATCATGTTCATGGCCATCATGTTCATCATGCTGCTCATGGCATCGCCACCACCTTCGCCGCTACCTAAATTAGAATTGCTAATCATCTTATTAAACGCTTCCGCACTCTGAGCAGCCTTCATCTTCTCATTGGTAAGCATTGCGGTATCTTCCCACTTCTGCAGTGCAGCTCTTGCTTCCTCCGGAACCGTAGCCACAATAGTCATGGAAACAACTTCAATACCTCGATCTGCGGTCCACTTCTCTGTCAATCCCTGCTTCAATGCTTCACAGATAACATCTGTATAATTCTGCAGCTGAGAAGGCAAGATACCCTGTGCTCCTATAGGTGCCAATGCCATAGGCAGCTTAGAAAGCAATTCATTCTTCATCAAAGAAAGCAGATGTGCGCCTTCTTCACTGCTCTTCTTGTATTCATCCTTTACATTTCCGCATACATTTTTGTAGAACAGTAGCGGGTCAACAATCTTAAAGCTGTACTCACCTCTACACTTTACAACGGTATTCAGGTGATATCCGCTGGTAGGGGATACTAACAGGAAATCAATAGGAGTCGCTGTACCATAAAGATTGTTCATAATCTCCTTGGTATTAAAATAATATACTCTCTGGTCACTTGCTGTATTTCCGCCAAAGGTAAAACGATTCCAAAGAGTAGTGAAACTCTTCTTTAGATTCTCACCCAATTCACCATATAAAAGGCTGGGTTCTGAAGAAGTATCATATACAAAAGCACCTGCTTCCGCACAGAAATCTACCACACCACCCTGGTCAACAATAATCATACACTGACCTTCGTTAACAGCGATAACGGAACCATTACTGATAATATTATCTACACCCTTAGTATTACTGTTTCTTCCCTCAGTAATTCTTTTCTGTCCTTTCTTTACCAAAACATCACTGGACAAAGCATCACAATAAAAATACTCACGCCACTGATCTGCCAATAAAGTACTAATCGAATCTTTTGCTGCTTTTATTAAACCCATTTTTTCACCCTCCGTTTTCGTTTTGTAAAAACTACTGTTTATATTTTACCAAATTATCAGCCGATACTCAACAGATTTATAAATTTTCTTTACAAAAACGCTTTTGTACGTTACACTGATAACTAGCTAAATATAATATACAACAAGAATGAGGAAAAATATATGAGTAAAAAAGCTACGAAAGCCGCAGATAACATGTATTATATTGCACGTTGCGAGGCCGCAGAGTCCAATCCGGACTTCAGCAGCCGTGAAAAAGCCGCCGAACTGGTAGGTATCGACCGCACCAGACTTGCCAGAATCGAATTGGACACTATCGCTCCATACCCGGAAGAGGTTAAAGCCATGTCCGAGGTTTACAACACTCCCGAACTGTGTAATTCTTATTGCGCCCGCGAGTGCCCCATCGGAAAAAATAATGTTACCGAAGTAACCATTGATGATTTCGACCGTCTGGCGCTGAAGGTACTGGGTTCCTTAAAGGACATTGACGGATTGCGTGCTTCCCTGATATCCATCTCCGAAGACGGCTATATTGATGAATCCGAAAAAGAAGCCTTCCAGGATATATTAGATTCTTTGGAAAAAATCAGCACCAATGCCAAAGCCCTGCAGCTCTGGGCCATCAAGAACATTCGTCTGAAGTAAACTCTAACAAAATATGAACTTTTTTGCCCGACCCGCAATATAATAAAGCATCAAAAGATGTGGAGGTATTTATGAAAAAGTTTTTACGAAACTGCCTCATCCACTCCCTGATGCTTGTATTGCTGGTTGGGCTTTTTAGTGGCTGCGGTAAAGATGATACTACCGATACAGGTCTGAAAGAAGTTACATTAAATGAAGTGGCACATTCTATCTTCTACGCTCCCATGTATGTTGCTATTGAAGAGGGCTATTTCGAGGAGGAAGGTATTGCGCTGACACTGGTAACCGGCTTTGGTGCCGACAAAACCATGACTGCCGTTCTGACAGACGAAGCCGATATTGGTTTTATGGGCAGCGAAAGTACTGTATACACCTATGCGGGCGGTACACAGGATTACGTAGTGAATTTTGCACAGTTAACCCAGCGTGCAGGTAACTTTCTGGTATCCAGGGAACCCATTGAAGACTTTAGTTGGGATATGTTACTTGGTAAAAATGTATTAGGCGGTCGTGCCGGCGGTATGCCACAGATGGTTTTTGAATATATCCTGAAAAAGAACAATATCGACCCTGCTGCCGACTTAAACATCGACCAGAGTATTGACTTCGGTTCTACTGCTGCAGCCTTCTCCGGAGGCGACGCAGATTTTACCGTGGAATTTGAGCCACACGCAACCGCTTTGGAAGAAAAAGGTGATGGCTATGTGGTAGCTTCTTTAGGAGAAGATTCCGGCTATGTACCATACACGGCCTTCTGTGCCAAAAAGAGCTATATAGAGGCCAACCCGGAAATCATTCAGGCATTTACCAATGCTCTGCAAAAAGGAATGGATTATGTTCAGACCCATACTCCGGAGGAAATTGCCAAAGTGATTGCTCCTCAGTTTGAAGAAACCGGACTTGACACCCTTACAACTATCGTTACCAGATATTACGAACAGGATACCTGGAAGGATAATCTGATTTTCGAAAAGGATGCCTTCGATTTATTGCAAAACATCCTGGAACAGTCAGGAGTTTTGGGAAAACGCGTCCCTTATGAAGATTTGGTAAATACAGATTTTGCAAAAAAATCTGCCGAATAAATTAAAATCCCCTTGCAAGATGAATCGGCATTCTCCCGAAACATCTTCCCAAGGGGATTACTGTTATCTCAGACGATTCTTTTTACGTTTCGTCTTTTCCATATACATCAGGATGTCTGTTTTTTCAACAATACTCTCAAAACTCAAATCATCCCCCGGTGTGGTATGATATACACCCATACTTGCACAGACATTATATTCCTTCGAAGACTTTTCATTGAAAACTCTGAAATATTCGTAAAAATCTTCTTTCAGCTTCTCGGCATCCCACATTCCCGGGCAAACTGCCAACATTTCATCTCCGCCGAATCTGGTAAACAGGGAACCCGAAGGACAAGTTTCCCGCATCCCCTGAGCCGCCTTGGCAATGGCAAAATCGCCTTCTTTGTGTCCATAATTATCATTAATCTGCTTTAAGCCATCCAAATCCACCATCATAACTGTTAAAGGCTGTCCTGCCGGCTTTGCTTCCAGCATTTCCTGATACTCCATTTCAAAACCTCTTCGATTTCGCAGTCCGGTCAAGGTATCTATACGGTACATTTCGTCAATTCGATTCATCAGGTAATTCCTGTAACGAATGTTACGGTATCCTCCGATAGCATTGTTCAACGCATCCAATGTCTGCGGGATTTTTACATAATTTGCCGCCAGCAATTCTTCAAAGAAAAAGCAACAATATCCCATGGGAACATCCAGATAATGCATGGCCGAAAATACCAATACCCTGTTTTCATCCAAAAGCATATCAAGGCCTGGAACCACTCCTTTTGCCGGGAAACGGAATAACCCCTCTTCCATATGAGAAAAGCCTTTGACCAGCACATACATATCCCGGTCAAAATCCGTTTTCGCAACATCTCGCTCCATAGGATTTACCTTTTCATCCAAGCACTCCGTTTCAAGCATACAACACATTTCATAAATAATATCATGCTTCAGTTGTTCTACCACCTGCACCACATTTTCACATCGGTGAACCTTGGCAATAATCTCCGACAGCATAATATTTTCATTCTGAAAACGATAATATCTGTCACTGACTACATTCAAATATTCTGATGCATTTAATGTAGTTTCTCCGGCACATCCGCAGGACTGCGCCATACAAATACGAAGCGGCACTAAATAAGTTTTTGTCTCCTCTGCAGCCGCATTACATCCTAACATTACCTCTGCTGTTTTGGTTGCCAAATCCGCGAAGTCCGTTACCACTGTGGTGATTCTCGGCGTAGCAAACCTTACTTCCAGAATTCCGTCAAATCCCGTTACCGCCACATCCTCCGGCACTCTGCAGCCATGTATCTTTAAGCAACTGCATACCGCAATTGCCATCTTATCATTGGCACAAATGATTGCCTGGGGAAGATTTCCTTCCCGAATCAGCTTTTCTGTAGCAGCAATAGCCGGGTCTGACCAGAACTCTCCATAGCTGACCATGCTCTCATCAAAAGGAAGGCCATTTTCTTCCAATACCGTTCGAAACGCCTCTTTTCGCTGGTCTGAAAAATAATTCCCCTTTGAACCCGCCATGAAATGCAGCCTCGTCATCTTATGGTCGCATACCATATGACGTACGATTCGCGCAAACCCATTCTCATGGTCAAATTTAATATTCACACATCCTTCATGTGCCTCTCCGATTACAATTACCGGAACATCATGCTCCTTCGCCCGGGAAATTAACATATCTGTTAATTTCTCATTCTTAATAATCTCCTCAAATACTACGACCACATCCGTAATATCATAATTTATGTAGTCAAACACTGCTACCTGCGCATTTTTTTCCAAATTATCTTCATCGATTACAGAACAGGTATTATACACAAATATATTGTATCCATATGGTGTCACTGCCCTATTCAGCGCTGTAATATATGCATGACTTTCCTCATCCTGAATTCTTGAAATACACAATGCAATTATCTTCTTGTTTCCAATCATTTAACCTCTCCCATAACCTGAAATTACTTCTTACAAACAATCTGCTCCCAATAATTATCCAATGTATTTACAATAAGCTCCTGTGGGAACTCCACTTCCTGCAAAAGCTCTTCCGTCCACTCAAATCGACCGATTGTATCACAAATGTGACTATCTGTTCCCAAAATAACCGGGCATTTATGTTCCTTACATAAGCGTAACAAAGTAAGTATATTCTCCCTCGCCCCCTGTCTTGCTGCCAAAGGATGTAATGAAGAATTATTAATTTCCAACAAAACCTTTTCTTTCAGTGCTGCCTCTACCAGTCTGTCATACTCCAATGGATATCTTGCATCATCCGGGTGACCTAAAATTTTCACATAAGGATTTTTCATTGCATTTATTGCGGCATCCGTATTTTCCTTTGCCGTTCCCGGTTGCAGACAAAAAGTGTGCATACTGGCAATACAGTAATCTATTCTGCTCAGCGTAAAATCATCCAAATCCAAATGTCCCTCAAAATCCGTGATATTTGCTTCTGCTCCGCACAAAAGTTTCAAATCCTTGTACTGTCTGGGTACAATTTTCAAATTCCAAAAGTACATAATATTAGGACCGCCCATTGTCTGCGGACCATGATCACTGATTCCGAGACACTTCAGTCCCATTTCCTGTGCAGCAACCACATTTTCCCGCAAAGTACTATACGCATGCCCACTGGCAATGGTATGTGTATGCAAATCCATAAAATACTTCATCGCCCGCTACTTCTCCTTCTTCTCCTGCTTTTCCTTTTTATCGGATTTCTCTGCCGGCTGCTGACTCTTTCGCATATCATCAATCATCTTTTCAATCAAAAGCTTCTTCACATATACATCATAGCTAAGCATACAGATAAAAGAAAACTGACGCAGAAATTCTGCATCTTCTCCTTCCACCCCCGCAAAGGTTTCTTCCGCCATCTCAAACTTTTTACGTACATCTTCCTTCAAAGAAACAATTTCCGCATCCTCCATACGGAATACCTCTTCGTAAATATCCTCTAACTTCAGATTATTCTTTCCCTGAAAATACTTATCCGTAATCGGCTGAAGCAATGTTTGTATATCATTAATGGATAAAAATCCCTTATAATAATAGATAAATATCAAGAGAAGCACATGCTCCTTGGAATATTTTTTCTTTACCGGAGGAGGTAAAAGATCATTCTTGGCATAATTATTAATCATGGTTTTTGTCAAAATCTTATCTTCTCCCGGATAACGGGTAGTCGCTTTCAACTTACTGTCCATGAGGGTTGTTACCTGATCCATGTATAAATCTATATCCGGAATATCCTCCAGATTTATATGTTCTATTCTGGACAAGCTCTCCAAAATACTGTTTACCAAATCCTTATTACTAATTGTCATAAATACCCCTTCCTCTTTTGAACTACACATAGCATATTTACTCATTATTATTATATAGTATTCATTACTACATGACAACCGTTTATTTTGGGGAATTCCCCGGAAATTTTATTTATTTTTCATACAAGCTCTTTACTTTATTACTTTAGTATGTTAATATTTTAGTATCGTACTGTGCGACAATTTACAGCGTAAAAGTATAAGAGAGGTATGTGAAATGAACAAAAAAATCAAAACCGAAGCCGTAGATAGACTTTTTGAAGCCATCTTAAGCTTGGAAAACAAAGATGAATGCTATAGCTTCTTTGAAGATTTGTGTACTGTGAATGAACTGTTATCGCTATCACAGCGTTTCGAAGTTGCTGCTATGTTAAAGAATCGAAATACTTATCTGGAAATCGCTGAAAAAACCGGTGCCTCTACAGCAACCATCAGTCGTGTAAACCGTTCTCTGAACTATGGAAATGACGGCTATGATTTAGTATTTGAACGTATCGGTCAATAATGTACTACGGCATAACAAAAGACCTCTAAGCTGTATAAGCTTAGAGGCCTTTTTCTTAGCCGCTTATCTGCATAATATCCATAGGATTTATATACACATCCTCTTTTACTACCCGGTAAATCAATTTCTGATTCACTGTTTCCACAATAAACAGTGTGGCTCCCTGTCTCACTTCATCTCCGGCTTTCACCTTGGGTTCTCCCTGATTATAATAAACCGTCATATATCCGTTTCCATGATCAATCACCAGACGATAACCATATTCCGAATCTTCCACAAGCTCTGTCACTGTTCCGCCGGCCGTAGCCACTACCAAAGCCCCGTCACTTGCATAAAAGATACAAGACGGTTCCATCTCCGATGAATTCTCAATCGTAGCTGCTCCGGTCAATGGTAGCAGTGTGGGAGTAGCATACGCATCAATCTGAGCGGTCAGTTCATTTACTTCTTCCACCTTTGCATTTACTGTATCACTCATGATGGTAAGCTTATCGTTTAATACTGCCAGCTGATTTTCGTAATCCTTCTTAATTGCATCCTGTTCTGCCACGGCTGCATCCACCTTTGCCTGCATTTCTTCCAGCTGAAGGTCTTTTTCTGCAATTATATCCTTATAGGCATCCATTTTGCCGTTCGCAGCAGCCCAAATCCGCTCCTCATAATACACATATCCCAAAAAGGCACCTAGCAGAATACAAACTACTATCACCGCACAAGTTCCTACCCAACGCTTTACCTTAAACTGCTTCACGCTGGCTCCGGGAGCCTGGGATGTAACAATAACAACATGATCTCCTTTGGCATTTTGCTTATTCGAGTCCATATCCAATCTCCTTCATCAAATTTTAACTATTTTAACACAACATCCCGGTTATCTCAAGAAAAAGTAATATTTTCGTAACATTTTTACAATTATTAAAATTTTATTAACTATTTTCCCAAATTCACTTTACTTTTTTAAAGTATTATGCTATCTTTATTTTGTTGTAAATATGCAACACATATATTTATCGGAGGTATCTACAATGAACAAAGGTACAGTAAAGTGGTTTAACAACCAAAAGGGTTATGGTTTCATCTCTGATGAAGCAGGCAATGATGTTTTCGTACACTACAGCGGAATCAACACCGACGGTTTCAAGTCTCTTGAAGAAGGCGCAGCAGTTGAGTTCGAAGTAGTAAACGGCGAAAAAGGACCTCAGGCTGTAAACGTAACCAAGTTATAATTTAATTATAACGCTATAATCAGTAACTCGGTACCTGTTCTTAATATAATGCTTGTTACATTTATTTAGAATTGCAATATCGTTTTATAGGATTAGAAAAAGGACTGCTACATAGCAGTCCTTTTTTTGTTCGCTATCTACTCTTGTATTCTTCTTACAACTTCCTTCCACTGAAGGCTTCCGCCAAAAAGCTCCAATGCGCTTCCGATGGTTACATTCAGACGATTCCTGCCCAATCTTTTCAGCAAATCCAAGTCCTCATAGCTGTGAACTCCGCCTGCGTAAGTAATGGGCAGACCATCCCATGCCCCTAACATCGCCGCAAGCTCTGCTTCAATACCATTTGCTTTCCCTTCCACGTCCACCGCATGAATCAAAAACTCACTGCAATATCCGGCCAATCGGTCCATAAGTTCTAAACTGACTACTTCCTTTGTTAATTTCTGCCAGCGGTCAGTAACAATACGATATTCTCCATCCACCTTCTTACAGCTTAAGTCCAATACCAAATGTTCTTTTCCTACAGCTCTTTCCAATTCCTTCAGACGCTTGTAATCCACCTTTCCGTCATGAAATACGTAAGACGTCACAATCACATGACTGGCACCTGCTTCCAGATACTCCCCGGCATTCTGCGAAGTGATTCCGCCACCTACCTGCAATCCTCCCGGATACTCCCGCAATGCTTCAAAAGCCTGTGCCCTGGTAGCTTCATAATATTCACTATCCTTGGAATTTAACAGAATAATATGGCCACCCTTTAAGCCTGCCTTTTTATACAAATTTGCAAAAAAAGCCGCATCCTGTGTTGCCACAAAATTCTCCGTAGCCTCATTATTTAAATCTGTCAGACTTCCGCCCACAATCTGCTTTACCTGACCATTATGAATATCAATGCAAGGTCTGAATTCCATTTTTTTACCTTTCTTTTCAAAAAATAATTTGTATAATTCTTATTATTTACCACATACTAATTCCAGAGTCAATCCAAAAGGAGGAAAAAATATGCACTTAAAAAATAAAATGAAACAACTCTTTGTACTCTGTATGCTGGTTGCCTGCATGTGTATTGCTACAGGCTGTACCAGAAGTGATGACAGCGGCAACAATTCCGGCAATATGGCCGGAACAGAAGCCGAAACTCCATCTCCTTCTCCCACGGTTGAACCTACTCCCACACCTGCAGAAACTACTACAGATACCACTATGGAAAACAATGACTCTCCTGTGGGTAATGTTATTGACGACGCAGGCAATGCTGTAGGTGATGCAGTAAACGATGTTACCGATGGTGTAACCGATGTTATTGACGATGTTACGGAAGATGGTGGAGCTACCAACGGTACCAACAATACTTCCAACAACAGCGGAAGCACCACTTCTACCACCGGAAACGGCAACCGCTAAAAAGGAATCGAGCAGTCCGGCTGCTCGATTCTTTTTATACTTCTGTTAAAATACCTTCTGCATAAGCTTCCATCAGCTGTTCCAGATAATAGATTCTATTCTTAATATCCCGTCCCACATCTGTGTCATTTACCAGACGTCTGGTCTTAAAGTCTTCTACAATAATAGAATCCGAAACAATGTCTGATTCGTTTTCCACCGCTGCTCTGGCAGATTCAAAGGGTTCGTGAGCCACCAGTCGCATTCCTCTGGAATTACATACCAGCGTATACCCGGCGATTCCGGTTTTCTTTTGGTAAGCTTTTGAAAAGCCTCCGTCAATTACCAGAAGCTTACCGCCACATTTTACCGGTGATTCTCCGTGAATCTGTTCCACCGGCACATGTCCGTTAATGATATGAGCCGTTTTTACATCCAGCCCAAACTCCTCCAGAATACGGTTTACGGTTTCTTCATTTTCATAAAGACGATAGTACTCATTCTTTTTTTCTTTATGAGTTTCTTTCTCTGCCACAAAATATCTTTCAAAGGTGGTCATCTTGTCTTTGCCAAACACCGGCGAAGCCGCACCATTCCAGATATACCAGAGGATATCCTGACCAACTGCTCTTTCCTTCACATCCTTGGAATAATAACCTCTTCTGGCATAATATTCCAAAATATCATACAAGTCCTTACCACTGTACTCCCGCTCGGCTATGGTAACCTTCTGGAAGTCACCATTCTCATCCAAAGGTACACAGCCGTGATACAGTAAATTACCATTGTAAATCTTATACATACCACCCTTTGCATACAAAAAGCGGACATGCTTCTGCAACTTTTCACAACGGACAAACGCCTGTTGCAGACGCTCCATTACACGATATTCTCCTTCCGAAAGACGATAAGGCTCCTCCTTATCCAGCGTAGGGAAATTGGTATCTAACAGGGGATACTCTTTACCTTCTATCGTTACGGTTCCCTTCTCCAAATCCATCTGGTGCAAAAGCAGGCGCTTCTCCATGTCAAATTCCGGATTGCGCATAATTAACTGCCCTTCCAGCTTAAACATAATGACGGATATGGCCTTATGCATCTTCTGGTCCAGACTTAAATCCTTGGTATTATAATCTGTATTATAACGGATAGAAAATGCCTCACATTCATCGTTTCCGTAGGTTTCCAGCGCAAATGTCGCCAGAGGCAGTAAATTGATACCATAACCATCCTCAAGCGTGGATAAATTACCATAAATTGCTGCTGCACGTATTACGTTGGCAATACAAGCCAGATGTCCTGCTGCCGCTCCCATCCAGACAATATCATGATTTCCCCACTGAATATCCACCGAATGATAACTGCAAAGCGTATCCATAATAATATGGGGACCCGGTCCTCTGTCAAAAATATCTCCCACAATATGTAAATGGTCAATAACCAGTCTCTGAATCAGATAGCACAATGCCTCGATTAATTGCGGTGCACGTCCGATACGGATAATGGTGTAAATAATCTCGTTGTAATAGGCTTCCTTATCATGAACTTCTTCTTTTTCCGTAATCAATTCTTCAATAACATAGGCAAAATCCTTAGGCAACGCCTTACGCACTTTAGAGCGCGTATACTTGGAGGATACACGCTTTACCAAATGTACCAGCCTGTGTAAGGAAATATTATACCAATCCTCCAGATTATCCTCTTCCCGCTGTACAATTTCAATCTTTTCTTCCGGATAATAAATCAACGTAGCAAGACTTCTCTTATCACGACTGCTGATTGTATTACCAAACGCTTCGTCTATCTTTCTGCGTACTGCTCCCGAACCGTTTTTCAACACATGGTTAAACTGCTCGTGTTCCCCGTGAATATCTGTCAAAAAGTGCTCTGTAGCCTTGGGCAGGTTCAAAATAGACTGCAGATTAATAATCTCCGTTGCTACTGCCGCACTATTGGGATACTCCCTTGCCTGGATTTTTAACAATGCTAATTTTTCTTCCTGCATCCCCGAATCCTTCCTTCTACTCTTCACGCCATGCAGCGCTCAATAATTTACACAACCCTTCCCGGCGCATGACTTAGCTGTTTATTACATCCGCCATGGTGTACATTCCGGCCTCTTTGCCTGCCAGATACTTTGCTGCCTGTACTGCGCCTTTGGCAAATACAGACTTAGAATATGCTGTATGCGAGAAAGTAATCACTTCGTCCGTACCCGCAAAAATCACATCATGGTCGCCCACGATAGTACCGCCTCTGACCGCACTGATACCGATTTCCTTCTGACTTCTCTTCTCTCTTCTGGTGCTTCTGTCATATACATATTCATAAGAATTGTCGAATTCCTCATTGATACTGTCTGCCAAAGCCAATGCAGTTCCGCTGGGCGCATCCAGCTTCAGGTTGTGATGCTTCTCAACCACCTCAATATCAAATCCTGCCGGTGCCAGTACCCCTGCTGCTTCCTTCAACATTTTAAGAAGCAGATTAATACCCAAAGACATATTTGCAGATTTCAGGATAGCTACCTTCTTTGCACTTTCTGCCACCTTCTCAAGCTGCTCAGGAGAAAGACCGGTGGTACAAAGTACACAAGGTAAATTCTTCTCCACACAATAATCCAACAGCTTATCCACAACCTTTGCTGTAGAAAAATCAATCAATACATCTGCTTCTATATCACAAGCTGTAATATCTGCAAATACCGGGTACGGATTGTGTCCGTCATCCACCGGATCAATACCTGCTACCATGGTAAGCTCCTCGTCACCTGCCACCAGTCCGCTGATGACCTGACCCATCTTACCGTTACAACCATTCATAATCACTCTAATCATATCGTTCTCCTTCTTTCCGGCACTTTAAAAGCGCCAAATATTCAACACAGGCTCGAAAACCTTTCGGATTTTCGAGCCCATCCAATCATACTCACATGTATTGCAGGACGTCCCCACGTCCCGGAAGGTCACTTACAAAATACCGTAAGCTTCCATAGCAGCCTTTAACTTAGCTACATTTGCTTCTTCCATATCTGTTAAAGGAAGTCTTAAAGTACCTGCTTCCATACCCATCAGGTTTAAGCCTGCCTTTACCGGAATCGGGTTTACTTCGCAGAATAATGCATCAATCAAATCAATTGCTTCTAACTGCATCTTGGTAGCTTCTGCTACATCACCGGCCAGATACTTTGCACAAATATCGTGGGTCTGCTTCGGTGCCACATTGGAAAGTACGGAAATAACACCCTTACCGCCCAAAGACATAATCGGTACAATCTGATCATCGTTACCGGAATAAATATCGATGGTTCCCTTAGATAATGCTGCAATCTTTGCCACCTGGCTGATATTACCGCTTGCTTCCTTTACAGCTACGATATTTTCGCAGTCATTGCAAAGTCTAACAATAGTAGCCGGTGCAATATTCACACCTGTTCTACCCTGAATATTATAAAGAATTACCGGTACCTTTACCGCATCAGCGATTGCCTTAAAATGTGCATATAGACCATTCTGAGTAGCCTTATTGTAATAAGGAGATACTACTAAAAGTCCGTCCACGCCCATCTTTTCAGCTTCGGTAGATAAGTAGATAGCTGTTTCGGTACAATTAGAACCGGTACCTGCTACTACAGGGATTCTCTTATTTACTACATCCACACAATACTTAATAACATCCAGATGCTCTTCATGGGTTAATGTAGATGCTTCACCGGTAGTACCGCATACAATAATAGCATCCGTACCATTTTCAATCTGGAACTCGATTAACTTTCTGAAACTTTCGTAATTTACGCTTCCGTCCGCGTTCATAGGAGTAACAATCGCTACACCTGCACCTGTAAAAATTGACATATAAATCCTCCATTCCGCTACCTATGTAGCTTTAAAATAAATGATGAAGGGGGTCTGCATAAAAAAAGCCGGCTACAAGCGCGCCGACATCCAGGTCAGAATATAAATATTCCGACAAAAACTGATAGCGCCCCACCTAAAAATATAGATGACAGTCATACAGTTCTTCACTGTATGCCCAAGACTTGACTTTCAGGACATCTCCTCTTTCGGCGTCTTCCCCTTTCCTTCTCCGTCTCTTGTGCCTGTCACATCTAAAGAACTACTTATGAAATACGCAACCTCTATCTTTATTTTATTACGTTAGAACAATAATAGCATTGCAAACTATGTTTGTCAATGCCATTATGTCAAACCTATGTATTTTTTAATCTTCCTCCTCCAGAAGCTCCAGCTTGCTGACCGAAACCTCAAAAGCCACTCTCTTTTCCAGTTCACTCTCACTCAGCTTCTTCATATATTCCCTGCTCTGGATACGTCCCCAGACTGCACAACGCTCACCTACCCGGAAATTATTGGCATATCTGGCATTTCTTCCCCAGCAAATACATGGAATATAGTCCGACTTTCCGTAAGGACGATTTACAGCTAAAAGCACATCTGCAATCTCTCTTCCCAGAGGTGTCTTACGATAAATCGGTTCCTTGCAAATATATCCGTCCAGATAAATCTGATTGGTCTTAGAACTTTCCTCCAGTTCATCAATAAACTCAATTTCTCTGGCAAATACAGACAATACCAGTCTGTTCTTTCGCTCCTCGTGGCGATTATAAGAACGAAACTGCCCGTTTACACACACATACATTCCCTGATAATCCCTGCTCACGTCCAGCAGACGCTCTGATACCATCAGCGGAATTATATCGAAGCTGTCGCTTAAGCGCTTCACCCTGATATCCACCAAATAGAAACCTTCCCCAAAAATTTCGTGACTAAAGACAAATTCCCCCACGATTTCTCCCATTACTGTTACTTGATTGTTTTCGATAACCTTATCTGTCATCCCTGTTCTCCCTTCTTACACATTAAGAATTTTATTTTTTCCCTGTAATGCAATACTATTTATACACCTTTTTGACGTTTTCGAACACTGTTTTACATCGCGGTAAAACGCCCATATCAACGTAAAATCGGGCACTTTTACAACCTTCGACAGAATACATCCCATTCCTTTTTGTATTGATTTTTGCGCAATAAAATACCTCAAATTGCACTTTCCACCAAATATAGATGTTTTTTCTTGCACAGGCCACAAAATGGTGCTATACTGATACAGTTTGAAATTCAGAACAAAGTTTACGTTGACATTTTTTTCATATTTTTTGCAAAAATAAGCAAAAGAAAGGAATCTTATGAAACAAAAGCGTGAAGATATTAGAAACGTCGCGATTATTGCGCACGTAGACCACGGAAAGACCACATTGGTAGATGAGCTGCTTAAACAGAGTGGTGTTTTCCGTGCCGGACAGGAAGTGACGGACAGAGTCATGGACTCCGGCGATATTGAAAGAGAACGTGGTATTACCATTCTCTCCAAGAACACAGCCGTTATGTACAACGGTACCAAAATCAATATTATCGACACCCCGGGACATGCAGATTTCGGTGGTGAGGTAGAACGAGTACTGAAGATGGTAAACGGTGTTATCCTGGTGGTGGATGCCTTTGAAGGCGCCATGCCCCAGACCAAATTCGTACTGCGTAAGGCGTTGGAGTTAAAGCTCCCCGTGATTGTATGCATTAACAAAATCGACCGTCCCGAAGCCAGACCGGAGGAAGTTATTGACGAAGTTCTGGAGCTGTTTTTGGAATTGGATGCCGACGATGCCCAGTTAGACTGCCCCTTTATTTTTGCTTCCGCAAAGGCCGGTATTGCATCTCTGGATATGGAAGAACAAGGCACCAGCATGGTTCCCTTATTCGAGACCATTCTGGATTATATCCCTGCTCCTGAAGGCGACCCTGAGGCAGGTACTCAGGTACTTATCAGTACCATCGATTACAACGAATACGTGGGACGTATCGGTGTGGGTAAGGTGGACAACGGCGAAATCAGCGTAGGTCAGGAAGTAGTTATTGTCAACCATCACGAACCGGACAAGCAGACCAAGGTTAAAGTCAGCAAGCTCTATGAATTTGACGGTTTGAATAAAGTAGAAGTAAAATCTGCCGGTATCGGCTCCATCGTAGCCATTTCCGGTATTGCAGACATTCACATCGGAGATACCCTTTGTGCATTAGATAATGTAGTTCCTATTCCCTTCCAGAAAATCAGCGAGCCTACCATTGCAATGCACTTTTGCGTAAATGACTCACCTTTGGCAGGTACGGAAGGTAAATTCGTCACTAGCCGCCATATCAGAGAACGACTGTTTCGCGAGTTAAATACCGACGTTTCCTTACGAGTGGAAGAAACCGACACCACGGAAAGCTTTAAGGTGTCCGGCCGTGGCGAGCTGCATTTGTCCGTATTGATTGAAAATATGCGCCGTGAGGGCTTTGAATTTGCCGTAAGCAAGGCGGAAGTTTTGTATAAGACTGATGAAGACGGCAAACGTTTAGAACCCATGGAATTGGCTTACATCGACGTTCCTACGGAATTCTCCGGCTCTGTTATCGAAAAGCTGAGCCAGCGCAAAGGAGAACTTCGCGGAATGAGCACCTTAAGCGGCAGCGACAACACCCGTTTGGAATTCTCCATCCCTTCCAGAGGCCTGATTGGCTACCGTGGAGAGTTTCTGACCGATACCAAGGGAAATGGTGTCATTAACACCGTATTCGACGGCTACGGCCCTTACAAGGGCGATATCGCCTATCGTAAGACCGGTTCCCTCATCGCCTTCGAGGCTGGCGAAGCCATTACCTATGGCCTGTACAATGCCCAGGAGCGTGGAACCCTCTTTATCGGCCCCGGCGAAAAGGTTTACGCCGGCATGGTGGTAGGCCAGAATGGCCGCGGTGAAGATATCGAGCTGAACGTATGCAAGAAAAAACAGCTTACCAACACCCGTTCCTCCAGTGCAGACGAAGCACTGCGCCTGACACCGCCTAAGAATTTAAGCCTGGAACAGGCACTGGACTTCATTGAAACCGATGAACTTCTGGAAGTTACACCAAGTAGTCTTCGTATCCGTAAGAAGATTCTGGATCCTACTCTTCGAAAGAGAGCGGCGTTTAAGAAATAAGCATAGAAATATAAAACGGGTATCCGTCATTTTGACGAATACCCGTTTTATTATACTTTTTATTCTAAATATCCCTTCGCTACAATCACATCTACCACGCTGTCTACGTACTTCTGGCAGGTTTCCATGTCACCGGCCTCTACCATAACACGTACGATAGGTTCGGTACCGCTTTCTCTTACCAGGATACGTCCGTTATCACCCAGAGCCTCTGCTACCTTGGCAACTGCTGCCTGAACATCCGGATCTGCCTGTGCTACTGCCTTATCCTTTACACGTACATTCTTAAGTACCTGAGGATATACTACGAAAGGAGCACGCAGCTCACTTAAAGGAGCCTTCTTCTCCAGCATAACTTCCATCATCTTAATAGCAGTCAAAATACCGTCACCGGTAGTTGCATATTTCTTGAAAATAATATGACCTGACTGTTCGCCACCCAGACGATAGCCATTAGTAATCATATTCTCGTATACATACTTATCACCTACTGCAGTTTTCTCGTACTCGATACCCTTAGCATCCAGAGCCTTATATAAACCGAAGTTAGACATTACGGTAGTAACTACCTTGTTACCAAGTAACTTGCCTCTGTCCTTCAAATAGCAGCCATAGATGTAAATAATCGCATCACCATCTACCAGATTACCATTCTCATCCACACATAAACAACGGTCTGCGTCACCATCAAACGCAAATCCCACATCCAAACCGTTCTCAACTACAAACTTCTGTAATCCTTCGATATGTGTAGAACCACAATTAGTATTAATATTCAAGCCATCCGGCTGATTGTTAATCACATAAGTCTTTGCACCCAGCGCATCAAATACACTCTTGGCAATCATCCATGCACTACCGTTAGAGCAGTCCAGACCTACCTTCTTATCCTTGTAAGAACGGGTTGCCAAAGAAATTAAATAACCGATATAACGGTTTCTTCCTGCAGAATGGTCTACGGTACAACCAATCTGATCACGAAGAGCATAAGGAATCTCTCCGATTTCTCCATCCAGGTATGCCTCTACCTTCAGAATGGTTTCCTCATCCATCTTCTCACCGTTACCATTAAGTAACTTAATACCATTATCAAAGTAAGGATTATGACTTGCAGAAATCATAATACCACAGTCAAAGCCCTCTGTACGTGCCACATACGAAACACTGGGAGTCGTAGTCACGTGAAGCAAATATGCATCAGCACCGGAAGCAGTCAAGCCGGCTACTAGCGAGTACTCAAACATATAGGACGAACGACGAGTATCCTTGCCGATTACTACCTTACATCTCTCATCATCGTTCTCGTGGCGGAAATACCAGCCTAAGAAACGACCGATTTTGTAAGCATGATCGGCAGTTAATGTCTTGTTTGCTTCCCCACGGAAGCCGTCAGTTCCAAAATATTTTCCCATAGTTTTTAGTCTCCTAAAATAAAATTTACAGCTAAATTTTAATCACTTGCCGGACAAATGTCAATAACTTTTTAGCGATTTATCAATTTAAAGCAGCAAATTTTTCTTATCAAATAAGAGCGCGACCTTAGTCGCGCCCTTACTAATCCATCCATCATTCTACCAAAATTCCACCCAATACCGGAATTTCCAGTCTCTTAAGCATCTCCAACTCTTTGTAAATTTCCTTATAAGTGGTAGAGCCGATACGTTCCACCAATACCACACACTGTGTATTCTTCAGCTTGTTCATAGCCTGTGCCTCATACAGCACATCATTCAGTACTTCTACCTGAATATTTTCCTTCTCCAAAGCACCTGTCAACTGGTCACACACATGCTGGGAAAGCCCCTTAATATCACAGCCCATCAGGGATACCTTATCATAATCATCCTTAAACGCTGCCAGCTTCACAGATACATACGCCAGCTTCAGCGCCTTCACCTCCGTAGGAAACTGTCTGCCTCTAAACTTCATATTGTAAATCACACGGTCCAGCTTACCGAACAAACCGGAAAATTTCTTCCCGCGCAAAATCAAGCCAAACTGCGGTATATCATACAATTCATCCAACTCGTCGGTTACACGAATCTTATCATTCATCACATAAAGCATGAAGAAAATAAAAGCATACACAAATACCAGCAAAATCGCAAACAACATAATATGCTTCACACTTAAGCCCGGATATACGGTCACACCCTTATCAATGATTGTCTGGACTTCCGTAATCTTCTTGGCATCTACCGCACCACCGGCAGCAATGGTTGCATTATATTCTGCTAAGGTCTCCTTCGCCTCCGCCAGATTCGCCACCTGCTCCTTATTGGTGTTCACATTGGAAATAAAGCCAAACACACCACCAAGCACCGCACCAATCAACACCAGAAGCAAAATCTTACGCCAATGTGCCAAAAAGTCTGCAATCAAATCAATCAAGCTTATTTCTCTTTCCTTCACTGTCATACCCTCCGAGTATATAAAAAATACAAATTACGCTACCATATAGCATAGCATAAAATGCAACAAAATGCAATCGGTTAACCTTACATTTCCTACCCTAAATAAAACTCCCTATACCACTGCGCAAATTTTCTCAGCCCTTCCCTTAAGCTGGTATTCGGTTTAAATCCAAAATCCTTTTCCAAATCCGTGGTATCTGCATAGGTTACTTCCACATCCCCCGGTTGCATTCCTACCAGCTGCTTATGTGCCTCGAAATCATAATCCTGCGGCAATACTCCTGCTCGTTTTAATTCCTTCTGCAGAATCTCTACAAAATCCAGCAGATTCTTCGGCTGGTTATTACCGATATTGTATACTTTGTAAGGTACACCACTTTCGTTGGCAAGAGGCTTTCTCTGCATAACCTCATGGACACCTTTTACAATATCGTCCACATAGGTAAAATCTCTCTTGCAGTTACCATAGTTAAATATCTTAATGGTTTCATTGTTTACCAGCTTGTTTGTAAAGCCGAAATACGCCATATCCGGGCGTCCTGCCGGTCCGTAAACCGTGAAAAATCTAAGTCCCGTAGAAGGGATTCCATACAACTTGGAATACGCATGCGCCAGCAACTCATTGGACTTCTTGGTAGCCGCATACAAGGATACGGGATTGTCCACCTTGTCCTCCGTGGAATAGGGTATCTTCTTATTACTTCCGTATACGGAGGAGGAGCTTGCATATACCAAGTGTTCTACAGCCACATTCCCTTCATCATAGCTGTGCCTGCAGGCTTCCAGAATATTATAAAAACCTATCAGATTCGCCTCAATATAAGCGTCCGGATTCTCGATACTGTAGCGCACCCCTGCCTGGGCTGCCAAATTGACTACTATCGAAGGCCGGTAGTTCGCAAACACCTCAGTAATCACAGCCTTGTCCGCTATGTTCCCCTTCACAAAAGTAAAGCTTCCGGACACCTTCGTAAGCAGCTCATCTATCTGCTGTAAACGATATTCCTTTAATGATACATCATAATAGTCATTCACATTATCCAATCCCACAATGTGAATTCCTTCGTATTCATGCAATAACTGCATTACCAGATTAGCCCCAATAAACCCTGCCGCACCGGTCACCAGTACGGTTCTGCCACTTAAATCAATATTTTTCTCAAGCATGTCTAACCTCTATCGTCCTATACTATAGTATTCTACTCCGGCCTCTTTCATAGCCTTTAAATCATATAAATTTCTTCCGTCATACACCAAAGGGGTGTGCATTAACTCCTTAAAAGTAACCGGTGCAATATCCTTGTTTTCCTTCCACTCCGTAAACACAAAGCAGATGTTGGCACCTTCCAATGCCTCTTCAGGATTCTGCACATAGGTAATGGTTCCGTTCAAGTTCTTTCCTTCCGGATATACCTTACGGAAGTTATCCGCACCTACCGGATCAAATGCGTAAATATCCGCCCCGGCCTCTAATAACAGTGGTACATTATCCAACGACGGTGCCTCTCGTAAATCATCCGTTCCCGCTTTAAAGGTAAGTCCCAGTACCGCCACCTTCAAACCACTAAACGTAATCATTCTGTCAGAAGCCTTCTTAAACAGCTTGGTCTTCTGCTCTGTATTCACATCCACTGCGGCTTCCACCGTACGTAATCTATAGCCATGCTGTCTCGCAATATACTTTAATGCCTTAGTATCCTTAGGGAAACAGGAACCGCCATACCCGATACCTGCATTCAGGAACCTATCACCGATTCGTCTGTCATAGGACATACCCTTGGCTACATCCTCGATATTAGCCCCTACCAGCTCGCACAGGTTGGCAATATCATTCATATAGGAAATCTTCAGTGCCAGGAAATCATTGGAAGCATATTTAATCATTTCTGCCGAACGTCTGCTGACGGAAACAATGGGCATATCAAAGTCCTTATATACCTCCCGAAGCTTCTGCTCCGCCCACTCTGACTCGGTTCCGATAATTACACGTGCCGCATGTAAAGTATCATGCACTGCCGTACCCTGTGCCAGGAATTCCGGATTAGAAGCCACTTCCACCTTTACATCATGTACCAAAAAGTCTTTAATAAACTGCTCTACCTTATCGTTGGTTCCAATAGGCACCGTGGATTTTACAACCACCAGACAGTCTCTTTCAATCGTTTCGGCGATCTGTCTGGATACGGTGGCTATGTAAGACAAATTGGCCGAGCCATCCGGCTGCTCCGGCGTACCTACACCGATAAAGATGACCTCTGCATCCTTATAAGCCGCTTTATAATCCGTCGTATAATGCAGATTTCCGGCTGCATTATTCTTCTTCATGAGTTCTTCCAAATCCTGCTCGTAAATGGGAGAAACACCGGACTCCATCAACTTCACTTTCTTTTCATCCACATCCACACAGGTAACATAATGTCCCTTTTCTGCAAAACATACACCTGCTACCAAACCTACATATCCGGTTCCTGCTACTGCTATTTTCATACCATTATCCTCCAGCTTACGTCCTTTTCCACGTCGACTAACGTCTCCGTGTGGCATTCGCTTTATAGAGCCCTCTGCGTACACGCAGGGCTCTGCAAAGCTCATTTTTCCATATCCACTTTCCTCCCTTGCAGGAGTCACTCGAATCCTCCTGCCTTCTTTGATTGAATTTGAAAGCATAGATTTTTCGAATTTGAGAACATGAGAATTCCTAGAAATAAAGAAAAACATGCTTTGAGTATATACTAGCATGTTTTTCCGTTGATTACAATATCATTTTATTACTTTTCCAAATCCCTTCTCAAAGCCAAACTTTTAGAATTTTCTCCACACCATCTTATTGACAATGCCGGTATAGCTCTGGATAATCTTCACTACCTTGGTGCTGACATTTTCTTCGATGTAATCCGGTACCGGAATACCATAATCCCCGGCGCGATTCATCTCTACTGCTGTATCTACTGCCTGTAAGAGCGAATTCTCATCAATACCTGCGATGATGAAGCAAGCCTTGTCGATAGCTTCCGGACGCTCTGTAGAGGTACGGATACATACTGCAGGGAAAGGATGTCCCACAGAAGTAAAGAAGCTGGATTCCTCCGGTAAGGTGCCGGAATCAGAAACCACTGCAAACGCGTTCATCTGCAAACAGTTATAATCATGGAATCCTAACGGCTCATGCTGGATAACACGCGAATCCAGCTGGAACTCCGATGCCTCCAGACGCTTTCTGGAACGAGGATGACAGCTGTATAATATAGGCATATCATACTTCTCTGCCATCTTATTAATAGCGGTAAACAAGGACTTAAAGTTCTTATCTGTGTCAATATTTTCTTCTCTATGGGCAGAAAGCAGAATATACTTGCCCTTTTCCAGTCCCAATCTTTCATGAATATCGGATGCTTCAATCTTCTCCAGATTATTATGAAGCACTTCCGCCATAGGAGAACCGGTCACATAGGTACGCTCCTTAGGCAGACCGCAATCTGCCAAATAACGACGTGCATGCTCAGAATAAGCCATGTTCACATCACTGATAATATCCACAATTCTTCGGTTGGTTTCTTCCGGCAGACACTCATCCTTACAGCGGTTGCCTGCTTCCATATGGAAAATAGGAATATGCAGACGCTTCGCACCGATGACAGACAAGCATGAGTTTGTATCACCCAATACCAGCACTGCATCCGGCTGAATCTCTACCATCAGTTCATAAGATTTGGCAATAATATTGCCCATAGTTTCGCCCAAATCCTTGCCAACTGCATTCAAATACACTTCCGGGTCATCTAATTCCAAATCATGGAAAAAGACACCGTTTAAGTTATAATCATAGTTCTGTCCGGTATGGGCCAGAATCGTATCAAAATAGGTTCTGCACTTCTTGATTACTGCCGCCAGACGGATAATTTCCGGACGGGTACCTACAATAATCAACAATTTCAACTTACCGTTATTTTTAAAAGCTGCCATCTCTATACTCCTGTCTCACTTTATTCTGCTAAATCCACCGGCACATACATGGTATCCGGCTTGTCCGGATTGAAGCACTCATTACACCACATGAGAGTCACCATGTCCGTATCACCTTCGTTGACAATGGAATGAGTATATCCCGTAGGAATATCCACCACTTCCAGCTTCTCGCCGCTTACGTGATACTCTATAATCTCTTCCTCGCCGATTTTACGGAAGCGAATTACGCCCTTACCACTGACTACCAGGAACTTCTCGTTCTTGGTATGATGCCAGTGATTGCCCTTGGTAATGCCCGGCTTGGATATATTAATGGATACCTGTCCTCTGTCCGCACTCTTTACCACCTCTGTAAAGCTGCCTCTGGCATCCACATTCATCTTCAAAGGATAGGAAAAGCCATCCTTGGGCAAATAGCTTAAATAAGTACTGTACAGCTTCTTTGAAAAGCTATCCTCTGTCATATCAGGAATCATGAGATTCTTACGACTTTCCTTGAAGCTATATAACAAATCCACGATTTCTCCCAGTGTCACATCATGTACGGTGGGTACATAGCAATATCCCTGCTCGTCCACATGGGGCTGACCCTTCATAGCCGCTAAGAGCTCTGCTACCACATCATCAATGTAAACCAGATGTAACAGCGTATTTCTATCGTTCACCTGAATGGGCAAATCATTGGCAATGTTATTACAGAAGGTAGCTACTGCACTGTTGTAATTAGGTCTGCACCACTTACCGAATACATTAGGGAAACGATACACATAAATATTCGCCCCCACTTCCTTACCATAGGCAAGCAACATGTCCTCACCAGCCTTCTTACTCTGTCCGTAGGGATTGTCCAGTGCCGCCTGAATGGAGGAAGCATTCATGATAGGACAGGTATTGCCATGCTTCTTCAGCGTCTCCACCAAAGTAGTGGCAAAGCCAAAATTCCCCTCCATGAACTCTTCTACATTCTGAGGACGATTTACCCCTGCCAGATTGAATACGAAATCACAATCCGCACCATATATTTCCAACATTTCGGCGGGTGTGTCGATGTCAAAAGGACATACCTCTACACCTTCCATTCTGTCTAATTCTGCGATTAAATTCTTACCAATGAAGCCTTTGGCTCCGGTAACTAATACCTTCATCTCTGCTTCTCCCACTTAGCGATTTCATCCCTGATGTAAGATAAGGTCAATAGCTTCTCCTTCACCTGCTCCACGGTCATAAGCTCGGTATTGTTTGAGTTAAACTCAGAGAGTTCTACACGCTTCACATTACCGTCGGTAAAGTATTTATCGTAATTCAAGCCACGCTTATCTGCAGGCACACGATAGAAATTACCCATATCGATGGCATTGGCACACTCTTCGTTGGTAAGTAAGGTCTCGTACATCTTCTCGCCGTGGCGGATACCGATAACCTTGATTTCATTGTCTGCATGGAACAGCTCCTTCACTGCCTGTGCCAATACACCGATGGTACAAGCCGGTGCCTTCTGCACCATGATATCACCACTCTCCGCATTCTGGAATGCATACACTACCAGCTCTACAGCCTCCTCCAGACTCATCACGAAACGAGTCATAGATGGCTCAGTTAAGGTCAGTGGCTTACCTTCCTTAATCTGGCTGATAAAGAGAGGGATAACCGAACCACGAGAGCATAGTACATTACCGTAACGGGTACAGCAAATACTGGTTTCCTGAGGGTCTACAGTACGAGCCTTCGCTACGATAACCTTCTCCATCATGGCCTTGGAAGTACCCATAGCATTCACAGGGTATGCTGCCTTGTCCGTGGACAGACAGATCACCTTCTTCACACCATGATCTACGGCAGACTGTAATAAATTCTCTGTACCTAATACATTGGTCTTCACCGCTTCAATAGGGAAGAACTCACAGGAAGGTACCTGCTTCAAAGCTGCTGCATGGAAGATAAAATCTACGCCACGCATAGCCTTGTCAATACTCTGCTTGTCACGTACATCACCAATATAGAATTTCAGCTTATTGCTGTATTCCGGATACTCACGCTGGTAAAAATGACGCATATCATCCTGCTTCAATTCATCACGGGAGAAAATACGAATCTCTCCGATATCTGTTGCTAAAAATCTGTTTAATACTGCATTACCGAAGGAACCTGTACCTCCGGTGATTAATAATGTTTTTCCTGTAAACATGTTACATGTCCTCACTTTCCTACTACTTTCAAAAAGGATTCCCCGAATTACGAGAAATCCCCTACTAAAATAGATGTCCTGCCTTAAACGCTAACAGCATCAGTTCAATTGCCTGCGCATCACATTTTCTAAACTTCAAATAATAATATAAGGTATTCAAAAAATTAGTAAATATTATCTGCTTTTCTTCTACAAGAGGCTTATTAATATTCTCCTCAAGCAGAAAACTTGTAAGTCTCGTCATTATAAACTTTTCATTAATATACAGGAATCTGTCATCCTCAAGTTGTGTTTTTAGCTGTATCGGCTTTCTTTGCAACAACCAGAATGTTTCATACGCCTTTATTTTAATTTCATTTATATGCTCAATTTTTTGATACTCTTTTAAGCGTTGAATATCCGAAAAATAATCCATAATTGCGTGTGTCAATGCCATTTCATGAATATATGCTTTTTCATTCAACTGATTTACTTCCAAGAAATCTAACATTTCCTGACTAATTTGCTCAATACGACTTTTAATTACCGACTCGCCTACTTCTTCCAACATTTCATCGTATCTAACATAAGTATTTTCAATATTATTCATAGATTTCACATCCTGTCAATTCAAGTACCATACAACAATTTTTGCTGGGAAGAAAATCACTGTAAATACGCCTTTCCCTATCCTCCATTTCACCGGTGTGCACTCGAGAGCTGTTTCCTAACTTGTGATTCCTTACCTTTCCACTTTTTATTAGTGCCATGCCATTTTGAGCAATAGCACTTGCCGTCGTCACAGATACCATTTGATTTTTCATTGTTTTTCTCCTTTTATTCGTCGAACACAGCCTGCAAACAATCAGAAGGCGTACTTTTGGGTCTCTCCACGCTATATTCCACATTCACTTCACGCGCCACTGTCACTTCCTTTTCCGATGCCTTCAGACTATTCGGTGTCTCTTCCTCAATGCGTTGTATCTCCATTTGTTTCAAACGATTGAAAAAGCTACTCATTTCATCCGCCAACCCCGCCAAACGGTTTAACAGCTCGGTATATTCCTTAAGAATCTTGTCATCCTGATAATATGGATAAACCACTGCGTGGTCCACTTCGCCCCAGCCTTCCTCAAATAAAGTGCGTACCTGTATCTCTATATATACACCCTTGTATTTAATAATATAATGAATGGAACGGTAGACCTTATTATCTTTTACGCAATCCGGAGAAAGAACCCTTTCGTAAATATCCCGTGCATCTCCATTTCTAATGTGTACCTTCGGCTTCTCTGCAATATAAAAATGCTCTACATCGTCATCAAAATCCAGGATTGCATCTCTAATATAAAAATCTACATTATTCTCAAATTTTGATAACAGATAATAGTGTAAATTCTCCCAATCCTCTTTAAATAAGACAATACATCGTATTCCAACTAAATCTGTGACAAATTTTTCATAATTACTCTTATCTAACTTCTCGTACTTCTTGTAATTCTCCTGCTTCTTGCGAATGATTTTTACCACCAGATGCTCCGCATCTTTTACTCTGGAACGTATGGAATGAATCTTTACATTTTCATCAACATCCTTCAGATAGGTATTTAAAAAGTCATCCATAATCCCCTTATACTTAGTATATTTATTGTCGGAAAAATCATTATATATCTCATCGAGCTCATCCCATGTCATGGCCGTGCTTTGTATGAGTTCCTCAGAAATATTGTACTTTTTCCGTAGCATCTCCTTTGTAATCAAACACTTCACCTCTGCTACATTCGTATTCCATTAAATACTTACCAATTACAGAAAATTTTAACACAGTGCCATGGGAGTGTCAACAAAAGGTTTACAGTTTTCCTATCTGCGAATGTAGTTTAACAGTTTTCCTATTTGCGAACCGTTTGTCCACTAACGCTTTTCATTATTTATAACACTAAAATATACGAGCTGTGCCCCAGGGAAAATAAACAACTTTAATAAGTATATCTCACTTAGCATATTAATTACTGCTATTTAACTTGATTTGTAAATAAATTCATATTATTACATCATCCGTCCTCAGCTAATACTTTAGATCATCTGCCAACCTTTTTACTACTAAAATTCCTGACATGTTCTGCGTACAGAAACCCCTTTTAATTCTATATTCCACAGAACTTCTTTCTCTGTTTCTTTTTCTTCTCCCCCTGTCCCCGGATAAACAATGAGTTTAAGTAAATTGCGATTTGTTTCAGGGATTTCAAACTTCCACTTATACCCTTCATTTGCATTACAGTATTCTACATCGAAACAGCGTAGCTGGACTTTGGATTTGCTAGTCACATCATACACTGCCATTGTCAGACAATCCCCTCTTGCCCCAGAAATCCGAGCCACATCAACACAGATTTCATAAGTTTCCCCCGGCACAAGTTTTTCCAGCAAACAGGTTACAGAACCGTCTTGATACTCATTGATAGACAGTTTATCTTTCTCCACTATATCCTTCCAGCGAAGTGCTTCGTTCGTCTTTTGCTTCTCTAGATTATATACAAACTGAACATCATTTGAGAAACTGCCTGGGAACAACATCATAATCACCATATCCGGAGCAGTATCATCAATATATTGTGTCAAAGTTTCTGCTTTAAAAAGACGGAGATCAATTACATCAACCTCTTTAAACTGTGTAGAAAGAAAGCTTTGTGTAGGCGACATAAAGCTATCCTTTATCACAAGTAACTTTGTATTATTTGGCGCACTTATATTTCGATGTTGAACTAACGGATAATCGGAACCAATGTAGACACAATACTGATTATCAATAAAATAATTTGGCTCAGTGCTTTCATACCATTTAGATCTGATATTTGCCTCCACAAAATCTCCTTTATAAAACATTGATTGATAAGGAATCGCACAAGACATTTCTGTCTCAAATCTAGGTGTAAACCAAATCAAATCATCCACACCTCCAAAATAAATACCTACCCTTTTTCCACGGCTCCCAAGAAAACATTCCTCCTTTACATGAACCTCCCACTGGTTCTGGTCAAGAAAATCCTCATTGATTGCTTCCATTGGAAAAAGTTCTTTCACATACTCTGTAATCTTCTGATATGCGATAAAGCCTCCTTTTGCATTCCAATGGTGATCTGTTTTATAAAAAAATTCTTCCACCATTTCTACGCTAGCACTAGTATGTGGTCTGAGATCTAGTGTTTCAACCTGCGCCGATGCCAAACATTCTAATAGCTGATCGGCATTCTCATTTGCATAATGCTCTTTCCCTACTGGAAGTAAAGTCTTTTCTAAATCCATCTTTACCGGAGCCTGAACATATAAAAATTCTATATTTCTCTCCTCCAAGTAGTTTGAAAGTTCCGATATATTTTCGGCTTTTGGCTCCATATCCATTTTTTCCCAACTACTCGCCGTGAGCATCCCATTATTTAGTCGGAGAATCTGATTGTTTTCGGTTTGTCCTAAACACCTTATAAACATTCCATTCAAATTAATAAATTGGTTCTTATCTTTTAATTCACTTATCATCTTTGACGATACATTATCTACAAAAGTGGTGAAATTGATTTCCCCCTCCTGGTATGCCATCCACTGATTTATTGTAATTGCTCTATTTTCCCATGCAGACATAAACATAAAACCGCAGAAAAGAATCGCAACTAGTTTTGTTCCCATTCCGGAAATTTTCCTCTTCATTTTCAATCTCCTTCACATTAAAAATTAAAGTATATAAATGGATTGTGCGCATTCATCACCAAATAAGATACCGAAACAATAAACAAAGCAAACTGAATAAAAGCTGACATACTGTCAATCCCTTCCCGCGTGACCGGATACCTCTCCATAAAACACTGCTTAAAATAATTCAACAAAGGAGTGGAACCAAACACTCCAGCCAGAAAAATCACCCAGCATTCCCGAAGATAAAACCTGCTCTCTGCATTCATTACTTCATTCCCGGACAGTCCAAGCATACTAAGCAAATACTGCCATGCCGCTCGCATTCCCGGTGAACGAAAAAGAACCCACAACATAAGGACAATGAGGAGTGAAAAAATACGATAGCCGATTGCAAACCATCCGCCTTTTTCTACTTTTTTTTCTATAGAAAGCAGTTTTTCTGCACATATAAAGAAGGCGTGGCCCACGCCCCAAGCAATGAATGTTAAACCCGCGCCATGCCATACACCAGTCAAAACCCAAACCATGGCAAGATTGAAGATTAGCCTTTTTTTTGAATTTACACGAGAGCCACCTAATGGAATATAAACATAATCCCGAAACCAGGACCCAAGAGAAATATGCCATCTGCGCCAAAATTCAGAAACTGTTTTAGATATGTAGGGATAGTTGAAATTCTCCAAAAAATTAAACCCAAACATTTTCCCCAACCCAATCGCCATATCTGAATATCCGGAAAAATCAAAAAATATCTGTAAGGAATAGGCAAACGCCCCAAGCCACGCCATAACAATTGTACGCCCAGAATTATTCCACGATGTATCCGCCACAATCGCCAGAAGATTTGCAAGAAGAACTTTCTTGTTAAATCCACTCAAAAATCGGATGACACCTGATACAAATTGGTCCATAGTGATTCTTCTGTCTTCAATTTGCTGCACGATGCTGTCATATCTAACAATCGGACCTGCAATTAGTTGCGGAAACAGGGATATATACAAAGCAAGATGACCTACATTTCTTTGTACCTTCGTCCCTCTATATACATCAACCAGATAACTCATCGCCTGAAATGTAAAAAAAGAAATCCCTACTGGCAACACATATTTTGTCTGCGTGACCCATTCTCCAAGGAATGGTAAAAAACGAAGAATAATTTTCGTGATCAAATTCATATACTTATAATTGAACAACAATGCGAGATTTCCTGCAATCGCAAATACAAACGTGTATCTACAATAAGTTTCCCGCCCCTCTTCCCGTAATTCAATCATTTTCCTTGCTGAAAAATAATTGAATAAAATAGACAAAATCATAATAATCAAAAATTTGGGTTCACCCCATCCATAAAAAAAGAAACTCGCCAACATTAACCAATAATTTCTGGCCCCCTTCGGCAGAACAAAATTAACAATCAATACAATGGGTAAAAACCAGAATACAAATTCCAGACTTGTAAATAACATCGTAATCCTCTCTTTTATACCATTTTTCCTATCATGAAAGTACATAGAAAAGTATATTTTTTTCATCTCAATCAATCGCGTATCATTTATTAAAAAATGCGGAAACGTCAAAGTATATCGGGCTAACTTCCTCTGTCCATAAACACTGTGTATTCTCATCGAATTAAGATGATGCTCCAACTGAATATACAAAATCCCTAAATTTATTATTTAGGCTCTAAGTTATGCAATGGAACCAGTTTTATCCATGAGCCAAACATTCGCAATCACCTAAAACCTAAAAGTCTTACTCACCCCCAACCACTTCTGGTCCTTATCGCTTAAATTCAGTTTTGTTCCATCCTCTAAGCAATAACCTTCTGCGCCGGCGCTTCCTTGATATTCTCCTTGTACCTGCGGCCATTTAATTCCTATCTCCGGATCATTCCAAGCCAGTCCGCCTTCATCTCCCGGATGATAAAAGTCAGTTACCTTGTAACAAAACTCTGCTGTATCACTCAATACTAAAAAACCATGTGCAAATCCTTCCGGAATATAAAACTGTTTATGATTTTCTGCTGTTAATTCTACTCCAAAGTATTTTCCATAAGTTTCACTATCAGAACGTAGATCTACTGCCACATCATATACACAACCTTTAATCACACGCACCAGTTTCCCTTGAGGAAACTCTTTCTGAAAATGTAATCCACGCAACACGCCTTTCACAGACATGCTTTGATTGTCCTGCACAAACACCATATTTAACCCAGCCTCATGCATATCTCTCTGGTTATATGTCTCACAGAAATAACCTCTTTCATCACCATGTACCGCCGGCTCAATAATACATAATCCTTTAATACCGCCTACATCCTTCGTAACATTAATCTGTCCCATCCTACACCTCTTATCAAAAATCTATCTCTTTTAAATATCTACGCAATGCATCTTGCCATACCGGTAATGGTTCAAAACCATTCTCTACCAATTTACTTTTATCCAAACGACTATTAAAGGGTCTGGCAGCTTTTGAGATACCATACTCTGCTGTAGTAACCGGTACTACGTTCAAACGTTCCGCATCATATTCTGAATGTCCCAATTCCACCGCCTGACGGAAGATTTCTACCGTAAAATCATACCAGCTAATATAGCCACCTTCATTGGTCGCATGATAGTATCCATATTTATCCGTTTCAATCATATCTACTAACAATCTGGCCAAATCATAGGTATAAGTAGGCGTACCTATCTGATCACAAACTACTGTCAATCGGTCATGTGTCTTTCCTACATTCAGCATAGTTTTAATGAAATTCTTGCCATTCTTGCCAAACACCCATGCAATACGTACAATAAAATATTTAGACAATAATCTGGATACTGCCAATTCTCCATCAAGCTTCGTCTGACCGTAAACACTCAGCGGTGCATATTCCTTACAATCTGCCTTCCAAGGTTCTTCTCCTTGACCATTAAATACATAGTCGGTAGAGATGTACATCATCTTGATATCTAAATCCTTACAAATAGATGCGATATACTCTGTTCCTAACGCATTTACTTGATGTACCTTTTCCCTTTTATCTTCATCTTCCGCCGCATCCACTGCGGTCCATGCGGCACAATGTATTACTGCTTCCGGTGAGTTCTCTTTGATAACCTTATCTACAGATACCTTATCTGTAATATCCATTTCCTCGATGTCTACACCAACAGCTACATGTCCTCGCTTTTCCAATTCGTTCACTACGTCATATCCCAGCTGTCCTTTTACACCTGTTACCAATACTTTCATTTACAATCCCTCTGCTACCTCAACTAAATATTTACCATACTCGGTCTTCATTAAAGGCTCTGCCAGCTTAAGCAGCTGCTCCTTATCAATGAAGCCTCTCTTATATGCGATTTCTTCAATACAGGATACATAGAGTCCCTGTCTCTTCTGGAACGCTGCCACGAAATTAGCTGCATCCAGCAGGGAATCATGGTTTCCGGTATCCAGC
>JBGVKL010000156.1:0-1673 GCA_045123675.1 Acetatifactor sp. | reverse complement strand
AATACTTTTCTTTTATTTTGTAACATTCCTGTTCCTTTCTCTTGAAAAGTAAATTATATCATCATCTAGTAAACTTTGTGATTTACTATTCACCTATCAGCGTTACAGTTTTGTAATCGTGATGTACCGCCTCCAGATATTTTGTAAATACATCTTCAGTTTTTAATTTCAAACTGGATGTATTCACACATGGATGACATCCAAAATACTCACCTTTTAATACATCCTGATCTACCAGCAGCTGTACTGTATTGTCATGGTCATTCATCAATCCCATAACACTGACTGAACCAGGATGAATATCCAGATACTTTTCCATATCCTCCGCAGATGCAAAAGAAAGTCTCGCACTGTTTATCTGAGAAGATAATTCCTTTGTCTTAAACGGCTTATCTCCCGGCATTAACAACAGATAAAAATTTGTTTTCTGTCTGTTGCAAAGAAAGAGATTTTTACAGATCAATACTTCCAATACTGCATCAATTTCATTACATGCTTCCATAGTATCTGCATGCTCATGATCTGTACGCAGATATTCAATACCAATTTCATCTAAGAGATTATAAACTCTGATTTCACGTTCTTCACGTCCGGATATATCTGCCGGACGACCTTTATATAATTCCATTTTACTGTCTCCTTTATAATATTACCATTGTTTTTTTCAGAAATAAAAAAAGAAGTAATGGAAAAATTCCATTACTTCTTCGTGAAGCATCGGGGATTCGAACCCCGGACAACTTGATTAAAAGTCAAGTGCTCTACCGACTGAGCTAATGCTCCATTTCATGTTTTATAAAAAACACATGCCCAGAGCCGGAATCGAACCAGCGACACATGGATTTTCAGTCCATTGCTCTACCAACTGAGCTATCTGGGCAAAGTTGCGGGGGCAGGATTTGAACCTACGACCTTCGGGTTATGAGCCCGACGAGCTTCCAGACTGCTCCACCCCGCGATATTATATTTAGTTTTAGGATTTCTCCAATGGATGGAGGTGGATTCGAACCACCGAAAGCGTTGCTAACAGATTTACAGTCTGCCCCCTTTGGCCACTCGGGAACCCATCCATAAAAGCCGATGATCGGACTCGAACCGATAACCTGCTGATTACAAATCAGCTGCTCTGCCAATTGAGCCACATCGGCACGGCTTATTTTTATATAGTTAAATGGGACCTACAGGGCTCGAACCTGTGACCCTCTGCTTGTAAGGCAGATGCTCTCCCAGCTGAGCTAAGATCCCATATTAACGACCCAGAAGGGACTCGAACCCTCGACCTCCGCCGTGACAGGGCGGCGCTCTAACCAACTGAGCCACTGGGCCATATCTACTTTATGCACCTTCAAAATTGCATATTAAATTTTACTATAACTTTCTCACTTTTGCAACACTTTTTTAGGATAAACTAGTCGAGAATCGCTTGCGATTCCGACATTCTGAAAATTTACTTTAGTTAATTTTCAGTTACCTCTCTTACCTTCTAACCAGCCTCTTGGTTAAGCCCTCGACCTATTAGTGACAGTCAGCTGCACACGTTACCGTGCTTCCACCTCTGCCCTATCAACCTCGTCGTCTTCAAGGGGTCTTACTACTTTCGTATGGGATATCTCATCTTGAGGGGGGCTTCACGCTTAGATGCCTTCAGCGTTTATCCCTTCCCGACTTGGCTA
>JBGVKL010000155.1:0-94547 GCA_045123675.1 Acetatifactor sp. | reverse complement strand
CTTGCCGAGGTTACCAACAGAACCTTCAACATCTGCGGACATAGAGAAGTTTACTAACCAAGCAGGTCCAAAGTAGCAGAATACCTTTCCTTCAGGGAAGAAACCTGCTGACCAGTCATCTGACCAAAGGTCATGAGTACCAGCAACACCTGCGTCTACTAACTTCTTAGAGTCTTCTACCCACTTCATAAGGTTGTTATCGATAGTAATCTTACCATCTACAACCCACTTAGTAGATACGTTGTTAGAGTAAGTACGATAAGTATCGTTTACAGAAGAGATCATCTTGTAACCAGCTGCCTTCATCTTGTCAGCAGTTGCAACGAAGGTATCCCAATCCTTAACGTATTCCTGAACAGCTGCAGGATCATCAGAACCTAAAACTTCCATAGCTACGTCACGGTTGTAGAATAAGATACCAGGACATCCCTGCCAAGAAAGACCCTTTAATACGCCGTTAGAATCGGTAACAACGTCCTGGGTGTACTTGTACTGGTTAGCGATGTCTGCATCAGTAATACCAAGGTCCTTAACAGCCATGGTGTACTCGGTATCAACATACTTCAAAGCGTAGTCAGCTTCGATCAAGAAGATATCGATCTTGTCATCAGCCTTAGCATCGTTCTGCTTAGCTAAAGTTGCATCCAAGTTGTTCTGGTATGCATTGTCAGCGTTAGGAGTGATATTCCACTTAACAGTTACATCACCGATAGAACCGGTAACTGCATCTGTAGCAGTATATCCAGGATAGTGATCGGTTACACGAGTCTTAAACTCTTCATTCCAGCAGTAGATGTTAAGAACCTTACCATCTGTAGCTGCTGCATCTCCGCCGTCATTTCCTGACTGCTGAGTCTGGGTAGTATCACCAGCGTTGCCGCCATCAGCAGGCTTATCGCCACAAGCTGCAGCTGACATAGCAAGTGATGTTACCATTAACATTGCTAATAATTTCTTGAATTTCATATTCCAAGCCCTCCATAAAATTTTTTATGCGTCCTTATAATAACACATGTTTTTCATCTTTGCAAGTTTTTGTTTAAAATTACCGCAAAACAGCCAAAAACCGTGGCGTTTTCTGTCATTTCGCCACGGTTTTTATCATTTTTTTATTATTTAAAGTACTTCACACCGCTCTCGAAGATTTTCATATCCTGCTCGCCATAAATATTCATAGCCACAGCGATATCTCTTCTTTCTGAGTGAGCCATCTTACCGAAGCAACGACCGTCCGGAGAAGTAATACCTTCAATTGAGCAATAAGAGCCATTGATGTTGTACTCTTCATCCATAGATACATTACCATTCATATCAGCATACTGGGTAGCTACCTGACCGTTTGCAAAGAGCTTATCCAACCACTCCTTCGGTGCTACGAAACGTCCTTCACCGTGGGAAGCCGGGTTACAATAGGTTGCACCAAGCTCAGCACCCTGTAACCAGGGAGACTTGTTAGAAACTACCTTTGTATAAACCATCTTAGAGATATGTCTGTTGATGGTATTAAAGGTCAGTGTAGGAGAATCTTCCTTCTGTCCTACGATTTCGCCGTAAGGTACCAGTCCTAACTTAATCAATGCCTGGAAACCGTTACAGATACCCAATGCCAAACCATCGCGCTCGTTAAGGAGCTTCATAACTGCTTCCTTCATCTTCTCGTTCTGGAATGCAGTTGCAAAGAACTTCGCACTTCCGTCCGGTTCATCACCTGCTGAGAAGCCGCCCGGGAACATGATAATCTGTGCCTGCGCAATTGCTTTTTCAAACTCATCTACAGAAGCTCTGATATCCTCTGCGGTCATATTTTTAAATACCTTGGTGATTACATTTGCACCGGCACGTTCAAATGCCTTGGTAGAATCGTATTCACAGTTGGTACCCGGGAATACCGGAATAAATACGGTAGGCTTAGCCACCTTATTCTTGCATACATAAATGCTGTCAGCCTTGTAAACATCACTGTTTACAGCTTCATTACCCTTGTAAGCCTTGGTAGGGAATACCTTCTCCAGCTTAGAAGTCCATGCATCCATAGCCTCATCCATGGTAATCTTTGCATCACCTATAACAAATGCAGCTTCCTCAGTTACAGTACCGATAACTTCAAAGTCAACACCGGACTCTTCCAATGCGCTCATCTTATCTGCTGCCACTTCAGCCACGATGTCGCCCAAACCGTTCTCGAACAGGCTCTTTGCATTTACATCTGCATCAATTACAATACCTAATTTATTACCGAATGCCATCTTGGACACAGCTGCTGCCACACCCTTAGAATCCAATGCGTATGCAGAAACGATTGTCTTATCCAAGGTCATGTTATGGATTGCATTGTAAAGCGCCATAACTGCCTCGTACATAGGCATATCATATTCATCCTTCTCAATAGAGAAGCGAACTAATTCATTTCCTGCCTTCTTCAATTCCGGAGTAACGATATCGCCATGCTTCGCAATATCCACTGCGAAAGAAACCAAGGTAGGCGGTACATCAATATCATTGAAGGTACCGGACATACTATCCTTACCGCCGATGGAAGGAAGTCCAAAACCAATCTGTGCATCGTAAGCACCAAGTAATGCAGCAAAAGGCTGGCTCCAACGTGCCGGGTCTTCTGTCATACGACGGAAGTATTCCTGGAAGGTAAAACGAATCTTACTCCAGTCACCACCATTCGCTACAATCTTTGCCATGGATTCTACCACTGCATAAACTGCGCCATGGTAAGGGCTCCAGCTGGATAAATAAGGATCAAAACCATAACTCATCATGGTTACGGTATCAGTCTTGCCCTTCAGTACGGGAAGCTTCGCTACCATTGCCTGTGTTTCGGTCAACTGATACTTACCACCGTAAGGCATGAATACACTGCCTGCACCGATGGAAGCATCGAACATTTCTACCAAGCCCTTCTGTGAGCAAACATTCAAATCATCTAACATGGTGAGCCATGCGCCCTTTACATCGCCGGCTTCCACCTTTTCGCCCACTGCAGGAATTGCATATTTCTCAAAATAATTATCTTCCTTCTCCGGAATATCTACTTTTACACCGGTTTCCTGATGTGCACCGTTGGTATCCAGGAACGCACGGTTTAAGTTAACAATATTCTTACCTCTCCAGTTCAAAACCAGACGGGGTTCTTCTGTTACGGTTGCTACCGGAATTGCTTCCAGATTTTCCTCTGCAGCATAGCCTAAGAAGGTTTCTACATCCTTAGGATCTACCACAACAGCCATTCTTTCCTGAGATTCGGAAATCGCAAGTTCCGTACCGTCCAGACCTGCATACTTCTTCGGAACCTTATCCAAATCTACGGTCAGACCGTCTGCCAGCTCACCGATTGCAACGGATACACCGCCGGCACCAAAGTCATTACACTTCTTAATTAATTTACTAACTTCTTCTCTACGGAAAAGTCTCTGAATCTTACGTTCGGTAGGTGCATTACCCTTCTGTACTTCTGCACCACAAGTCTCAATAGAGGCCTCGGTATGTACCTTTGAAGAACCGGTTGCACCACCACAGCCATCACGTCCGGTACGTCCGCCAAGAAGGATGATAATATCACCCGGATCGGAAGTCTCACGAATTACACATCTTCTGGGAGCTGCGCCCATAACAGCACCGATTTCCATACGCTTAGCCACGTAATTCGGATGATAGATTTCCTTTACAAAACCGGTAGCCAGACCAATCTGGTTACCATAAGAAGAATAACCGTTTGCTGCACCGCGAACTAACTTCTTCTGAGATAATTTACCCTTTAAGGTATCTGCTACGGGAACGGTAGGATCTGCCGCGCCGGTCACACGCATTGCCTGATATACATAACCACGTCCTGAAAGGGGATCACGGATAGCACCACCCAGACAGGTAGCCGCACCACCGAAAGGCTCGATTTCCGTAGGATGGTTGTGGGTTTCATTCTTGAAGAATACCAACCACTCTTCGGTTACCTTCTCACCATTCTCATATTCCATTTCTACAGGAACCACTACGGAACAGGCATTGATTTCATCTGACTGCTCCATATCCTCCAGCTTACCATCTCTCTTTAACTTACGCATAGCCATGGTAGCCAGATCCATAAGACAAACAAATTTATCACTTCTGCCGGCGAAAATATCAGCACGGGTATCCAGATAACTCTGATAAGAAGTTTCAATCGGAGTACGATAATAGCCTTCACCAAACTCTACATCCTTAAGTTCTGTAGAGAAAGTGGTATGACGGCAGTGGTCGGACCAGTAAGTATCCAACACACGAATTTCTGTCATGGAAGGGTCACGCTTCTCATCATTTGCAAAATAATTCTGAATATGTAAGAAGTCTTTAAAGGTCATAGCCAATCCCAAGGAATCGTAAAGTGCCTTCAAAGCCTCTGAATTCATAGCAGTGAAACCGTCAAAAATAGCTACATCTGCCGGTTCGTCAAACTCTGTCACCAAAGTAGCCGGCTTCACCATATCCGTTTCTCTGGAATCTACGGGATTGATACAGTAGCTCTTAATTCTCGCCATATCTTCCTCGGAAATATCTCCGATAATCATATAAGTAACAGCAGTCTTGATAATCGGATTCTCGTCCTCCTTCAAGAACTGTACACACTGTACTGCAGAATCTGCTCTCTGGTCAAACTGTCCCGGCAGATATTCTACCGAAAATACATGACCATTCGCCGGAATCTCAATGGTTTCCTCATATAAATCATCTACCGGTGGCTCAGAAAATACAGTCTTACAAGCCTTTGCAAAAATTTCATCCGAAATATTTTCTACATCATAACGGATAAACTCGCGAACAGCTTCTACATTTTCCAGTCCCAGATAGTTCTTCAAATCTCCTTTCAGCTCCGCCGCTTTTACAGCATAGGGTGCTTTTTTCTCAACATAGATACGTCGTACGTTTCCCATACCATCCTCCAAATTGTATTGTCATTTTATATTCATGTTTTGAAGTCTTCTCCAAAACACTATCTACTCCTCCACACCAAGACTGCGATAAATATACAAAAGCTCCTTATCTACAGTATCCGGTGTAATACCTCTGGTCTGGGCACTGATTTTCAGTCCCTCCAGCACATACATAATATTTCTGGCTGTTCCTTCCGGATCTTCGCAGGCAAACTCGCCGCTTTCCACACCGGTAATAATTAACATCTTAATCACCTTTACGGCAGAATCAAACTGCTGCTTTAATACATTGTCCTTTTTAGACAGCTTATTCTCAAAATAAAACTCATAAATCGCCTGGGTCAGGGTATCTTTCTTACGCAACAGCTCTTTCTTCTGCTCCTTCAAAAAGAGCATCAGAATATCCGAAGCAGTAGCATCTTCCTTGATACTGTCAGAAAATACATCATCAGCTTCTTCTCTCTCCAGACGCAGCACTTCCAAAAACAACGCTTCCGTACTTTCGAAATACAAATACAGACCGCCACGGCTAATATCGCAGGCTTCCACAATATCCTTCATGGTTACACGCTTGAATCCCTTCTCGGCAAATACCTTTCGGGCAGTCTCCACTATATACTTTCGCTTTTGTGCCGATTTCTCTCCCATACCTGTTCACTCCATTAGTACAATGGCTTATCCCAATACTCTACAACTTCTTTCATCTTCGCAAGCACCAGATAAAAAATTCCTTCTTCCATACCCTGGGTCCATAAATAAGACTGTGTCATTCCTCCGCGCACATATCTGGTCAATATACCGCACAGAACATTCCAATCCTGCAAGGTAGCACGTTCAATTACCTTTTTTTCATCTGCCGGTGTCTGCAGACGCAGTCTGGAATATACATATACATAATTCTTGTCCATAAGCGCAGTCTTACCCGCTTCCTTCACAAAGCTAAGCAAAGTACTGTCATAAATCGGGAAGGACATGGTATGCTTACCATCCTCTGTACCATTATAATTGGTACTTCCCTTTGATCCACGACTCTTCTCCAGCCAGTCCAAATACCGCAAAAGAGGTGTCAGTTCCTGTTTGTTTTTCTCCGCCAATTGGCGCATGTAATCCTTATCTGTATTCCCAACCATACCTTCAGTTCCCCTTACCTTACCTGATTTGTACAAAGCTATACATGATAAGTATATCATTCCTTACGCATTTTGCAAATAATTAATTGCACGAAAATAATGTAATTTCCTAAAAATTATTGAGAAATTGTAACGAAAAGACTATAATAAAGATAAATTAAGGAAAAGGAGGCTTTGAATATATGGCAGGTATCGATTTGCAAAAGAACACTGTTATTTATCAGGCCGGCCAGCCCATGACCGCTTTACATCTGATTGTTTCCGGAAAAGTTATTGTTTCCTACCCCGGCGGCAAATATCTTCTGGGCAAGGGCGATGTTATCGGTTTGTGCGAAATCACCTCCGAGGTCCATTTCTTAAGCTACACAGCTGCTGAGAATGTCAATATTCTGACCTATCCTTACGCCAACTCCGATACCCTGCAGGATTTATTGCAAAAGCATCCGGACGTTGCCAGACTGTTTTTGATTTCCTCCTTCAGACAAATAAATATGTTGCTGAACCGCTACGATGTTGCCGAAGTGGCAGCCAGTGATTTATTTTCCGGTTTGGTACAGTATTATCTGAAGTATAAGGGCATCTGTACCCGTTTTCGGATTACCCCCCTGGACCTTCCCGGCTTCGATTCCATGGATACCGGTGCTATCGAACAGCGCTCCGAGGTATGGCTGTCCCACTACTATCAGGGACTTTTACAAACCTTGTCTGACTCAGGAAATGCACGCATCCGGTGGAATCCCGCCGTTACCTACGGCTTCCTGCACAAAACCGGTGCGGACTTTTACAAAATCTACACACTTTTGGAAGAGCATGACCAATATCAAAAGTTAATATTACAATTATACATAAACGATTCTTCCCTGGACATGTTCGGTCTGTTGACCGGCTTGTACCACAAGCTTCCCGGCGATTCTGCCGAACAGCAACAGGTATACTCCATGTTGGAAGAAATTATTGATACCCTGCAAAAGCTTGCCAATCCGTTAAAAGAACCTGTCAAACAGCGAGTTGACGCTTTTTTTGAGTCTGTCCGTCATTTGAAAAAAAGTCATTCAGACACCGGTTCTTCTTCGGATATTTCCGCTGTTTATGCAAGCTTAAGCCACTCCTTTACCACCCTGCTTACCTATGCGGAAGTTGAAGAGGCAGATTTTATTGACTATCAGAAAATTATGACTGCATATAAAGCACTGACCAACCGTAACAGCTCCGGTGAAGAAGCCACACAGCTTCGAAATCAGCTGACAGAGTGCTTCTATCATTTATACACGACAATTGCGCTCAAAAGTATGGAGGATTCGAATCCCCCTCTGGCCATCCGGCTCTTTCTGTACTTCGGTCATATGGACGAGGAACTGACAGGTGTTACAAATTGTCACACCCTGGCTACACTTCTTCCCAAAGAAAATAATTGTGCCCAGACCGGCGTATATCCTTTCTACGGTTGGTTAAAAGCTATCTATAGCGGCAAGAAGGAACCCAGCCGCAATGAATACGAAGAGGATTATTCCGATTACATCCAAAAACAAAAGCTTGGCGGCAGCATCAGCGATGCACAGGCCCGCGAGCTGGAAGCCGACCGAAAAGCCAAGGTCAGATACGAGCTTCACAATATGTTCCTCATTGCCAACAAAATGACTTACGGACGTATTGCTACGTTCTGTCCCGTCTTTACGGCAGAGAATATTATGAAATCCCTGCCCGGCTGTTTGGTAACAGCCTCCTCCGTAGGACAGGCTATCGCCCAACTACAGGAAATCGACTATACCCTTTTCTACCGGGAGATTACCAATCCCAACCGGGAAAGTGTATTCAAAGAAAATATACATACCGAATATCTGCCGGATATCATTCTGATGCCCAATGTAGGTATCAGAGGCGTCATGTGGCAGGAAATCGAAGGAAAACGCCGCGCTACACCCCCGCGCTTCGTGCTCTCCATCTTCCACTTAGAAGACGTATTTGCTACCTTTATTCATTTGGCCGGCGATTATCGTTGGGAAATATGCAAGCGCATACAAGGCTATCGTTGGAACGATATTGCCACCTATTCCCTTACCAGCGAATACTTTGACTATGTACAGTTTTACAAGAAAAACCGTGCTCTTTCCACTGAGGCAAAGGAGCGTATTAAAAACAGTCTCCAGCGTGCCAAGAACAGCTTCAAAGAGATGTTTGTGAGAGACTATATCCAGTGGGTATTGTTTGAAAGCAATGGTACTCCCCGCTTAAATAAAATTGCCCGGGGTATTTTGATGAAATACTGTCCCTTCCCTGCAGCCACCCGCGAAACACTGGGCCAGCATCCACAGTACAGAGAACTGCTGGAACGCCTGAACCTGCAGAGAGAACAAAAACTACACCATTTGCAACAGATACGAAAGAAGCTCCTTTTGGGCAGCACTCCTGTCCCGGAGGAACTGGATGCAGAAATCGAATACTATACAAAATAGGTGAAAATATCTACATTTTACGACAGGAACATTTTATTTTTCGGCAAAATATTAGTAGACAATTTTCGTCAAATCCGTTATACTATGGTTGTTCGGCAGAGATGTCGAAATGCTAATTAGCAAAATTCCGGAAAAATTCCCCTTTTACACAATCGAAGTGCCCATGGTTTCCCCCATGGGCACTTTGATTTATGCAAATTGTTACAATTTTTTTGATAATTTTAAAAATTTCACTTGCCAAAACAAAACAGGTATGCTACAATACAATTCGTCAGTTAAGGACATAGGGGAATAGTACAGTGGTAGTGCGGCGGTCTCCAAAACCGTTAACGGGGGTTCGAGCCCCTCTTCCCCTGCTCTTACAAAAGCCGAACCATTTGGTTCGGCTTTTTGCATATTCACACATATACAGGAGTTGCGTTACTTTGCATGTCCCATTACTAAAACAGGAGAATTACCCATGACTTCAAAAAACGTTTCTTACTCTAAAACCGAACAGGTACACTTGGTACAACCCGCAGATTTGAATGGCGGCGGTCGTTTATTCGGCGGCACCCTTTTAAAAATGATTGATGAAGTTGCCGCTATTGTGGCTATGCGCCATACCGGTATGAAAACCGTTACCACTGCTGCCATCGATCACCTGGTATTTAAATCCGGTGCCTATGTAAACGATTTGATTGTCCTGATTGGTTACATCACCTACACCGGTCGCACCTCCATGGAAGTGCGCGTGGACACCTATGTGGAGCGCAGTGACGGCATGCGTTATCCTATCAATCGCGCCTATGTGGTACTGGTAGCTCTGGACGCAAACAACCAACCCACACAGGTACCTGCACTTATCTTAGAGAACGACATCCAAAAAGAAGAATATGCCATGGCCGAAAAACGTAAAAGCTTGCGTTTGGAACGCCAGAAAAGCGGCTTTTAAAATAGGTGTATTTGCCGCGCCGGACGGATGATTTATTGTAACATTCGCGTATTTGTCGCGCCTGACGTCCACTATGCGGTCTATGCAAAAAAATCTCCCGTTTGGAATCCATTTTCTTGCTTTTAGGTGCCATAAATGTACTATTATGTAAACCTTTTGTATCTATACAGAAAAATAGTGTCCTGAGATACCGTTTTTTCGAAAAATTGGTATCCCAGGACATATTTTTTCTGCATAGACCGCGGGCAAACTTTAAAATGTACCCGCTTTACTAACACTGCATATGAACTCTAAACAATCTCTTCCCCATCCAGTACTGCACGAACCAATTTATTTCCTTCATAACATAGCTTCAGTGAAAAGAAATCTTCCCTTTCCTCCAAAAGGCGGAAGAACACATAATCTCCTTCCCAGAGCTCCAAATCCTTCAACTTCTCCTTGGGTACCCACTCCAGAGTGCCTTCGTCGCACTCTGCCAGCTCACCCTCATAGCCATCTGCCGTATACAGGCACATATACTCAAACCACTCCGTATCTGTCACAAAGGTTACCAGCCCCCGGAAACGATAGGACGTAAGCCGCAGTCCGGTTTCCTCCTTCACTTCCCGAAGCAAACACTCCTCCGGACTTTCCTTTTCCTCAAAATGTCCGCCGATGCCCAGCCACTTATCCTTGTTCAAGTCATTTTCTTTTTTAACACGGTGAAGCATCAGGTAGCAGCCATCTTTCTCAATATAACACAGTGTGGTTAATGATTTCATAATACAACTCCTCGTAACACATATTTATTCTTTCACGGTATCTCGAATGATGTAAGGAAATACCTCGATTTGTTCAAAACCCATCTTCTTCAGCTTCTCCATTGATGCCTTCACATCCTCTGCCGAATTATAGCCGGGAATACGGGGCACCCGTATCTTCACCTGCTTCGCCGAAATACACTCTGCCAGCAGCCTTAGATTCGCAAGCACACGCTCATTGCCCTGACCGGTGTACTTTTCGTAAATCGCCGGGTTCATATCCTTAATATCCACTATGAAAGCATCCACCGCCTCCAAAGCAGTCTGCAGAAGCGCTTCACTGACATTCAGGGAAGTTTCCGCCGTAATTACCCACTCCGACGGGCAGCAGGCGCGAAACTTCTTCAAAAAATCTGCATGCAAAAGCGACTCCCCGCCCCCAAAGGTCACACCGCCGCCGGTAGCCAGAAAGTACAGGTGGTCTCCTTTCACTTTATCATACAACTCGGTTGCTGTCATATAAGTACATTTGCGCAAGGTATCCGGATTCCATGCATGAGGATTCAGACAATACCTACACTGCAAAGGGCAGCCATAGGCGCCCACCAGTGTGGACACACCCTCACCATCCGTGGTCAGCCGGTGCCTTTCGATACCAAAAACCGGTAACCTCTCCATAAACTATTCCTCCGGAACCGGTGCCTGCGTAGTCTGAGGTGCATACTCTACATCCCCTTCCAACACCTCCGGTGCCGGCGTTTCTGTTTCCTCCGGGGCAAGAGGAATATCCCCTGCCAGTACTTCTGTTTCTTCCGGGGCCATGATACCACCATCGATATCTTCCGGGGCAATCTGCACATCTCCTGCGAAATCCTGTGTTACTTCCCTGTGGAAAATATCATCCATAAAATCTCTGATACTTTCCGCCGGGTTACAGGCTGTCAAACTACCGCAGACCGATGCCGAAATCCCCACCACACATACTGCTTTTCCTAAGTTCTTACGCCTCTCCAGCTCTCTTTCCAAATAACGCAATTCCGCTTCACATTTCGGACAGGTTCCTTTACATTCCCCCTGAAAAGTACACTCTGATACTGCATATTCAATATCGTTCGTTTCTGCAATCTGCTTTCTGATTTCTTTTAACGCCTTGCATTTTTCCTTCCCACGCATAACAAAATCTCCTCTCTGCTTCTTATTTTAACATAAGTCTTCACTACTACCAATATTTTTTCTAAATAATGGTCTTCACTAAATAAGACAGGAAATTTTTCCCATGGTTACACTCATTCCTCGTCTTGTTAAAATAAACATTCTGTGGTATACTAACTTGGTATTTGTTTTTTATACTACATTTGATTGACGACTGAGGTGACCATTATGAAAATCGGATTTGACAACGATAAATATTTGAATCTGCAGTCCCAGCATATCCGGGAGCGCATTTCTCAATTTGATAATAAGTTGTATCTGGAATTCGGCGGCAAGCTGTTTGACGACTACCACGCTTCCCGGGTACTGCCGGGTTTTGCGGCGGACAGCAAGCTTCAGATGCTGATGCAGTTAGCAGAACAGGCCGAAATCGTTATGGTTGTCAGTGCTGATGATATTGAAAAGAATAAGGTTCGTGAGGATTTGGGGATTACCTATGACGATGATGTAATCCGTCTGATTGGCGAATTCCGCTCCCGTGGCTTGTATGTAGGAAGTGTGGTTTTGACCAAATATGCCGGTCAGTCAAGTGCCGTGCATTTTGAAAACCGTCTGGCAAAGGTTGGTATAAAAGCATACCATCACTACATGATTCCCGGCTATCCTACTAATATTCCTCTGATTGTCAGCGAGGAAGGCTATGGCAAGAACGACTACATTGAAACCACCAGACCTTTAGTAGTGGTAACCGCTCCCGGTCCCGGCAGTGGCAAGATGGCAGTCTGCCTTTCCCAGTTGTACCACGAAAACAAGCGCGGTATCCGTGCCGGTTATGCCAAATTCGAGACTTTCCCTATTTGGAACCTGCCTCTGGATCATCCGGTAAACTTAGCTTACGAAGCTGCTACGGCAGATTTGAACGATATTAACATGATTGACCCCTATCATTTGAAGGCATATGGCAAGGCCACAGTTAACTACAACCGCGACGTGGATATCTTCCCGGTATTAAATGCCATGTTTATGAAGATTTTCGGAAGCAGCCCCTATGCATCTCCTACAGATATGGGTGTTAACATGGTGGGTAATTGCATTATAGATGATGAAGCCTGCAGGGAAGCTTCCCGTCAGGAAATCATCCGCAGATATTATAAGGCTTTGGTCGGTGTGGCAAACGGTACCACCACCATGGAAGAATTGGGCAAAATCGAGCTTTTAATGAGCCAGGAAAATATCTCAGTTACCGACAGACCTACAGTAAAGCCCGCTCTGGATAGGGCTGCAGGCATTGGTGCTCCGGCAGTGGCTATCGAGCTTCCCGACGGACGCATTATTACCGGCAAAACCGGTGAGCTTTTAGGTGCCAGTGCCGCTGCATTGGTAAATACCTTAAAAGAATTGGCCGGTATCCCTCACGAGGAATTAATCTTATCTCCGGATGCATTGTCTCCGATTCAGGTATTAAAGACCAATTACTTGGGAAGCAAGAATCCCCGCCTGCATACGGATGAAGTGCTTATCGCCCTCTCCGCTACGGCAGCTTACAACGAGGATGCTACTCTTGCATTAAAGCAATTACCGAAATTAAAAGGAAGTCAGGTACATTCCAGCGTTATGCTTTCTTCAGTGGATCAGAAGACTTTCAAAAAGCTTTTCTGCGATGTAACCTGTGAACCGAAAAGCATCTAAGACATACAATAAAAATAAACCGCTACGGCAGGCAAATGCCCGTCATAGCGGTTTTTCATTTTAATTTATTGTACAATTGCCGGTGTCCAATACTGCTGGTTATAGATATCTGTGAAACGATAGGTTACGCGTACAGCGCCTTCTCCTACATCCACATTACTGATTGTCATATTTTCCGTTACTGTCATCTGCTCTCCCAGGAAGTAGCTGTCCTGATATTCTCCGTTGTAAGAGTAGTAATCACAGATAAAGTCCAAAGTATCGCCCACCTGAAGCTCACTCATACCCTTAGCGATAGTATCCGTTTCTCCTTCTGCATAATCTGCACGGGCACCGGCTATATAACCGTAAGGATGCTCGTTATCAAACACTAAGATCAGGTTGACACGTTCCCCATTTAATAAAGCCGGGACTTCACCGGTAATGGTATAGTTAGTACCATCATCTACCGTATCGCAGTAGTAATATGCAACCGGCTGTCCGTTAATTGCCAGCCAGGTACGGTCAGTATCTCCGATTAAACGTCCGTTCTCATCAAATTCAAAAACGTTGTCCAAACCTAAGTCAATATATCCTTCTCCATCATCATAGAACATATTTAACTCCAAAGCATGTACCAGTCCCCACTGCTCTTCGCTTAAGCCAAGTACATTTCTGCCTTCGCTGTCGGTTTCCCAAACAAGTGCTGAAGCATCAAAATAGTTGTCTGCCAAATACTGTGCCATGGTTCCATCATCCATGGAGCGTTCTGCAAAGAACTGGGTATTGGCCTTATCCAGACCACTGATATTTCCAAACTGTCCTACCAGGAAACCACCCAACAAATCTGCAATGGCATCAGAGCTGCCGTATTCACTTACCAGACCACTGGAACTATTACCGGAGCCTACAGCCCCCATCAAGGTTCCAAGCAAAGACGGAAGTGCGGAAGTGGTTCCGCCTGCTGCGGTCTGTCCGCCTACTTCCAGACTGGCAAACTCCTGAATACAACGAGCGTATTCTTCATCCATACCAATTGCCTCATAAGTATCTACTACTCTGTCAACAGAAGATACCTTATTGTACGGGAAGTAAATAGACAAACCATATGCATTTGTCATATTGCCTGAGGTTCGATTATATTTCACACAGCTAAGAAGGGCATCTGCCAACTCCTCGCCCTCATCGGTTCCCAGATTCTGCGCCAGATGCACCAAATCCACCTGATCAATAGCAGAGGACTGTGCAAACTCTCTGGTATTATTACGTGCATCAGAAACAACCTTGTATTCGTTATCCTGAATCAACTCACTTGCTGACTTAGAGAATGCCTTTAATTCTTCCGGCACTGTCTTTTCCAGCTCTGCCAAATCTACTACGGAAAGAGTAGTCTTCTGACCGGCACACTTACGTGCACAGGTATCTACGAAATCATCCACGATTTCCTTACCGATTTCCACCGTTGGCATGGAAGTATCCTTGCCCAAGCTGGTAAGCCAATCTGTATAATACCAGCCCACTCCGGGTTCTGTTTCTTCGGAAGCAATCAAATAATCTGCATAAGGCGTCAGCATCAATGCAGTTTCCAAAGTCGCCATCAGACAAGCATCAAAACCGATAAAATCAAAGGTAACGCCTGATTCCTTCAGTGCCTGATTAATTTCTGCCAAATCCATGGAGCCGGTACTCTTAAACTTCTCATCATAACCATATCCGCTGATGGAGCCACCGCCGTGATCCCAGAAGATTAATTCATTACGGTTGGCAGGATAATTTTTATCACACCATTTGATGAAGCTTACCAAAGTATCCGGATCTGTCATGGCAACCGTTCCGGCATCTTCTACCACCGGATACATTTTACCATCCTTAATCTGGTATATCTGATTCTTCTTGCTACTGATTACATTATTGCGCCAGCCGTTACAACCACCGGTATAAATCAACAGATTAATATTGTCGCCAAAATCTGCATTCAGCATTTCCTGTAAATCGGAGGTTCCCATGCCGGATTTTGACTCCAAGTCAGTACCGCACATATACACCATAATGGTAACCACATCTTTGCCATTACCAAGAATCTCGGTGCGCTTATCTCTTGCCTGCTTATCCACAGAGGTATTTAACTTGCCGGTATTGCTGCCCAAATCCCAGCCACTGCTGGTAGTGCCACCGCCCAACATACCTGCCAGACTGCTGATGTCAAACATTCCGCTCATACCGGAACCTACACTCGAACCACCACCGGTACTACCACTGCCACCTGTACCCAAACTACTGTCAATCACGGTATCCAGTATATCGCCTACTACGGACTGTCCGCTGTCAGAGCTTCCGCCTCCACCCAGCATACCTGCCAGACCGCCTCCTCCTCCTAACAGAGCTATCACCAAAACAATAATTGCCGCCAAAGGACTCTTTCTGCCGCCGGAAGCGCGAGTGCCTGTACCAAAGCCTCTTCGTCCGTTCCCGGATGGGCTTACACTGCCACCGGCCATTCCACTATCAAAAGAACCGCCGCCGCTTCCTACCGGACCGGTTCCCAGTCCGTTTCCACGTCTCTTTACACCTTTACTTCCACCGGTCACATTTTTTTCTCTGGACCTTGGTCTATTAGCTGCCATAACTTTTCTCCTTAAAATAAATGTTCCATAACATCCTGTATATTATCTACTCCGATTAATCGTATGCCTTCCACATCCTTTACATTTTTCAGACATACCTTGGGAAGTATACAAGTATCAAATCCCAGCTTTGCCGCCTCTGCTACACGTTGCATCGCCATGCTTACAGAGCGCACTTCTCCGCTTAGACCCACTTCACCGAAGGCTATCAGCTTGGGACTTAATGCTATATTTTTAAAGCTGGACAATATTGCCAGCACTATAGCCAAATCAATTGCCGGTTCTGCAATCTTCATACCGCCGGTCAAGTTCACATAAGCGTCACAACCGGACAATTGCACTCCCAGACGTTTTTCCAATACTGCCATCAGCAGATTCACACGATTAAAATCCGTTCCTGTAGTCTGTCTGCGGGGTATTCCGAAATTGCTGTGACACACCAGTGCCTGAATTTCTAAAAGCAGTGGTCTGGTTCCCTCCAACGAACATGCCACCACAGACCCACTGGCATTTCGTGGTCTCCCCTCCAACATATATTCCGAAGGATTCTGTACCTGCACCAAGCCTTCCTCACGCATTTCAAATACACCGATTTCATTAGTTGAGCCAAAACGATTCTTAACCCCTCTTAAAACACGATAGGAAGCGTGTCTGTCTCCTTCAAAGTAAAGCACTGTATCTACCATATGTTCCAGTACTCTGGGGCCTGCTACCGTTCCCTCTTTTGTCACATGTCCTACAATAAAAACAGACACATTCAACCCTTTTGCCAGCTGCAACAGCGTTGCTGTAGCTTCCCGGACCTGCGAAACACTTCCCGGCGCTGCCGATACGTTTTCGTTGTACATGGTCTGAATAGAGTCGATAACTACCACCTTGGGCATTTCTCTTCGAATCACTTCCGCAATCACGTCCAGATTGGTTTCACAGAGTAAGAGCATATTCTTCTTAAAGCTTCCGATTCGGTCTGCACGCATCTTAATCTGCACCTGGGACTCCTCGCCGGAAATATAAAGTACTTTATGCTCTGCCTCCGCCAACATTCGACAAGTCTGCAAAAGCAGGGTGGATTTACCGATACCCGGGTCTCCTCCTACTAAAGTTAAGGAGCCCTGTACAATACCGCCGCCCAACACTCTGTCCAGTTCCTCTATACCGGTTTTCAGCTTGTCTTCTTCCTGTATTGCCACCTCCGACAATGCAGTAACTGTTGCACGTCCCGACAGGCCAACACCTTTGCCTGTATTTTTTAAGGAAGCCGTGCTAACGACTTCCTCAACAAAAGTATTCCACTCTTTACATCCGGGACATTGCCCCATCCATTTTGAAGATTCATAACCACAGTTCTGGCAGAAAAATATAGTTGAATTTTTTCCTTTTGCCATAAAGCGTTCTCCCAATTTACACTTCTGCGATTTTTACATCCACGTCTTCTAATTTTAAATCCACACTCAAATTCAACTTTCCGCTTAAATTGGTCTTTACTACACCAATGGAAGCACCCTTCATAAATACTTCGTATTCGGTATCTTCCTTTAAGCCAACGGTAATCTGTGTTGCGTGTGCGCCTTTTGCAAGGAAGCTCATTCCTTCTGCAGTTTCCTCAAAATCAAACACACTGGTACCCGGTACGGACTCGTACAGGAACATGCCGTTTTTCTCAAGCTTGGTGATTTCTGCAAAGGTTTTTACCTTGTATACATCTCCCATGCTCTCAAAATCTTCTACCTTTTTCTTCTCCTGTAATTCATGATTACCAAAGCTTAACTTTCCGTTTGCCTCTGTGCGAAGCAGTTCTTCTACAACTGACATCTTATGTGTCCTCCTATTTTCTATTGTGCTTTTACACTAAAGGTCACTTTTCCCTGACCTGTCTTTTTATCCTTTTTGTAGCCTGCAGTAACCACATCACCTACTGCCACATTCTTCTTTAAAATTTCTTCTGCCAGTGCATCCTCCACAACCGATTGAATCGCACGACGAAGAGGTCTGGCACCCATCTTATTATCGGAGTATTTCTCTACCAAATGCTCCTTTAATGCATTGCTGAAGTGTAAATCAATATTCATCTGCTGCTTACAGCGTTTACACAAATTCGCTGCCAGAAGCTGAATAATTTCCTTCATATTTTCCTTGTTCAACTGATGGAATACAATAATATCATCAATACGGTTAATAAACTCCGGCTTGAAGTTCTTCTTTACTTCTTCCATCACATTTGACTTCATCTTTTCATAATCCTTCTGCTCACTTACTTCAGAAGCAAATCCAAGATTCTTCGGGTCTACAATACGCTGCGCTCCGGCATTGGAGGTCATAATCAGAATCGTATTCTTAAAGCTGACCTTACGTCCCTTAGAGTCCGTAATGTGTCCGTCATCCAACACCTGCAACAATATATTAAATACATCCGGATGGGCTTTTTCGATTTCATCAAACAGTACTACGGAATAAGGGTTACGCCTTACTTTTTCGCTCAGCTGTCCGCCTTCATCAAAGCCTACATAACCCGGCGGTGAACCAATCATTTTGGATACCGAATGTCCTTCCATATACTCAGACATATCCACACGAATCATGGCATTTTCCGAACCAAACATTGCTTCTGCCAGTGCTTTACTAAGCTCCGTTTTTCCTACACCGGTAGGACCTAAAAACAGGAACGAACCAATGGGACGATTAGGGTCTTTCAATCCCACGCGTCCGCGACGCATAGCTTTGGACACAGCAGTTACTGCTTCTTCCTGACCTATTACACGCTTATGCAAAGTACTTTCCAGCTTTAACAGACGCTCACTTTCTTTTTCCGCCAGCTTCTGCACCGGCACCTTGGTCCACATAGAAACCACTTCCGCAATTTCGTTTTCACCAATTTCAATGTTTTGTGTGGGCACCTGCTTCTTGCCGCGCTTCCTTGCCCGTTCCAATTTATTAATTAAATCATCCTGCTCCTTACGAAGTTCGGAAGCTTCCTTAAACTCCCCTGCACGAACAGCCTCTTCCATCCGTCCGTCCAACTCTCGGATTTTCCCCTGCAATTCGCTTACTTTATCTGTTCCGGCCGTGTTTTTTAGTCTCGCTGCTGAGGATGCTTCATCAATTAAATCAATTGCCTTATCCGGCAAATTTCTATCATTAATATAACGATTTGCCAGCTTCACTGCAGCTTCCGTAGCTTCAGAGGTAATATGCACCTGATGGTGCTCCTCATATTTAGACTTAATGCCTTCCAGAATAGCTATCGCTTCCTCCACGGTAGGTTCTTCCACATTAACCGGCTGAAAACGTCTTTCCAAAGCCGCATCCTTTTCCACATGCTTGCGATATTCGGAAATTGTAGTGGCACCGATTAGCTGTATCTCGCCTCTTGCCAGGGACGGCTTCAAAATATTCGAAGCATCAATAGCTCCTTCTGCTCCGCCTGCACCGATAATCGTGTGCATTTCATCAATAAAGAGTATTACGTTACCGTCACTTATAACCTCTTTGATTACTTTTTTAATACGCTCTTCAAATTCACCACGATACTTACTTCCCGCTACCATACCGGACAAATCCAAGGTGAGTACTCTCTTATTCTGAACGGTAAAAGGTACTTCACCACGCACAATGCGAAGGGCCAAACCTTCCACCACTGCAGTCTTTCCCACTCCCGGCTCACCAATCAGACAGGGATTGTTTTTGGTACGACGGCTGAGAATCTGAATCACACGTTTAATCTCATCTTCACGACCGATGACCGGATCCAATTTACCGGCTTTTGCCAGCGCTGTTAAATCTCTGCTGTACTGGTCTAAGGTAGCCGTCTTATTTTTAGCGTTATTCTTCTTTCCCAAATCCTCTTTATACAAATTCGGGTCTGCTCCAATAGCCACCAATACATCTACATATACCTTCTGGGGTGATATTCCCAAGGTATTTAATAATCTTACCGCTACATTTTCTCCTTCTTTAATCAGAGCCAGTAAAATATGCTCTGTTCCCGTGCTCTTTTGTCCAAAACGATTAGCCTGCTTATGCGCCTCTTCTAATATTTTCAGCGCTCTGGGAGAATAACCTTCTCTTTCCTGAATGGCCACGCCACTATCAAAAGCAATTAATTCCTTAATCATATTCATGACATTGTCAAGTACCACGCCATTGTCTTCCAATACCTTGGATGCCACGCCGGTACCTTCCATAATCAATCCGGCCAGAATATGTTCTGTGCCGATATATCCCTGTTTTAATTGCTTCGCACATTTACCCGCAAGCTTTAACGCAGCTTCCGCTTTTTCCGTAAACTGTGACTGCATTAGTTCAATCCTCCATATTCTTCATATATATCATCTATTAACTGATGGAAATCTTCCTTTGTAATCCCTTTACAGCTTCCTCTTGCAATCAGCACCTGAAGCTCCCGTCTCAACTGCGCCGCAGCTTCCAAACGATTCATATCGATAGCGATTACTGCCCCCCGTCGTCTGTCCACCTTTACATAGCCTTCCTGTTTGAGTACAGAATACGCCTTATTTACCGTATGCATGTTAATACCTATGGTCTCCGCCATATTCCGCACACTGGGCAACGAATCTCCTTCTCGAAACTGAGCCGTTGCAATCCCAAGCACGATTTGGTTGCGCAACTGAAGATACAAAGCTTCCTCGCTGTTAAAATCTATTTCTATAATCATTTGCGTACCTCCTCTCATGCTTCTGTTATACAAATCATATCACAACTATCTCTTTATGAGAAGTCATTTTCTTATAAATTTTTCGACAAAAAGTCGCACCTACATTCACTGCAGGTGCGACAATTCAATCAATAATTATTCATCACTTTCATCCCAATCCAGGAATCCATATTCGAATTCATCATCGTCATCATCGGTCATAAAATTCTTAGACTGCCATTTCTGTTTTGCAGGCTCTGCCGCCTTCTTAACTTCTCCTCTGGTCACCGTAGGCATTACCTTTGTTTCATCGGTTACGTTTTCCTTTGGAGCAGCAGTTTTCACCTCTTCCTTCTTGGCTACAACATGAGCTGCCGGCTTTTCTGCTGTCGGTCTCTGCGGCAAAGGTTTTGCCTTTGTATCTGCAGGATTTGAAACCTTTACTGTCTGGGGAGCAGTGCTGCTCTTTTCCAAATTCATCTTAGGTACAGGAGTCTTTTGTACATTGCCCTGACGGATAGTTGTACCGGAACCGGAACGTTCTCCCACCGTATGCATTACCGTTTTTCCACCACTACTCTGTTTCTGACTCTGACGCTGACGAATGGTTTCTTTCTCCACAGCTGTGAAATAAGCTTCGTCCATAACATCTTTAATTTTTAATACCAGCAAAGCAATTCCCACACTCATGAGAACTACTAAAATTACTAAAAATACAATCCAACCCTTCTGGCTCTTTACCTGGGCTTCCATTTCCTTGTAAAGCTCAGGATTACGTACTGCCGCATTCATAACGCTTTCCAGATTGTAACGATTGCCTTCTACGTTATCAATTAACCACCAGACATCGCCTTCTTCCACTGTATCATAATCCTTGTTTAAAACAGGAGTGGTCACTACAGGATCCTGTACTACCGGATCCTGCACTACAGGAGTGTCTACTACAGGAGCATCCGGCTGTGTCACCGGTGTCAAATCTCCGGATACAGATACAAAATCACTTCTTACAAATCCTGTTACATCGCCGCCATTAGAGGTAAAAGTTACGCGATACCAGGTTTTACCTTCACTGTCCTTTGCCTGACCATTTATAGTCATTACTACGCCCTGCTGCACCTGTGCCACCTTACTTCCACTGGTAGAAGCATTGGAACGTACATTTACCTGTCCGCCTGTTACGGTACAGTTTACCGGTTGCAAATCTGTCACTTCAGACGCTACGGAAGTAGAAGGGGTTGTCGTAGTGGTTGAACCACTCTTCTCCACTAAGTCGGAACGAACATAACCAAGCTTATCCTCTTCATAGGAAATCTGATACCAGATTTTACCGTCAGAGCCGGTTACCTCGTTAATAATATCAAAAGTTTCACCATAGGTAGCACTGCCTACTACATCACAGGAAGTATTGGCTTCCTTTCTGATTTTTACAGAATCTTTGATAACTTTGGCTTCTGCTGCCAAACTGGTAAAGGAGATACATACAAACATTACACACATTACCAGCATAGTCATCGTTGCTCTTAACAACTGACTTTTCATATCTTTTGTCTTTCTCATTGCGCAACCTCCCATTATTTTATCACTTCTCGTCTGAAACGTTTTTCTCCATGTGCACCGTCCTGTTTGTCCGAACCAAAGCCCTGTACACTATTCAAGTTTTCGCGCTTCTTCTTACGCTGCTGTTCCTCTAACAACCTGTGCTGGCTCATTTCACAATCCGGACACAACACACCGCTGCGTATTGATTTTCCGCATCTTTCACAATGCAGAAAGGACTTAGACCCTGCCGCAATTTGCAATCTTGATTCACGCAACATCTGCCTTATTGTCTTTTGCGACACCCCTGTGGCCGCCTCAATCTCTATAGCGGTAGCACCCTTATGCTGCTCAATATACAATCGCACCTTGCCGTAATCATCAAAATCCAATTTGTTACAATCTTCGCAACGATATTCGCCTACACCCTTATATATCATGACTCCACCGCATGCAGTACACACACGCGGAATATGATATGTATCTAATCGCAGAAAATCCATCTCTATGCCTCGTCTATTGCCTTACCAATGTCATGACGCATGTACTTATTTTCGAAAGTAACCCACTCTGTTGCCTTATAAGCGTTGGCTCTTGCCTGCTTCAAATCAGCACCCTTTGCAGTAATACCAAGTACACGTCCTCCATTTGTTACAATACCTGCCTCCGTCTGCTTTGTACCTGCATGGAAACAATAATACCCTTCGGCATCCTCAAACTTCTCCAGCCCTTCAATTACAAAGCCCTTTTTGTAAGATACCGGATATCCTTCACTTGCAAGCACTACACATACTGCCGCATTATCTTCAAACTGCAAATCTATTTGTTCCAATGTACCATCGATACACGCATCAATCACATCCATAATATCGGTCTTCATTCGCGGGAGAACTACCTGTGTCTCAGGATCGCCGAATCTGGCATTATACTCCAACACTCTGGGTCCCTTCGGTGTTAACATCAGACCAAAGAAAATGATTCCCTTAAATTCTCTGCCTTCTGCCGCCATAGCATCTACCGTTGCCTGATAAATATACTTCCGGCAGAATTCATCCACCTCTGCTGTATAGAACGGACTGGGAGAAAATGTTCCCATACCGCCGGTATTTAATCCCTGGTCACCATCTAATGCACGCTTGTGATCCTGTGCTGAAGTCATGGTCTTAATGGTCTTTCCATCCACAAAGGAAAGTACGGAAACTTCTCGTCCGGTCATGAATTCTTCAATAACCATACGATTACCGGCACTTCCGAAATGCTTATCCAGCATAATTTCCTTTACACCGGCTTTTGCCTCTTCCAAAGTATTGCAAATCAATACACCCTTACCTAACGCCAAACCATCTGCCTTTAATACGATGGGCATATCTGCGGTTTCCAAATAAGCGATTGCCGCATCCGGATCATCAAAGGTTTCATACGCCGCGGTAGGAATATTGTACTTCTTCATTAAATCCTTGGAGAATGCCTTACTTCCTTCCAGAATCGCAGCATTTTCTCTGGGACCGAATACTCTTAAACCTGCCGCCTCTAAAGCATCTACCAAACCGCCTACCAACGGATCGTCCGGTGCCACAAACACTAAATCCACTGCCTTCTCTTTGGCATAAGCAACTACTTTGTCAAATTCCATTACGCCGATGGAAGGCTCACATTCTGCAATCTGTGCAATACCTGCATTACCGGGTACACAATATAACTTATCTACTCTGGGGCTTTTCTTCATGCTGACTGCAATCGCATGCTCTCTTCCGCCACCGCCTACGATTAATACTTTCATATTTTTATCCTCACTACTTTATTATCCACTACGCTGATACGACCGTTTGCAATATCATCAATTGCCTGAGGCAAAAGTAACCATTCCGCCTGTTCCATTACTCTGCGTTGCAGTACTTCCGGTGTATCATCTTCTTCGATATATACAGCCTTCTGAGAAATAATCGGACCCTCATCCATGCCTTCATTTACATAGTGTACTGTAGCACCGGTTACCTTTACACCACGCTCCAGCACTCTTTCATGTACCTTCAATCCATAGTAACCTACTCCACAGAAGGAAGGAATCAGAGAAGGATGAATATTTATAATACGATTACTGTATTTTGCAACCATTTTGGGCGGTATAGCCACCAAAAATCCGGCCAAAACCACCAAATCCGGTGCAAATTCGTCAACTTTTGCAAGAAAAGCATCATTAAATAAATCTCTGTTGTCAAAATCCTTAGGCGATACACTTACTGCCGGAATCCCCGCGTTACGTGCACGCTCTAAGCTCTTTACTGTTTTATTATTGCTGATAACACCGATAATCTCCGTGTTGGTAATCTTTCCTGCTGCCACACCATCAATAATCGCCTGCAGATTGGTACCGCCACCGGATACTAATACAAGTATTTTTAACATAAGGTTACTCCCTTTTCGCCTGCTTCACACTTACCTGCTACCCATGCCTTTTCGCCTGCTGCCTCAATAGCTGCGATGGTCTTATCTACATCTGCCGGGTCTACTGCAAGCAACATACCGATACCCATGTTAAAGGTATTGTACATCATCTCATCCGCAATATTACCGGTCTTCTGCATTAACTTAAAGATAGCCGGTACTTCATAGCTATTCAAATCCATATGTGCATTTACACCTTCCGGAAGCATTCTGGGAATATTTTCCTGGAAACCACCACCTGTAATGTGGCTACAGCCCTTAATGGTAACACCTGCATCCTTTACAGACTTCAGTGCCTTTACATAAATCTTGGTAGGAGCAATCAGAGCCTCTCCAAGAGTAGTACCCAATTCATCATAATAAGTGTCCAGACTTTCCTTGGTCATTTCGAATACCTTACGTACCAAAGAGAAACCGTTGCTATGTACGCCGGAAGAAGCAATTGCCACCAGCACATCGCCCGGCTTAATATTTGCTCCGGTAATCAAATCCTTTTCATCTACCACACCTACAGCAAAACCTGCCAAATCATAATCATCCTCAGGCATAAGTCCCGGATGCTCCGCAGTTTCGCCGCCGATTAATGCCGCACCTGCCTGCTTACAGCCTTCTGCCACACCCTTAACGATAGTTGCAATCTTTTCCGGATAGTTCTTGCCACATGCAATATAATCCAAGAAGAACAAAGGCTCACCACCCGCACAAGCCACGTCATTTACACACATAGCTACTGCATCAATACCGATGGTATCATGCTTATCCATAATAAATGCCAGCTTTACCTTGGTACCGCATCCGTCAGTACCTGATAATAATACCGGGTTCTCCATATTCTTAATTGCTGCCAAAGAGAAAGCACCTGAGAAGCCGCCCAGACCACCCATTACTTCCGGTCTCATAGTTTCCTTCACATGCTTCTTCATTAATTCCACTGACTTATAGCCGGCTTCAATATCCACACCTGCGTTCTTGTAATCCATATTATCCTCCATCTTGCCCTTAGGGCGTTATGTATTTTTAACACTTGACTCTAAAGTCGAATATTCTGCGTTTCCGGTCTGCTTATTTATTCATGTAAGCCTTGTAGCCTACTTCCTGCAATTTAGCATCCTTTGCCTGTACCTGTTCTTTTAAATTCTTGCTGTAATCCTTCAGCTTCTGCAATAATTCTGCATCTGAAGTTGCCAGAATCTTCGCTGCCAAAAGGCCCGCGTTAGCACCACCGTTAATCGCTACGGTTGCTACCGGAATACCGGAAGGCATCTGAACGATTGAATAAAGAGAATCGCTGCCTCCCAAAGAAGTAGTATGCATGGGAATACCAATCACCGGCATCGGGAAAATTGCCGCACACATACCCGGCAAATGTGCCGCCATGCCTGCACCTGCAATAATTACTTTAAAACCTTTTTCCTCTGCACTCTTTGCGTACTCAAAGAACACATCCGGTTCTCTGTGCGCTGAGATAATGGTCATTTCATAAGAAATACCTAACTCCTCCAAAATATCGGCAGCCTTTGCCATTACCGGCATATCAGAATCACTGCCCATTACAATACCAACCTTTGCCATGGTATTCTCCTCCTCATCTTTCCTATTTCAACGGTGTAGACATACCTGTACCACACCAAAAAACATTCCATCTTTAGTTTACTAGACTTAAAGCTACTATGCAAGACATTTTTCTACATTTTGTGTGTTTCTAAGAAAATCTTAAGATTTTCAACCATATCTAGCGACAAATGTTTCTTCCACTTCGCGTCTGCGCTTGGCCAGCGCCTTGTCCCACAGAAAAGATTGTTTCAACCATTCTTCATTCTGTAATATTCCAAGCACTTCCTCTTTGACAGACTCTTCCCCCTTCCGGGCGCCCTGCTTCTCCAAAAACTGCCTTTCCATAGTAATATCTGAGTAATCACTCACATACCAGTACACAATCTCTTTAAGTATGTTATATTCCGGTAATCTTTCGTTTTCCTGCCACTCACATACGCAGGTCCCATACAACTCCACAAAAAGCTCCGGACGTATTACAATTTCTTCTGTATTGCCCTTTTGCACCAATCCAACCAGACTATACATTTCTTCTGCCACAGCGGATAATAACGGTCCATACTCATTACCAAATATTGAGATTGCATATGTCGGGTTCCTGTATAATATTTCCACATCCGCCACTTCTGAAACTCCACGGCGCTTCCCTACTTCTTCCAGAAACAGCGCAACCGCTGCAAAATATTCATCCCAGTCAGGCGGCAGGATATGTTCCTCCTTTATCTGTGCAATCCTCTCCATTGCCAGCTCATATCTTTCCAACAAAAGCTCTTCCATTCTTCCTACGCTCCTACAAATACGACCCGGCATACAAAATACCGCTGACCGACAAAAGTGCAACAGCATTCAACACCAGTCCGATGATGGCAAAAATCTTGAATTTCTCGCGTTCCTGCCAGGCAAGCACACCCCAAATGCATCCCACGATTGCAAATACCAATGCCAGAATCGCCGCAATTCCGTAATTCACCGGCACTTGTCCGCCCCGTTGGTAAGACAAATACACCAGCACTACCAATGAGATTTCACTCATTGCTCCGAATACCGTAGACATTACTGCCTTGGGCGAGTGCTTTTTATTTGTAAACTTATATCCCTTCTTTGCCATGCCTTACCCTTTCTTTTCCATAACCACTTCTCGTAACCACCATCTTCCACTCATGTGATTCGCGCAAAATAGGCACGCCCATAAAAATGGGTATGCCTACTCTTTAAAACAATATTTTTGACTTTCCTGCGAGCAATTTTGCACCACTGATAATCAGTAAAACACCGGTTGCCACCCCTGTCACAATTGCAACAACGCCCAACACAATATTTAATGCACCTGCTCCATTCATGGTTTTATATGTCTTCTCTTCCATTGTTACCTCCTATACTACCCGTGCCCATTTGCAAAATCGTCCGTTCTGATTATGCGCCGTATTCAGCGTAATATGCATCAATAGCAGCCTTTAACTCATCATTAATCAAAACCTGTCCGTTGTAAGGCTTGTTATAAAGATGCTCAATTACATCGTGCATGGTTACAATAGCATTTGCCTTGAAACCATACTTTTCCTGAACCTCTTCCAATGCACGTTTTTCACCGCCTAGACCCTTTTCGCAACGATCCAAAGATACCATAAGACCTACAATTTCCACATCTGCAGCACCCTTTACCTTCGGCACGGTTTCTTCCATAGACTTACCGGAAGTAGTAACGTCCTCAATCATAACTACTCTGTCGCCATCCTTTAACTTGCTGCCAAGGAAGCTTCCCTTATCTGCACCGTGATCCTTCTCTTCCTTACGGTCTGAACAGTAACGAATTTCCTTGCCGTACAATTTACTATATGCGATAGCCGTAACAACACTGATGGGAATACCCTTATATGCCGGTCCGAACAATACATCGAAATCATCTCCGTAAGTATTATGAATGGCCTTTGCATAATATTCACCCAGACCCATCAGCTGGCTACCGGTCACATAACCGCCTGCATTCATAAAGAAAGGTGATTTACGACCACTCTTCAAAGTAAAATCGCCAAATTTAAGTACCTGGCAATCCACCATAAATTCAATAAACTCCTGCTTATAGCTTTCCATCTTACATTCTCCTTTATCTCTACAAGGGATACTCCCCATATTTTGTCAATTATGTAAATAGCATATCATAAAACACGTACATTTTCAATGTGCAAATCGCGGAAAATCAAGCCTTGCACAAAACTGAAAACGGGAACAGTTTTCACCATTCCCGCTTATAATACATATTTACATCCTATCGGATACCATATTTCTCGATAACGTAGTCCATATCCTTGTCACCACGGCCGGACAGGTTAATCAGTACAGAACCCTTTTCCATAGTCTTTGCCAGCTTCATACCATATGCTACTGCATGAGAACTTTCAATGGCAGGGATAATACCTTCAAGTCTTGACAATTTGTAGAAAGCATCGATGGTTTCTTCATCATTAATTACATCATACTTCACTCTGCCAAGATCCTGTAAGAATGCATGCTCCGGTCCGGAAGAAGGATAGTCAAGTCCGCTTGCTACAGAATAAACCGGTGCCGGTTCGCCATTTTCGTCCTTTAACATAATACTGTTAAATCCATGCATAACGCCTTCTGTACCATACTTAAGACTTGCTGCATGGTCTCCTAACTTCTCACCTCTACCCAAAGGTTCGATTCCGTAAATATCTACCGGATCATTTAAAAATCCCGAGAACAGACCCATTGCATTGGAACCACCGCCTACACAGGCAACGATTGCATCCGGTAAATGACCGGTCATATCTACAAACTGCTCTCTTGCTTCAATACCGATAACGCTCTGGAAATCACGTACCATCATAGGGAACGGATGAGGGCCAAGGACAGAACCGATACAATAAATCGCATCCTGATACTCTTTGCTGTATGCATCAAAAGCTGCATCCACTGCTTCCTTTAAGGTCTGCAATCCGTGAGTTACCTCTACTACATTTGCGCCCAAAATCTTCATACGAGCCACATTCGGTGCCTGCTTCTTAATATCTACAGAACCCATATAAATGTCACATTCCAAACCGAAATATGCTGCAGCAGTAGCAAGTGCCACACCATGCTGTCCTGCGCCGGTTTCTGCAATCACTTTTTTCTTGCCCATATATTTTGCAAGTAACGCTTCACCCATACAATGATTCAGCTTATGCGCACCGGAATGGTTCAAATCCTCTCTCTTTGCATAAAGCTGTACCTTACCTCCCATTGCATCGGAAAGTCTCTCCAAATGTGTAACCGGTGTAGGTCTTCCCTGGAATTCCTTACGGATTCTTCTAAGCTCCGCAATGAACTTACGAGACTGACAAATGGTAAAATAAGCCTCTGTAATTTCTGCCATAGCTTTTTTCAGCTTATCTTCAATATACACACCGCCGTACTTTCCAAAATAACCATCCTTATCCGGATAATTTCTAAAATAGGTATCAAAATCAACATTATTAAACTGCATACTCTTTTCCTCCAAATTCTTAATCAATCTATTGTTTTCAATATTTACTTGTCGTTTTTATATATTGGCTTTTAAATCTGCCTTAACATTTACAAATATAAGCCCCGCCATCGTTTTGTTAATAACATATGTGCACCTCCCTGCAATAAAAAAAGCCCATGACAGATACATATCTACTATCTGTCAAGGACGAATAAACACTTACTGTGCTCCTATCCGCGGTGCCACCTTGATTCACAAATAATCTTTGATTACTTGTGCGCCTTTAGCAGGATACTAACATACCCCCGACAACTAACGTATGCCAACACGTCGCAGAATACTCTGTATCATCCGATACATTTGACTGCGCCCTCCGCGGTCCATTTGATAATCTGGGGTTCGCCCATTCTCAGCAACATGGGCTCTCTGTGGAATCATAACTACCTTTATCTCCGCTTCAACGGTTTAAATATGAACTTGATATTATTAAAACACCGGTCACAGGATTTGTCAATGATTTTTTCCTGACTTTACGGTCTATGCAGAAAAAGTTACTCGTGAGATACCACTTTCCCCAAAAAGTGCGGTCTCAGAGACAAATTTTTCTACATAGACCTACGAGGCGCCATTTTTCATGCGGAAATACCCTGAATCCACGAAAAATGGATTCCAGAGAAACATTTTTTCTACATAGACCGAAGGAATCCTTAATTTACAAGCCAATAGCTATTTCCCGCCTCTTTCATTCCAGCTCTGAACAATGATACATTCATTTGTGTCTCCTCTTGTTTTCCCATTGTTCTTTTGTCATATAATTCGTGTGGCCAACCCTGATTTCATTCATAAGCGGCACCGGAACTTCATTACAAGTATGGTGATAGACAAATCCCACTTTTTCCTGCACTCTCTTTGACTTATGATTTCCATCATAATAACCACACCAGATAGTAGTCATTCCTAATTCTTCAAACCCGTGGCGCAAGAGTTCATTGGCTGCTTCCGGCATATAGCCTCTTCCCCAAAATGGTTTTCCAAGCCAGTATCCCAGCTCGCATTCATCATCTTTATCTGTCATATCCGTATGCCCATTTAGTTTAAGTTCAATTGCACCAATTGCTTTATCACTCCCCTTTTCGCATATGGCATAACACTCAGCACCGTTAAAAACATTTTGGATAATATGCAAGCTTTCCTCCACACTCTTATGTGGCGGCCAGCCGGCAATCGGTCCAATGGCCGGGTCCTTAGCATATTCATACAAACTTTCTGCATCGGTCTCCTTCCAATGACGCAGTACTAATCTCTCCGTTTCTAAAATCATATAATTACCCTCACTTATATTATCTTATCTTGCAATCCATCGGCGAATTATCCTATTTCTTGTACAAATACAACACATAAGTATCCTGAAACACTATCCTATTTCCAAATTGTACAATCGCATTACGAATCCCCTCAAAGAAAGGCTCGCTGAAATCTTCTTTAATCGTTGTATGATCTGAATGTGTATGAATATATTCAATATACTCATCCGCAGTAAATTCGCGCCGACCATAGAACTCTTTTCTGCCAAGATATTGCAACCCATAACTTATCCCATTCTCATAATCAAACTTACATCTATAGGGATTCTCGGGTTTAAAATATTTATCATATATTTTCTGAATCACCGAATACAACTCAGGATTGGGCGTCCGGTAATCCCCACGTGTCAGAAACATGGCCAGATAGCCGCCTTCTTTCAGCATATCCGCGCACTTGCTATACGCAATATCTTCTTTAATCCATTGAATCGCGGCGGCAGAATATACAAGATCATAGGTATTTTCTTCAAACCCGTATGTTTCAAAATCTGCATTTACAATATGGAAGTTCGGATATGTAGCATATTTATTTTTCATAAACGAAGCTAGATTTTCTCCCAACTCAATCGCCGTATAGTCACATCCTGTTTGTAATGCAAAGTCTGTTGCCTGCCCGGTTCCCGGTCCGATTTCCAGACACTTTTTGCTTTTATCAAGCTCACATTCCTTTACTATGTAATCGAACAGTTCCTGACTATAGCGACACCTCCACTTATCAAAGATATCTGTAATTTTATCAAATGCTAATCTGTTGTCTGCCATGTTTTCACCTCCACTGATTGCTTTTATCATAACATATAATAACATTTTCTGAAAAGAAAATTATATTCTCACTTGCACGTTTACTTTAAATATGCTTTAATACACTTTACAACTATAAACATTTCATCTTCAGAAAGGAGGCGTCATTACGCTTTACGAACGAATTTTAACGGAACACAAACGACTTGAAAATCAAATTAATGTCATTCAACAGGACATCGCAAATCTGCCGGAAGGTAAACTAATTTGTTGTCATCATAACAATCACTGCAAATGGTATCAAAGTGACGGTCATAAAAAAGTCTACATTCCCAAAAGTAATCCCTTATTGGCATTGCAACTTGCACGCAAAAAATATTTAACTCTTAAACTGGAAGATTTAGAAAACGAAAAACATGCTCTTGGGTTTTATTTACGGCATCATGCACCTACCGACAAATCAGACATTCTTCTATCAGAACCATCTGAATATCAGAAGCTTTTAGTTCCACAGTTTACATCTTTTTCAGACGATATTTCACATTGGCTTGAATCCTCCTATGAACAAAATCCTTCCCATCCCGAACGATTAATTTACAAAAGCTGTTCCGGTCATTTGTTGCGCTCCAAATCCGAAATGCTAATTGATATGATGCTGTATCAGCACAAAATACCTTTTCGCTATGAATGCGCCCTGACCTTAGGCGATGTTTTGTTGTACCCGGATTTTACCATTCGTCATCCTCAGACCGGAGAATATTATTATTGGGAACATTTTGGTCTGATGGACCAACCCGACTATGTCGCTAAGTCGTTTTACAAGATGCGTTTATACACGGAGCATGGTATAGTTCCCGGCATCCATCTGATTACTACTTATGAAACACTAGAACATCCTCTCAGTACAGAGATGCTAGAAAAAATCATAGAATATTATTTTACTTAGTGCCAATGAGCTGATTCGCGGTCTATGGAAGATTTTTGTATTTCCGGAATCCCTTTTCCTCTTATTTTGCTCCAAAAACATCTGAATTATGGGCACTTGCGGTCTATGGAAGAAAAATCACCCGAGGGATACCACTTTTTCAGAAAAGTGCGGTCTCACAGACATATTTTTCTACATAGACCTACGAAATGGTATTTTCCACACAAAAATGCACTAAATTTGTACAAAATGGATTCCAACGAAACATTTTTCCTGCATAGACCGCACAAATCCAAAATTCACTTTAAAATACACCAATAGTCCTTACTACACGCAACGTTTCACATCAGAATACCCCCATATCCCTACTGCACGCAACAATTCACATCAGAATACACCAATAGCACATTTTTAACCATAAAAAGGCGCACCACCGAAGCGATGCGCCCTCAAAAATAAGTACGGGGATACTTATATTTTTCTAATTTAATTGCTTATTGCATTACGCTATGTATACTACCTCTTATACTTTCTTCTCACAATCAAAAAGCACATAGTATGTACCGCCAGAGTTACGCCCCAGGAAATCGGGTACGCATAGTAAATAGTCTGAATGGTGTGGAATGCCGGATTCTGAAACAGTATGGTAATCCATGCCACTCGAAAGGCACATACACCCAACAGTGATACAATCATGGGCATTACAGAGTGCCCCAATCCTCGCATAGCATCTGCCATAACATCCATGGCACCATACAAAATATGCAGAGTACATGCAATGGAAATGCGCACCATACCGGCTTCAATTACTTCTGCGCTGTTGGAATAAAGCCCCAATAACGGTCTGCCGCCAAAATATGCAATCATACCCATGGTGCCATCTACCACTATCACGCACATTAATATAGTACCCAGAATCTTGTTAACTCTATCATATTTGCCGGCACCTACATTTTGGCTGACAAATGCCACCGTTGCTTGCGACAATGCTTTAATGGCCATAGCCAAGAAACTTTCAATATTTTGCGCCGCAGCATTACCTGCCATGATTATATTTCCAAAACTGTTAATGGAAGACTGTACCACCACATTCGACAGTGAAAACATGGAGCTTTGAATACCTGCGGGTATACCGATTTTCATGGTATCTATCAAAATATCCTTGTCGATTCCCAGATACTTACGCTCCAAGCGAATGGCACCACTTTCCTTTGCCAGACAGCGCAATACCAGCACTGCCGAAATACATTGGGAAATTACTGTTGCAATGGCAACACCGGCCACATCCAAATGAAATACAATTACAAACAGCAAGTTTAATACTACATTTACTACCCCTGAAAAAGTCAGGTAGTACAGGGGGCGCTTGGTATCTCCCACGCCTCTGAGGATCGCTGCCCCGAAGTTGTAAAGCATGCTGGCAGGCATACCCAGAAAATAAATTCTCAGGTACAAAGTTGCCAAATCAATTACCTCCGGCGGCGACTGGGTCCAGATTAAAAGCTGTTTTGCAGCAAGTCCGCCTACAGCTATCAGCACAATACCGCAAATGATACTGAGCGTAATTGCCGTATGGACTGTTTTTCTTAATTCTTCCTCTTTTTTGCCGGCAAAATATCTTGCTGACAGCACATTGGTACCAATGGACAAGCCCATGAACACATTGACAATCAAATTAACAATGGGTCCGTTAGAACCTACTGCCGCCAGTGCATTATCTCCGGCAAACTTGCCCACCACCATAACGTCCACAGCATTAAAAAGTAACTGTAAAATACTGGACGCAATCAGCGGAAAGGAAAATAAAATTATTTTTTTCAAAATGGGTCCTTCGCACAGGTCCATAGTATATTTTTTCGTAGCTTTTTCTGCCATGTTCTGTTCCTTATTACATCATCAAAAAATCTGATTAATCGCCATACTTCTTGGGACGCCAAACATTACGCTTCATCCCACAATCCCTGAAAATACTTACGCGCTTCTACTGCATTCTCCGGCACAGTATTTTCCAAGGTTACATGAATATACGGCTTCTGTGTTTTGATAAACTTTACAATCTCTGTGTAGTCCATCATTCCTGTTCCGGCAGCCACCGAAACCATCTCGCCATCTTTAATCACAAAATCTTTAATGTGTATCATGGCAATATCTTTACCCAGAAGCTCAATTGCCTCATGAATAATGGTCTCTCTTTCCTCGTAATTCCAGATTTCCAGCAAATTCACCGGATCAAAAATAATCTGTAAATTAGGAGATGCAATGGCATCCAATACCTTTCTGGCACGCTTGGGACTGCAAACAATATGTCTGCAAACCGGCTCAATGGCCAAAATCACACCCATCTTTTCTGCATATTCCACGATAGGACGCAGGTTCTCAATAAAAATCTCCAGAGCTTCTTCTGAAAAGTTTGCTTCTTCCGTAGCATATTTTTCATTCACTGCACCGGTTTCGGTCCCCACTACTCCTACTCCTAAAAGAGATGCAAAACGAATGTGCGCCAGATACTTATCCTGAATCTTTTTCAGTGTCTCTTTGTTGGGATTTCCCAAGTTCAAATAACATCCCAGCACCGCAATATCTAATTCATTTTTTTGAAATAGACGCTTTAAATACATAGCAAAGCCCGGTGTCAGCGCACTGTCTGCCACCGAGTATTCACTAATCACCTTGGACAATGCCAGATGACCACAGGCAAAGCCTTGCTCTCTGGCAATTTCCAAGCGTCTTTCTAAAGTCGTTTTTTCAATGTCATGCAAACGAATTCCTAACTGCATAATGCCACCCGATTATGAAGGCTGCTTTCCGATGTAAGCCAGAATACCGCCATCTACATAAAGAATGTGACCGTTTACAGCATTAGATGCTTCAGAAGCAAGGAATACTGCAGGACCGGTTAACTCTTCCGGCTTTAACCATCTGTCTGCAGGAGTCTTTGCACAGATAAACTGGTCGAAAGGATGTCTGCTTCCATCCGGCTGAATCTCACGAAGAGGTGCAGTCTGAGGAGTCTCAATATAACCGGGGCCAAGGCCGTTACACTGAATGTTGTACTGGCCATACTCGGAACAAATATTCTTGGTAAGCATCTTTAAGCCACCCTTTGCTGCAGCGTATGCAGAAACGGTTTCACGGCCAAGCTCTGACATCATAGAACAGATGTTAATAATCTTACCAGCTCTTCTTTCCATCATAGAAGGAAGCACTGCCTTTGCCATAATGAAAGGTCCGTTTAAGTCGATGTCGATAACCTGTCTGAACTGAGCTGCACTCATCTCGTGCATAGGGATACGCTTAATAATACCTGCGTTGTTTACTAAAATATCGATAGGGCCTACTTCGCTTGCAATCTGAGCTACCATAGCCTGTACCTGCTCTTCGTTGGTTACGTCACATACATAACCATGTGCCTTGATGCCTTTTTCTGCGTAAGCTGCAAGTCCCTTATCAACCAATTCCTGGTTAATATCGTTAAAACAAATAGTTGCGCCTGCTTCTGCGTATGCAGATGCAATTGCGAAACCGATACCATAAGATGCTCCTGTTACAAGAGCGATTTTTCCTTCCAAAGAAAAGTTTGTGAATGCTGACATAATTTTTCCCTCCAATAAATGAATATTATAATGTTACACCTGCTTTAAAAATGGATATCTCTCTGTATCCATGAATTTCGTTTTTCGTTTCCTTGCCGTTTGCCACCTCTAAGATGAACTCAAACAGCTCATTTGTAAGAGGATTGCCATCCAATGTAGGACTTGCATCAAAGTCAATCCAGTTGGACTTTCTTTCTGCCAAACCATGATTGGTTGCGATCTTTACGGTAGGAACTGCACTACCAACCGGTGTTCCGCGACCGGTGGTAAAGAGTACCATGTGTACGCCGGCTGCCATCAAATTAGTAATTGCCACAATATCGTTTCCGGGACCGTTTAACAGGGACAAACCATTCTTGCTCAGTCTGTCGCCGTAATCAAGTACATCCACCACCTTGGACAAACCACCCTTCTGGATACAACCTAAGGACTTCTCCTCCAATGTAGTAATACCACCCTTTTTGTTACCCGGCGAAGGATTTTCATAGATTACCTGATTGTGTCTTGCGTAATAATCCTTGAAATTATTGATTAACGCTACGGTTTTATCAAAAACTTCTTCGGTTTCACATCTCTGCATTAACAGATGCTCTGCACCGAACATTTCAGGCACTTCGGTAAGCACACAGCTTCCGCCCATGGCAATTACCTTATCAGACAGTCTGCCTACCAAAGGATTTGCAGTAATTCCGCTGTATCCGTCACTACCGCCGCACTTTAATCCTACCTTCAGTTTAGATACCGGTACTTCGGTACGCTTAAAGGTATCTGCATAAGCCTGAAGTTCTTTGACGATTTTGATACCGTCTGCCACTTCGTCACTGCTGTCCTGGCAATTTAAGAACTTCACACGCTTGTCGTCCCAAGTTCCTAAAACACCCTTAAATACATCAATATTATTGTTCTCGCAGCCAAGTCCCAATACTAAAACACCAGCTGCATTAGGATGATTTACCATACCTGCCAAAACCTTCTGGGTGGTAGCCTGATCATCTCCCATCTGGGAACATCCGAAAGGATGTGGGAAGCTTCTGGCACCGGTAGCTGCGGCAATGGCTTCTGCCACTTTATTTACACAGCCAACGGTATTGACAATCCATACTTCATTACGGATACCTACTTCACCGTTCTCACGAACATAACCCATAAAGGTGCGGTTTTTGTCTTCTTCCGGAATATCATAGAAGCATGGCTTGTATGTATATTCCAGATTACCGGACAAGTTGGTTTTGGTATTGTGGGTGTGCACATGCTCACCCTTCTTAATATCACAGGTTGCATGACCGATGGGGTTACCATATTTAATAATGTTTTCCCCTTCTTTGATATCGCGCAATGCATACTTGTGACCATCTTCTAAATTAATATCAACATTATCAAGCTGATTAATTAACATTTTTCAATCTCCTTTGCAAGATAAGAGAGGTCTTCACCCCAGAGGTCTGCATTTGCCAGAATTTCCTCTGTGTTATGGTTCTTCATAAATTCAACTACATCTGCATCGTCATTGGTCATGTCAGTCTTGTAGAACTCAATCAATTTCTTGAAGGAGAACAACAAAGTTTCAGGCATCTTATCATATCTCTTAATATACTCAAGAATAGAAGGTAATACTCTTACCTTAAACTTACTTACAGAGTTAAGAGCAATTGCAGATAAATAGTGCTTGATATAAGGATTACCGAAACGCTCCAATACACTGTTTGCATATGCTTCCAGTTCTTCCTTCGGCAAATCAAGTGTAGGAATGATTTCGTCAAATACACACTTTCTGATATGCTCGTACATAACCGGATCATCAATACAGCTCTTTACGGTATCTTTACCGGAAAGGAGTGCGTAAGGTACAAGGGAAGTGTGCGCACCATTTAAGATACGAACCTTTCTGGTACGATACATTTCTAACTTATCCGGAGTTACGATAACGTTCAAGTTTGCCTTTGCAAACGGTAATTCCTTCTCTAAATCATAATCGGTTTCAATTACCCAAAGATGGAAGAATTCAGAAGTATTCAACATATTGTCTTCATAATCAAGACCTAAATCTTCTCCCTTCGGATATCCTGTATTAATACGGTCTACCAAGGTATTGGTAAATACGTTTTCTTCCTCTACCCACTTCTTGAAGTCATCACCAAGTTCCCAAAGATCAGCATACTGAAGAACACACTTCTTTAAGTTGTCACCGTTACGGTTAATCAACTCACAAGGAAGGAAAATAAAGCCCTTCAAACCTAATTCAAATCTCTTCTTTAACAGAAGGGTAACCTTTGCCGGGAAAGTCTTCGGCGGTGCGTCTGTTACCTTATCCGTATCTGCAAATACAATTCCGGACTCGGTTGTATTGGATACTACAAATCTAAAATCAGGGTTCTCAGCCAAAGCAAGATATGCATCAAAATCTTCATAAGGCTTTACACATCTGGAAATAACATCTACAAGAGTCTTATCCACACCCTCGATACCACGAATCACATGAGTATATACACAATCCTGTGCACTTAACATGTCGCACATACCGTTTTCGATAGGCTGTACAACAACTACATTACCATTAAAATCACTGCTTTCATTTACCTTCTGAAGCATCCAGTCAACGAAACCACGAAGGAATCCTCCTTCACCAAACTGAATTACTTTCTCCGGTCTAACCGTCTTCTTGAAGCTCATATCCATTTCCTTTCTGCGACCCTCGTCACCCCAAATATTCTTTCTGCCAAAAGAGTTTGATAACTTTTCAAATTCTCTAAAAATATTGTACATCAAAAATACTACTAATTCCTTAAGAAAATTAATGAAAAACCACTAAAAATCTTGATTTTTTTGATGTGTCATGTACAATAGAAGAAAAAGCACTCAGGAGGTTGGAAATGAAAGGCAATATTGCAAAATATATACCCAATTATTACTACAGCAAAGTAGTGGATATTATTGATCATGAATCCACCCATCACTACCACCACGCTTTTGAAATTTATTATATGTTGGACGGTGAATGTAACTATTTCATCGGCAATCGCTCCTATCGTGTAGTAGCCGGCGATGTGATTTTAATTCCTTCCGGCACAATCCATCGAACCAATTACGAAGGCATGAAACACACCCGACAGCTTATAAACTGTGCTCCGGAATACATTCCCGCTTCCATTACCGAACGACTGGCATCCATGGATTACTTATACCGTAACAGTAAAGTTAAGAGCCAATTGGATAATATCTTCACCAAAATAGAAACCGAATATGAAAATGCAGATGACCTGTCTGCTGATGTACTTCGCTGCTATACAGCGGAACTTTTCTTTATTATACTGCGAAACGAAAATACATATGAAGGTCGCTTGGATGAAAGCAACCTGATTCCGAAAGTAGTGAAATACATTCGACAAAATTATATGAATGAAGTAAAGCTGGCAGCTGTTGCAAAAAACTTCTCCGTCAGTGCTGAACATCTATCCAGAGTTTTTAAGAAAGATACCGGCTTTGGCTTTAACGAATATCTGACCATTCTTCGCCTGCAAAAGGCAGAGTATATGTTAAAAAACGAACCGGGACGTGCCATCTGCGAAGTGGCCTATGCCTGCGGATTTAATGATGGTAATTATTTCTCCTATAAATTCAAATCTGCCTACGGAGTATCGCCTACGCAAGTCAAAGGTCGAAAAGCCGATGGGGATTTCCGCAAAAAAATTGAAATCAACACAATAGCACAATAAACGGAGATATAGCATGAGTCAGTTTCATATTTCAGAAAGCAATGTTACAATAGAAAATCAAGAATTTAAAGGAGCCCTGTCTGCTCACTTACCTCATGCAGACGGTAAACCATATCACACCTTTCGTACCTACACGGTACTGGTAGATGGGGATAATGTTACCTTTCGAAATTGTATATTCGAAAACACAGCCGGCCCGGGCAAGGATGTAGGTCAGGCAATCGCCCTTTATCTGGACGGCAATAATATTACTTTGGAAAATTGTGTGCTTCGCGGTCATCAGGACACCTTATTTTTAGCGCCTTTACCCGAAAAAGAAATGATGGCAGACGGCTTCTTAGGGCCCAAGCAATTCACTCCGAGGACACCGCGTACTGTATATTTTCGTGACTGCCTCATTGAGGGTGGCGTAGATTTTATCTTTGGTGGTGCTACCGCTTATTTTGAAAATTGTGAGTTCAAAAACAATGAACCCGGATATGTTTTTGCACCTTCCACACCTGAAAATGTTTCAGTTGGGTTCGTAGCCAAGAATTGTCGCTTTACCGCCACCGGTAATGTGCCGGATGGTTCCTGCTATATTGGACGCCCATGGAGAAACTACGCTAAGATTCGTCTGGAAAACTGTTACTTAGGAGAGCATATACATCCTCTCGGTTGGGATGACTGGGGCAAAAACGATGCACATTCAACTGTTGAATTTATCGAACAAGGTTCCTACGGTCCCGGCGCAAATACCACCCGCCCGGAATACGTTAGGATGCTGTAATTTGGTAGTGTCCTGCGGAAGGATATAATTTGTCCACGCTCCGACAACACTTTCGCATCCAATTTCCATTTCTGCAAAATAAAAACACCCCGAGGGGTGCTTTTATTTTGGGCTTATTCTAGTAAGATTTTTTCGTTGTTTCAATTACTTTCTCACTCTCTCCATCGAAAAGATATACTCCGCTGTACGGAATGGAGAATTCAATCTTAGCATCCATTTCCGGTGTATCATGCGGATCTACTTTCAAGATGGATTTTACGCCGTCTATATCTACATAAACATTTGTATTATCACCAAGAAGCTCTGTCAACTCTACTTCTGCATTTAATACATAACTATCTTCTTTCTTACCCAGTTCAATTGCTTCCGGTCTGAATCCGAGAACAATTTTCTTTCCTTCGTAAGAAGCCAATACTTCAGGAGTAAGGACTTCCTTCAATGAAAGCTCTGTGCTTCCTACCTGAATAGAACCGTTTTTCACTTCTGCATGAATAAAGTTCATCGGAGGTTCGCCAATAAATCCTGCTACAAACATATTTACCGGCTTGAAATATAAATCATACGGAGTACCTACCTGCTGAATGTAACCATCCTTCATAACTACGATTCTGTCTGCCATGGTCATCGCTTCTGTCTGATCATGTGTTACGTAGATAGTGGTTGCACCAACTTTTCTATGTATGTCAGTAATTTCTGAACGCATGGTTACACGCTGTTTTGCATCCAAGTTAGAAAGGGGCTCATCCATGAGGAAGATTCCTACCTTACGGATAATCGCACGTCCTACTGCCACACGCTGTCTCTGTCCACCGGAAAGTGCTCTCGGCTTTCTGTCCAAATAGTCGGTAAGACCCAAAATTCTTGCGGTATCCATAACCTTCTTTTCAATAACATCTTCGTCAACGCCCTGCAGAGTCAGGCCAAATGCCATATTATCATACACGGACATATGCGGATACAATGCATAGCTCTGGAATACCATTGCTACTTCTCGTTCACGAGGTCCCATTTCATTTGCACGAACTCCCTCGATGGAAAATTCACCGTTACTGATATTTTCCAAACCTGCAATCATTCGGAGTGTAGTTGATTTACCACATCCGGAAGGTCCTACAAAGACGATAAACTCGCCCTGCTCAATCTCCAGATTAAAATCGTGCACTGCATGAAATCCGTTCGGGTATATTTTGTTTATTCCTTTTAATGAAAGATATGACATAATAAACTCCTTTTAGCGTAAGATTTCTGTATAACAAAGTATAAAGGGTGCTACTCCTTTAGCATCATTCTCAACAATGGGTTCTGAAATATAATACTCATAACTGCCATCACGGCGGGTATTGTTTTCAGGACCAAGTCCGGCTACCAGACAAATGCCTCCGAGATTCAGTTCTCCATCCTCATTAAAGTCAAGATACTTTTCGCAGATTCCATCGAAAGTACCTTTTCCATATGTTGCATAGCATGAATCCAAAACGCCCAATCTGGCACCTTTAAGCATTGCGTAAGCAATCATAGCGGAACCGCTGGTCTCCAAATAATTGCCCTCTCTACCCGGCTGGTCAACTACCTGCCAGTACATGCCGCTTTCTTCATCTCTAAACTTCAGGATATCTGCCATCAATCGAGAGAAAATACCGGAAAGCTCTGATTTGGTTTGTTCATCTACAATCTCAATAATATCAATCATTGCCACACTGAACCAACCAATGGAACGGAGCCAGAAGTTTTTGGAACGTCCGGTTTCCGGGTCAGCCCAGAAAATAGATTTAGAACAATCCATTCCGTGATAATAAAGTCCGGTCTTCTCATCCTTCATATACTTCTCTACATTCTTAATCTGTGCAAGCATATCGGAATAATCGCCATTCAGATAATGCTTCGCATATAAAGTAGAGAATACCTGTGCCATATAAATACCATCCAACCAAATCTGATTCGGATAAATCTTCTTATGCCAGAAGTTTCCGGTATTGGTACGTGGCTGTTCTTTTACCTGTTCATACTGCTTTTCAATGGCCAGCTTATACTTTTCTTTACCGGTTCTCTGATATAACTCGAAAAGCACGCGACCTTCATTCAGATCATCTACATTATATTTTAATTTATCAAAGCCTAAGATGGAACCGTCTTCTTTTACATAGTAATTAATAAAATTTTCCGCGAAATCAAAATACTTTGCGTCTCCCGTAATATTATTAATTGCCAACAGGGAAGTAATCATACATCCATCAATGTAATTCCAATGTGCAGGTTTTCCCTGACGAATACTTTCAATATTCCACATTGGTTTATCCGGCTCTGACATGGTTATCAATCGGTCAATATATTGATCTATTTTTTTGTACATGGCCATCCTTTCCAAGATCTTTACTCTCTTATAAGTTCTCCGATATTATGGGCAATCAATTCTTCACTGTCTGCACCTTCTACCGTAACATCACGAATCACTAATTTGGATACATTGTCAAAATACATTCCTACCCGACAGAAGTCATCCATGTAATCACGAGATGCAGGTTTTGAAGGTTTTGCATCCTCTGCATAAGTGAATTTAATATTTTCAACCACAATTTCGTCAATTGGCTGTTCCGGCAAACCGTCGCAGTAGCAGGCAGCCACTTCACAATTTTCACATTCCATGTTTCGGAAAGTAAACTTACCCAAATAAGGGGTTCTTTCATCTACCGGAAGTGCTTTTCTGGACCATACATATTCAGAATGACGATCCGGGTCGCAACAGTTGTACCACATATTAATTACGATGGGTGTTAAAACACCATCCATCTTGATATTTTCAAATAATACTCCATCGATAACAGCGTCCTTACCTCTGCCACGACGGGTCTTAATTCTAAGTCCTCTGTCTGTTTTACGGAACACACAACGGTTTACGGTAAGATTGGTAACACCGCCCGCAGTCTCACTTCCCAAGGTGACTGCTCCATGACCAAACTCCATCAAACAGTTGGTTATGGTATGTAAATTAGCCGGTTGCTTAAACGTTTTACCGATATCAATCTTGCCGGACTTAATTGCAATACAATCATCTCCGACGCTGAAACGACAACCGATTATATTAACCACATCACATGCCTCCGGATCAATCGCGTCCGTATTGGGGCTATCCTTCGGTGCCTGTATATCCAAATCAAGGAAATCCACATTCTTGGAGAAATATGGATGAAGCTGCCATGACGCAGCATCTTTTGCTAAAATACCATGTACATGGATACCGTCACAACGATTGAAAAATAAAAGTCTCGGTCTGGCAACGGTATAATATTTTACTTCTTCATCACACCACCAGTTTGCTGCCGGTGCATTGCCATCCACAACACCTCGTCCAACAATTGTGATATCCTCTGCATATTCAGCAAAAAGAAGTGACTGATGCATCGGAACTGCTACGCCCTCCCATACACCAAAGTGTAAGTCCTCTCCGGTATGCATATCACTGATAATTCCCGGAATCGTAGGATACTTTGTTTTATCAGGATGTCCTAAAATAGTAGCACCCTTGCTGATTTCTACTGTTGTGTGACTTTTCAGACAAAGGGGCGATACCATGTAAGTTCCTTCCGGGAAGTACAATCTTCCGTCTTTCGGAAGGCAATTAATAGCTGTCTGGCAGGCAATCGTATCATCTGTCATGCCATCTCCTACCGCTCCAAAATCCTTTACATTTACACACGCTGTTTCAGCTTTTGTTGTAAATTCCAACTCGCCATCCCACTTATCAGAAGTGATTACATAAGCGGTCGCAGGTTTTAAATCAAACAAGGAAAATACGTTTGTATCTCCTCGATATATCTCTTCCCCATTTGCATAAATGGTATATTCTTCTCCCTTGTAATAAGCCAAATCATTTTGCCATTCAAAGCAAGCAGACGTTGAAGAAGTAAACAACAACTTAATCATGTCAAATTAAACTCCATTCTTTTGCTTCGCATCTCTAATAATACTCAGCATTGTATTCTTGATACCGATAAAACACATATCAATACCCATATAGAAAAGTCCGAACAACAGAGGCTCCACACCCAGATGAATTGCTCCTTCGGTTCCTTTCAGCATATTCATTCCCACATTAATCACATTATACAACCACATAACGCAATACAATATTACAAATGCATAAGGAATGTTCGCAAGGAATGTCCAATACTTCTTCTGAGGAAACATCATCCACTTACTGTTTTGACCGGGATATCTCTCAAAGAAGCGGAATGCATTGTTCACTAAAATATCTGTTACGATACCAAGTACAACCGCCATAACCACAATCATGTCGAACATATCATGAATGTAAAGTCCCAATCCCCAGAAAATAAAGAAACACACCGCACCGTTAAACCAGAACTTCATGAACAAAGCCAGAATCCAACTTGGAATTTTATCCAGAAAACCACTTCTATATGCTTTCCCCGGATCCTTCTTCGTATCAGTGTATGTCTTCTTATCCGCATTAACCAGTCGGTCAACTGCATCTTTTTTTAGGTCGTAATAATTCTCTGTTACCTGCTCGGGAGCTTCATTTTGTCCCTTTTTCTTTTTTGCCATATTTATAAACTAATCCTCATCACTGATGTCTACTGCTTCAATTTCACCGTTATCTTCTACATCGATGGAAGTATTAATCTTTTTCAGCAACTTTGCAAATACCGGTTCAAGCACTACACAACCCATTGTAATTGCAATAGCAATAATATGCATCTGCAGATAATAACGAGCGTACAAAATGTATGCTGTCTCTACGGTAACAACAATCGGATTTTCCGGTCTTGTAATCGCATAATCAATACGACCTATGTAGTATACGTCTGCTATAATTACAATTGCATACATTACCATTAACAAAGCAACCATAATCCAATTGGGCTTTTTACGCTTTGGAAATGCATTGAACATACATACATACGAAAGAATGGACAGCAACATGGAAACAAATGCACACAGACCCATATGCTTACCGTAAATCTTAGCCGTAGTATTTGAAATTGATGTTAAGTTAAAAGAGAAAATAATAAATGATACCGTAAGTGCAATTAACGGAATAATCTGTGGATTCTTTTTCAGAGAAACCAACAATTTACGAATCTTTTCTTTTACCACTGCACCAAAACCGTTTTTTTTCTTATTTTTAATCTGCTCAGCCATAATCTTCAATCCTTTATCTTATTGCGTTGGTAGTTTCTTTATCAAAGAAATGTACTCGTTCAAAGGAAACACCAACCACATCTCCCTGCTTATATGTTGACCACTCACGGAATTTTGCAGTCGCTTTATGACCACCTAAATGACCATGAATCAAAGTGGTCTGTCCCAAGTTTTCGTTCGTGGTTACGGAAAGCTTTAAGTCTCCTCCGGGAACAATGTTTTCCGGTCTGACACCTAAAGTAATTACTTTACCAACATATTCCTTCAGTGTAGCCTGCTGCTCACCGGTTAATGTATACTCGATACCGTCGCCTACCAGTTTGCCGTCTTCCACCTTGCAATCAAAGAAGTTCATGGGCGGAAGTCCGATAAAGGATGCCACAAAAAGATTTGCAGGATTATCATAAAGCTCCAGCGGAGTACCTATCTGCTGTACATAACCCATGGACATACATACGATTCTGTCTGCCAAAGTAAGTGCTTCTGTCTGGTCATGTGTTACATATAACATGGTAGCTCCAAGACGCTTATGAAGAAGCAAAATCTCTCTTCTGGTCGCTCCACGAAGCTTTGCATCCAAGTTAGATAATGGTTCATCAAACAAGAACACCTTCGGATTACGTACAATCGCACGTCCCATAGCCACACGCTGTCTCTGTCCACCGGAAAGCTGTTTCGGCTTCTTGTTCAACTGATCTGTTAATCCAAGAATTTCAGCAGCTGCCAATACCTTTTCATGAATGACATTGGGGTCCTCATGTGCCAAAGTAAGTGAAAATGCCATATTTTCATATATAGTCATATGACCATACAATGCGTAATTCTGGAACACCATAGCAATATCTCTGTCCTTGGGAGGTTTTCTGGTAACATCATCCCCGTCAATAATAAGCTTACCGGTAGTAATATCTTCCAAACCTGCAATCATACGCAGTGTAGTAGATTTACCACAACCGGAAGGTCCTACAAGGACAATAAATTCACCATCCTCAATGTCCATATTAAAATCATAAACAGCCTGAACTTTGTTGTCATATATTTTATTCAGATTTTGCAAACTTAATGAAGCCATATTGTAAGCCACACCTTTCTTTATGAACTCTTATACAAGTCCGTTCTCTTTCTTATACTTCTGAAGAGTAAGCGTCTTATACATTCCGATAACACCTGCCAGAATACAACATACAGCAGATAACAACAGACAAATCACTACGTATGTATGCTGTTTGTCTCCCATAACTGCTACTTCCGCACCGTCAATAACAGTTATCGCCTCACTCGCCATACGGGGAATTCCCCAGATACGTGCTATCTGTACTACTCCGACAGCCATAATTACAAATGCATAATTCAGTTTATAATTCTTCAAACCTTCTGATGACAGGAATGTAATCAGAAGAAATACCAGATTACACACCACTGACAATCCAATGGTTATGGAGTAATAATAATTTCCTACATCAGACTGATATATGCTGACAAAGTATAATACTCCAAACACTATTGCGAGATATGCAAGGTTTGCCGAAGCTTTATTCTTGGTATAACGCAAACGGTCTTTTTTAATAGTTGCTACATCACGTTCCATAGCATTATACCTCCTTGCTTTCTTTTAACAACTTCTTTTCTGCATTCATCACAATCACCTTAAAGATGAGATTGAGAACATTCAATACAGTAACTGCAAAAACAAAGCCGAACACTACCTTACTGATATCAAACCAGAACACATTAGGCTCTGCATTGTACTTAAACAATTCTGAATACATCAGTAATTTTTCATTGGTAAAGTCAACTAACAGGTACTGTGCTTTATATGATAAGATATTGTTGAGTGCCCATACTGAAATAGCTACAGAGCCAATTGTATTTGCAACAACAGTTATGTAATTTGCAATGTAATATTTTCTGCGTAAATGATTCCGGAACACAAACTGTGCTACCGCCAAAAGAATCATCACAATTCCTGCAGAGGTTAAATCCTGATTAAAACTCTGCATCTTGTAGTATACTTCAGTTCCCGCAAACTGAGGGGTAACTGTATTGTCCTTATAATATGCTTCTGCATAATAAGCAAATCCGTTTTCATAGAGGCCGGTCATAAGGCCTAAGGAATAAATAAATACAAGCGCCGCTGCTACCAATCCCAAGTAGCAAACCACACGCTGGAGAATCATTTGTTTCTTGTACATATCTGTCTCCATTTCTTCGTCCATGCGACAAAGTTTCTAATTGTTGCCAGTTGCAACTTATTTTTTTGCCTACAGGGAGGATTAACCTCCCCATAGGACTTTAAAAAGTTAATTGTAAAAAATTATTATTTAAGTGTGTTGTAGTAGTTTACAAGGTTATCCCAAGCAATCTGCTTTAAGGTAAGGTAACCGGTACCATTCCATGTTCCGCTTACAGTAGAAACTACATCCGCTCTTGAAGAAGTGCCATCTCCTGTGTAACCATTAACGATGATATCAACGAAGAGGTTGCTGTCACCCTTTGAAGAAGAGAATTTACCCTTTGAGGTAAGTTCGGTATAACCAGCTAACATTTCGTTCTCCTGCTTGGTGTTAGGAAGAACGGTAGGAATAGAGGTGTACCAAGGATTCTCAGTAATAGCTAATTCAGGATGCTTGATAGTACCTAAACCGATAGCTGTAGAGATGTAACCTGCACCTTCCTTACCTACTTCATGTGTACACTGATACTCGAATGCCTGGCTCTTTACGAATGATAAAGTAGAACCCAAGTACATACGTGCATAGTTGGTGTAGTTACCTGAAGCCTTCTCCCAAAGTTCTGCATAAGTAGCATCTGCGATTACAGGCATTTCAGTTCCGTTGAAGTTGAAGGTTGCGCCTTCCTTAATGAATGCTGCAGGACCGTAAGACATTAAAATCTGTCCTTCAGGGCTGTAAGCATAGTCAATTAACTTAAGTGCTGCATTTAACTTGTTGGTGTCATCGCCTACACCTGCCTTAGAGATTGCCCAACCATCGGTCTTAACTGATCTCCAAGACTCAGTAAATCTCATGTAAACACCGCCTTCAGTACCATCAAACCAAAGAGCTACAGGTACCATAACTGCCATGTACTTCTCGCCATCCTGTAACTGTGTTTCGTTGTAAACAGTCTGGGTCTGGTTGTAGTCATAGTGCATGAAACCAGCATCGTTAGCAAGCATGGTCTTGGTATCGGTATCTTCCATATTTACGAAAGAAGAAGCAATTAAGCCTTCCTTGGTCATTGCGTTCATCTTCTCAAGTGCTACGTAAGTAGCTTCTTCCTGACGAGCGTCATGAAGCATTCCGTCGGTACCAACATAGAGGTAATCCTGTCTTGACTCAAGACCACGAACACCAAAGAGAGTACCTGCAAAACGGAACATATCTACACGTCTCTGGTTGTTATCATCTTCACGAGAGAATAAACCAGCAACAGTATCAGTACCATTTAAGGTCTGAGGGTTAGCAACTACACAACGAAGTAAAGCTACAAGTTCATCAGCATCCCAAGCTGCGTTCTGACCAATGAAGAGGTCTGCACGGTTAGTGCCATAATATCCGTTGTATGCGGTGTCGATGTAATCACGGAGCATGTTAACTGCATCTACACCTGAAAGTCCGCTTACTGCGTTCATGTTAGCAACGATGTTACCTGCTGCATCATAATCTTTTGTAATAGTTTCTACAGCAGAACCATCTGCCTTAACTACATCTACATCTACCTTACCGCTGGTAGGCATGTAAGGTTCGTAAGCTGCTGCTGCAAGAGTATTGCTTGCATCTGCTGCGAAATCGCCTTCACCGTTAAGAAGCTTTTCAACCCAGTCGGTACGCATCAAAGGCATACGCTCGATATCGTTTACACCATCGAAGTAAGGTGAGAAGTAAATCGCACCTGTAGAGGTGTCACCTGTAATAGAAAGGCGAACGATAGGGTTAGCATCAAGATAAGCCTTGAAGTTAGGCATATAATCAAGATAATCTGCAATATTGATCAAGCTGCCTGCTACACCTGCTTCTGAAAGCTGAGATGCAGAACCGGATACCATATCCACCTGATCAAGCTGCTGCTGCCAGTACTCAAATTCCTTGGTAGCACTGTTGCCCTGATATTTGTTTTCGAAAGCTACACCAAGTACATTCTGTACTTCAACCCAGGTCGGCTTTAAGTCGCCTGCCTGATAGGTGTTGCCATCAGCAAGGGTAATACCTTCGCCTGCTGTTTCAGCATCGAAGAACAAACCTGTCTTTGCACTGTTGTAACCGGTAGCCATACGAAGTGTTGTACCAGCTGCATAATCCAGCTTAAGTTCAGGTTCTGCAGGGGTTGTTGTGGTTGCATCACCACCAGTAGTCTCTGAACCGCCGGTTGTCTGTCCGGTAGAAGCACCGCTGTCAGTAGACGGCAGATTTTCAATTTCCGGAGCGCCACATGCAGCAAGTGTACCTACAGATAATGCTGCGGCAAGTACCAGAGAAAGAATTTTACTCTTTTTCATTTTGAATCCTCCTAAAATCTTTTATATTATTAAGCGACCATCGCATAATAACCAACTTTGTTAACAGTTTCTTTATTCCTTAACACCGCCGGCATTTGCACCCTTGGCAAAATACTTCTGGATAAAAGGATAAATAATAAGTACCGGAATGATTGAACATACAATCAATGCATAAATTACAGAGTCTGCAGAATATGCTCTGTCCCAACCGGTCATGATATCCGGATCCTGGAACTCTTCCAACTTCAAACGGATAAATACCTGTAACGGATGCTCATTCAGGTTACTGATCATCTGTCTTGCCCAGAAGTAACCATTCCATCTGGAAATTGCGAAGAACAATGCAACCGTTGCAATGGTTGATTTACTCATTGGAATGTAAACATTGGTAAGTACCTGCATTTCCGTAGCACCATCTACAATCGCTGCTTCTTCAATTTCGGAAGGTACACCTTCAAATGCGTTACGAAGCAGGATGATGTTCATAGCTGCCATACCCATGGCAATTACTACCAGCCACTTATCATCTGTAATACCAAACTTGTTAAATACCTTCTGGGTATCCAAATAGTTCAAATACTGAGGTACCAGACCTGCTGAGAACCACATGGTAAATACCAGATAGAAGTTGAAGCCCTTACGGAACAACAATCTCTTCTTGGAAAGTGCATAACCGCCGAGGATTGCTACACCCATTGCCCACAAAGTACCGTAGAATGTTAAGAACAGGGTATTTGTGTAGGAATTCCAGAACATATTATTGTTAAACATTTCTGCAAATGCTTCAAACTGTACATCCTTCGGAAGCAGAATAATCTGTCCGTATTCTACTGCTTCTCTTCCACTGATTGCTGCTGAAATAGCATAGAGGAAAGGGTATAAACAACAAATAGCAAATATGGTTAAAAATACATAACTTATAATCTTAAATATAAGCTCGGATACTTCAAGTTTTCTTTTCATTCAGAAGCTCCTCCTTAATATAATGATACATCGGATGCCTTGCGGGCTATCGTATTGGCACTGATAACAAGTAACATACCTACTACATTGTTCAACATTTCTGCTGCGGAAGATATACCGATAAGTCCGCTCTGGATACCGTATCTTTGTGCGAATGTTGAAACAACATCTGCTGTAACGTAGGTGTTCGGATTGTAAAGCAACAATACCTTTTCATAACCAATGTTAAGAAGGGAACCGATACGTGTAATCAACATGATAACGATGGTAGACAGGATGGAAGGTAATACTACATATCTCATCTGTGCCATCTTACCTGCACCGTCAATCTGTGCCGCTTCATAGCTGGTCAGTGAAATTGCAATGATTGCGGAGAAGAAAATGATACTGTCATATCCCGCTGTTTCCCAAATACCACTGATCTGATAAATCGCTCTGAAGTACTCCGGCATATTCAAAAGACCTGCCTGACCGATTTCCGGTGTAATTGCTCCGATACTTACCAGGAATCTGGAAATAACACCCATTTCAATTCCTGCAAGCGGTGATGCCTGACGAACCAACATGGTTACCAGGGAGGTCATAACTACGGTTGACATGAACTTAGGTAAATATGTAATAACCTGGTAAATACTTCTTGCAATATTGGAACGGATTTCATTAAAGAACAACGCAATGATAATCGGCATCGGGAAACCGAACAACAATCCGTAAAAGCTAAGTAAGAAGGTATTACGGAAGGCAGCCCAGAACTCCGTTGACATGGAGCCTTCGCCTACAAACAATTCTTTAAAATAATGAAATCCTACATACAGCTGATCTGCTACCGGCAAGTTGGCATCGTCCACTTTGAAGCATCCCAACAATTCGTACATGGGGAAATATCTCCAAAACAGGAATACCAGGAACATCGGTATAATCATAAGATACAGACGCCAGTCCTTTAAAATGGTACGTCCTACATTCAGCCAATAATGCTTTTCTACGTCATCTCTGACTGCCAGCTCCGGATCCTCGTGATATTTTCCCGTCGCTTTGTCATATACGAGGTAATCATCCGCTTTGATTTTCATAAAAATTTCCTCCGTTCCTTGAACCTTTCTATCTAATAAATGTTCGTTTCTTCTTCGTCCTCTTCCCATACTCTCTGTAAGTACGCTTTCTGGTCTTCCAACATACCGTCGCATTTACCGAGAATATGTAACACCACCACTGCAAACAATAAAGACATAATATCGGTGGTAATATATACCAGCAGTGCTTTCACATCTCCGCTAAACAAAAGCGATACCAGCCATCTGCCTAAAACCATTCCTATGTATGCGCTTGTTGCAAACAACAGCTTTTTTAAAAAACTTTTTTGTATCTGCTCTTTTCCAAGATACTTCATCACCATCAGTGCCAGCAAAGCGAATACATTGCCGATACAATATATGGCGTACTGTTCTATATTCGCTCCGGATATAATGCACACCACCAGACCACCTATCGCAGCCATAAGTGCAGCATATCCGTTCCACCGTACCATCACTGCACAGGTGAGCGCTAATGTAATGGACAAGGCCACCGGCTGTAAATAAAACCATTTAATCGTAGCCATTGTGGTAATGGTTTCAAAAATCACTGTCATTATGACCCACATCATCAGGTCTAGATTACGATACTGTTCTACCGATACACGTTTCATACAATTCCAACTTTATACATATAAATTCTTACACTGAAATTTTGTAATATCATTGTAACCTACTTACATTTTTTTGTCCTTTAATTTTTTGATTATACATTTTAAATATCTTAGATTTTTTGATGTGTTATTGTAATTCTAACCCTTAATGTACAAAAAACATCTTGTTTTTTAGTGAAATTGCACAAATAAAAAACGAGTGTAAACGCTTTCGGTAAGCGGTTACACTCGAATCTTTCATTTCCATCTTAATTTTTTTACATCAAATCCTGATTGCGGATACCGTCCATATCATCAAAATCCTGATTCTCGCCAACCATTCCCCAGATAAAGGTATATGCTCTGCTTCCGCCACCGGAATGAATGGACCAGCTGGGCGAAATCACCGCCTGCTCATTTCTCATAACAATGTGACGGGTCTCCTGTGCCTGTCCCATATAATGCATTACAAAAGCATCTTCCGGCAAATCAAAGTACAGATACACTTCCATTCTTCTGTCATGTGTATGACAAGGCATGGTATTCCATACACTACCCGGTTTCAAACTGGTCATACCCATAACCAACTGACAGCTTTCTACCTGTCCCGGCAAAATATACTTGCAGATGACTCTATGGTTCGCATCCTCCAGACAACCAAGTTCTACCTTATTCTCATCCTTTACAATAACCACGCCCTCTTCCGGTGTACCCTCTCTCTTGATTACCACGGTAGGGTATGTCTTGTGTGCCGGTGCACTGTTAAAATAGAACTTCGCCGGATTCTTCTCATCTACACTGTCAAAGCTGATATCTCTCTTACCCATACCGATATACATACCATCTCTGCTCTCAATACGGTACTGTACACCATCGATGGTAATAATACCTGCGCCGCCTATATTAATCACACCCATCTCACGTCTCTGTAAAAAGTACTCTGCACGCAGCTCATCACCAACTGCTAATACCAGAGTCTGACCTACCGGCATAGCGCCTCCGGTAATAATACGATCCACATAGCTGTAAACACTGGTAATTTCGTTTTCCACGAATACCTTCTCAATCAAATATTCCTCGCGCAAACGCTTGGTATCAAATGTTTTCATATCCTGTGGAGATGTTGCATATCTTGTTTCCATATACTTAAAATCCTTCCCTTCCCGAAATAAATTTATCTTGTATTTTTACTATAGCACCTTGTATCGCATATTGCAATGTAATCTTTTTCATTTTATTATAGATATATTTTTACTCTATCCCGAAATATACATCGATTCCGTTGGCAATGCCCACCGCCATTTTGTCCTGATAGTCTTCTGTTGCCATCAGCGCATCTTCTTCCGGATTGCTCATATACCCCATTTCCACAATAGTCACCGGTACCTGGCACCAGTTAATGCCACTCATGGTATCTGTCTCCCATACTTTTCGTTTCTTGCATCCGGTAGCATTCACTAATTCATCCAGCACCGCTACGGATAATGCCTTGCTCTCTTCATACAATGATGCATTATAAGGATTGGACGCGGTCTGACAAAGAGTCATGGCACCATGCACCGACGAATCCTCCGAACCATTGGCATGAATACGTATAAAGGCATCCGCCCCGGCTTCATTGGCCACTTGCGCGCGCTCGCTGTTACTGATATCCACATCATGGGTGGTCCGCACCATCAAAACCTCGTAGCCTCTGTCCAAAAGCTCCTCTTCCAACTTCAGTGCCACCGCCAGATTCAGCTCATACTCTGCCCAGCCGCTGACACAACCCGTAGTTCCGCTGGACACCTTAGCCTTCATCTCTGTAGCCCCCGGCCCTACCGGTTCCTTTTCTTTATTTCCCTTGGCCTGATGCCCTGCATCAATCACCACCAGATAACCATTGGCACTGTCCGACTTTTCCTTCAAATACCGACTGGCCACATAATATACCCCACCATCCAAAAGAATAGTACTCCACTCACCATCCTCTGAAATCACACCAACTTCCGCCCTACGGCTTAAAACCGTGTAAATTTCACTCTCTGTAGAAGGTTCCGTACGCACCCGCAATTTGTCCGTGGTATACTTCACCATTTGCACCTCCGGCAAGGGTGTTGGCACCGGCGTAGGTGTTGGTTGCGGGGTTGCTGTTGGTTCCGGAGCGGCTGTAGTTTCCGGTCCTCCGGTCACTTCCGGATCAGAAGTCTTTTCCGGCACAACCATGTTCTCCTGCCCGGAAATATCTTCTGTCATCGTCCCTTCTTGTGAAGCCATATTCTCCACTTCCACTTCTATATACTGTGTTTTTCCACTCCCACAGCCTGCAAGCATCACACACGCACTCAAAAGTGCCATATATTTTAATACATTCCTCATACACTACTTACTCCTGCTTATCTGATTCTACACCTTTAATTATCCAACACCTTTTCCCTTCTTGTCAATCCCACGCATTCTTATCCTTTTTCTTAATTGTTACTGAAGAAAACTTTGGCAGTTTTACCAAGCGTTGATGGAAGCAGGAAAGTATGATATATTGAACTCAGCGAAAATCTTAAATTTGATTAAATGTTGAAGGAGTAAAATGAATAAAACAGAATTGATTGAAGAATTTAAAAAACTGGGGCTCGAAGAGGGAATGGAAATTGAAGTACATAGTTCGCTCAGTAGTTTGGGTTGCGTTGAAGGCGGAGCAGATACGGTTATAGAGGCACTTATGGAATGCGTGACAAAGAAAGGAAGTATTTTTATGCCTTCCCTATGTTTCGGCCCGGAACTGGAATTGACAGAAAAAGACAGAAATATGGGAATTACTACAAAAATCAAAATACTCCCGGAAAATGCGCCAAGAACTGCAATGGGTATAATTGCAGATACATTTAGGCAACGAGCGGATGTTGTCACCGGTACCGGCATAATAAGAACTTCCGGATGGGGATTACATGCGGATGAGGCAGCTAAAGGCGGGTTAAATTATGTCATACGTAACGGCGGAAAAGCCCTACTGCTAGGTGTTGACATATACAAATTAACCGCAATGCATTATGTGGAGGATGTTTTACCAAAAGAAATCAGCGATATATTTGCACCTACCGAAGAAGTTTGCAATAAGTATCCATCGGATGAATGGCTTGTGGAATGTGGTGAACCGCCGGTAAAACCATGGTATACAATTCAAGATATGGCATATCAAAAGGGCATCATAAAGGATGGCTATATCGAAAAATGCAAATACATGTTTTTTGATATTTGGGATGTAGTAAGTCTTTACAGAAAAGAACTGGAAACAAATCCATTTAAACTATATGGATTGGAATAACAATTAGTGTGAAATGTGTATGATTCAATATAATGAAGTCTTTTGGGTATAAGCGAGGCAGTAGCAATATTTATACCCAAGAAATGCATAGGAAGACGGCGGCGTGGCGTGCGGTATTTACGCCACGCCGCTTAGTGCTTCTTCCACCTTATCGTATCTGGGTGCATCCAGTACCTTTAACAGACTTTCATAAGGGTCTTTAATTTCTTTATGTGCCGCTACCTTTGCTGCATTCTGTGAAAAACCTGACAGCAAACACAAGCCGTTTTCATTGTCCACCATGGGAATGGTATCGGTACGTCCACACAAGTTCCAGAAAATCAGGCGGGGCATGGTATAACCGGCCTCCTTGTACTGTGCTGCAATCTGCTCAAACAAAGCCTCATCCACCGGATCACCCAGCCATTCACCTGTTCTCCAGTCATACTCTCGACTGGTAGCACAGTCGAACTCCATATCCGAAAGCACCAATACCTGCTTCGGCAGCTGCTCCTGCGGAACCTGATTGCTCACCGCCATGGCAAGGAGCATATCAAACACTGCTTTAATGTTGGTATTTGCTATTTCACCATGGGCCAGCATGATTTCCAGCTTATCCTTAAGAGACTTTCCCTTCTCCAAATCGATAAACTTTGGCGTCATACTAAAGGTAATAGCCTTATTGTGGAACACACCCTGTAACTGCTCCGCAAAATAGATGGCCAAAGAATTACAAACCTCCAGAGCCCTTACCTTACTGTTGCCACTTACCGGTGCATGCATACTGCCGGAGCCGTCTGCCACCACGATACAGCCATCCAGTCCCCAGTCATTTTGGAAACCATCCCCTGCAATTTTCTCCCACATAAGCTCCGCCAGCACATCATCCTTTAGAGTCATAGAGTAGTTCGCAAAGAATGTCTTCATATATCTGTGCGCAATTTCATAAGGCATAAGTCCGGTAGCATTGAGCTTCCCTTCGCCTAAGAATACCTTTTTCAGGTATTCTGCACGACGCTCCTTGTCATGCTTATAAAAAGCATTGTCATACAAAAGGTTCGCCTTGGCCGGTACTGCTTCGTAATTCACCTTTTCCCACTCACCTGCAGAAATCTTGGTTTCCAACACATTACCATAAGCGCGAAGACCTGCCAAAAGCTTGCGATACTCCTTGGAAGTATATCCCATTCCTTTTGCCAAAACAGCCGCATACTCACGACTTTCTTTGGAAGAGGTATTTACGCCGGGCAGCCACTTAGCAAGCAAAGAAATCCCCTGTCCGGCTTCCCTCGCTGTCACATCTTCCTGTAGCTGCTTCTTTATAAATTTACAAGCCTCCTTACGAAGAGGGGTATCCAGATACACCAGCAAATCATCATATCTGCCATACTCCGGCACCAGTTTCATTACCGCCAGCGCAATCTGCGGCTGGGAAACCGCCAAATACTTCAGACAAATACGAAAGCTTCTTCTTTCTCCCAAACCTTCCCAAATATCACGCAGGAAAAACAACCACTTCACCGCATGCACTCTGTCCTGCATAAATGCCTTGATAAACTCACCGGTAATGTATTCCGCGGTTCTGCATCTTAAGGAAGAAACCTTAAAATTTAAATCCAACAAGGGATTGGTAGTGGTTCGATAACCCACCGCACCATTCTCCGTCACCGACTTATTATTATAATTTTTCAAAAAGTGCACTGCATGAGCACGGGTAATGTCTACACTGTCAATTTCTTTTTGAATTTCTTTATTATCAAATCTCGCTGCTCTCTGCATAAGTACCACCTTTCCCGCTTCCATGAAGCACTCTCCACGCCTTGCAAATTTCTCCGTAAGTCCTTAACTTTGCAAAGCTTCTTCAAGCGAAAAACGCGCCCAAGGTGCACCTTGGGCAACGTCCTTCAACCAGACGCACACTAAATGGCTTAAGCCTTACTCAGGCTTCGCCCGTTTGATCATCCATAGTTTTCTTTTAATTTTAAAAAGATTGCTGTAAGCGTCTGTCTGTCTTTTGTTTACAATGACACTATAACATGCATGAAATACTTTGTCATTTAACCGGTAGTTGAAAATTCGCCATCCTTGAAACCGGACCTTATATCTGATAAAATAGGTGTAACTTAAATATAGTTAGTAATCTTTTGAATACGGAGGATCTAAAATGAACGAAAAACGTTACTGCATCTACGGAGCCGGTTCGCTCGGCACCGTACTGGGTGCTTACATAACTAAAAACGGCGGTAAAATCGACTTAATCAACCGCAATAAGGCACACGTATCCGCATTACAGGAAAAAGGTGCCCGCATTATCGGTACCGTGGATATGACCGTTCCGGTCACCGCGTATACCCCGGATGAGATGACCGGGAAATATGACGTGATTTTACTTATGACCAAACAGCTTCATAACAAAGAAGTAGTTACCATGCTTAAAGATTTCCTAACCGAAACCGGCGTTATTGTTACTTTACAAAACGGTATCCCCGAGCCCGGCATTGCTGAAATCGTAGGTGCGGACCACACCATGGGCTGTACCGTAGAATGGGGTGCTACTCTTTCCGCACCGGGCGAATGTACCTTAACCAGTGACCCTGACAGCCTTTCTTTCCACATGGGCAAAATGGAGGGCATTACTGATGAACAGTTCAAAATGGTAACGGATTTATTGGAACTTATGTGCCCCGTTCACGCGGAAGATAATTTAATCGGAGCACGCTGGTCCAAGCTTTTAATCAATGCCACCTTCTCCGGTCTGGGCACCGTGGTTGGAGGTGTATTCGGAGATGTTTCCGAGACGAAGGAAAACCGCGAAATCGCTGTGATGTGCATGAAAGAATGTATTGATGTAGGTCATGCCGCAGGTGCTACCTTCGCCCCTGTACAAGGCAAAGACATCACAAAACTCTTCTACTACAAAGGAGCTCTCAAAAAAGCTTTTGCACTTTTCCTCATGCCCATTGCCATGAAAAAGCATCGTGCCATCGAACCTTCCATGCTTCAGGACTTAAAGCATGGTAAGCCTTGTGAAATCGACGCCATCAACGGAGTGGTCTGCGAATGGGGCCGCAAATGCAATGTACCCACACCGGTAAATGACCGTATTGTGGAAGTAGTTAAGAAGATTCAGAACGGCGAACTGAAAGCTGAAGCCGCAAATATTAAACTGTTTGACGATTTGAAATAAACAATACAAAAAGCCCCGCCCATGGGTTGGATATTATCCTATGGGCGGGGATTTTATAATAGTTTAAATTCTGTAGAATCCTGTAGATTGAGGCGGAACAATTATAGTTTTGTTTGAAACTTTCACTTCACCTCCCAAACTGTACAATGCCTCTTTCATCGGTTCCGGATATTCAAAACTCACCTGTCTGGCAGCCGGATTAATAATCACAAGAATCTTTTCTTCTGCATCACTTCTTACATAAGCCAAAGGATATTCATTCTCCTCTGCGTATACAAAAGAAATCTCCCCCTTGCTTTGTAAGGCACTGTGTTCTTTACGAATGGCAATCAGTTTCTTTACCTCATGATACAAGGAAGTCTCGTCCTCCATCTGAGCCTTTGCGGTCGGTCTGTCAGCACTTTCATCCAATGGAATATAAAGCTTTTCCTTGGGAGCCGCACTAAATCCGGCATTCAATGTATCATCCCACTGCATCGGGGAACGTGAACCGGTTCTTCCGTAACCGCCTTCCACAGATACCAGATTTTCCACATAACGCATCCCGATTTCATCTCCATAATAAATAAAAGGCGCTCCGGGCATGGAAAGCAAAAAGGCAAAAGCTATTTTAAGATTATCTCCATGAATGGAACGTGCCAGTCTGTCCATATCATGATTACCTGAAGGAATACAAATCAAACCTTTACGTTCGGACTTTTCGTAACTTTCCAGATACTTTTCCACAAATTTCGAAACATCCCCTTTTCCTCTTTCTGAGAAAAATGGTTCCTCACATCGGAACAAATCATTATAATGAGACTCCCCAAAATGTAACAAAAAGTCCATATGGAAGCCTCCCTGCAGAGATTTATCCGGTGCTCCCCATTCAGATACCATAGCAGCCTGCGGAAATTCCTGATTCAGAAATTCACGGATATTCTGCCAGAGTGCAATCGTTCCTTTGCTTTCCTCATCATGTTTTACCAGAGAACCGGCCATATCCACTCGAAAACCGTCACATCCCATTGCAAGCCAGAATCGCATAATATTCTTTAATTCTTCTATGGTCGCCTGCGGACCTTCTGCATCCATAGACTGCTGCCACGGGCGATTCGGCTTATAAAATCCATAATTCAAGGCCGGCTGATGAGAAAAGAAATTCACCGCACAGCTTCCGTCTCTGTCAGATATTCCCCGTATACAGCCCATTCCTTCCGGTTCCTCCCAGATGGAATCTGTCCACACATATCTATCCGTAAATTCGTTCTTTTCTGCCTTCATGGATTCCTTAAACCACTTATGCTCTACGGACGTATGCCCCGGCACCAGATCCAAAAGAATATGCATCCCGCGCTTATGTACTTCCCCAAAAAGACGCTTTATATCTTCATTGGTTCCATAACGCGGTGCCACACTATAATAGTCCGAAACATCATATCCTGCATCCCCAAAAGGTGACGCAAAACAAGGATTCATCCATATTGCATTACATCCCAGCTCCTGTATATAGTCCAGTTTGCTTATGATACCGTTAAAATCCCCTATTCCGTCTCCATTGGTATCACAAAATGATTGTGGATAAATTTCATAAAACACTGCATCATCCAGCCACTTCGGTTGCTTATTTCCCATAGTTTCCATCTCCTTTAGAAAATTTGAAAAATATACCTTCTTTTATATAATAACGCTCCATCCCGGCATTCAGGGTGGAGCGTTCCTTATTACTCATTATCTGCTTGCAAGTGCACTTGCAATATCTTCTCTCATATCAAGTACTGCCGCACGGGATGCATCTGCATAACCTGCATCGCCGTAAGATGCATACTTCTCCTGCTGATATGCTGCAATAATTCCTCTGGAAGAATTTACGATAGCACCTAAGCCATCCTTATCGAAGAAGTGTACTAAATCAGCACCCTTTCCACCCTGTGCACCGTAGCCGGGTACCAGAATAAAGGACTTGGGCATTACCTTACGCAAAATCTTACCCTGTTCCGGATAAGTAGCGCCTACTACTGCACCGATGTAGCTGTAGGAATCGCCCATATGATCAGCGCCCCACTCAGCCACCTTTTCTCCAACATGCTCATACAAAGGCTTGCCGTCAATCAGACGATCCTGGAAATCACCACTGCTGGGATTAGAAGTCTTTACCAAAATAAACAGACCCTTCTTTTCTTCCTTACAAACCTTCACAAAAGGAAGCACACTGTCAGCTCCCATATATGGATTGATGGTTAAGAAATCCTCGTCAAAACCATAGTAAGAATTACTTCCCACCTGTACTTTACCCAAGTGACCTACTGCATAAGCTTCTGAAGTAGAACCGATATCGCCACGCTTTGCATCACCGATTACTACCAATCCCTTGCTTTTACAGTAATCTACTGTCTTCTTAAAAGCTACCAGACCGGGAATACCAAACTGCTCATACATAGCAATCTGAGGCTTTACTGCCGGAATTAAATCATAAATTGCATCCACGATACCCTTATTGTACTGCCAGATTGCTTCTGCAGCACCTTCCAAAGTTTCACCATACTCTGCAAATGCAGCCTGCTTAATATGTGCAGGAATAAACTTCATCATGGGGTCCAAACCAACCACGATAGGCGCATTTGTCTGTTTGATTTTCTCAACTAATTTGTTAATCATCGTTTCTTACCATCCTTTTCTCTTTTTCAAGGTCTAACTATAAATGAACTTATATGTAAAGTCAATCACTCATTGTTTGACTTTTTTCCAACTATCGCGTAGACAAGAAATCGTACTCACGCGTTGCCTGTACATCATCCGGATATGCAGTTAAATACACCTTCATAAGTGCAGACGCTTTCTCAAACTCTCCTAAATATTCATAAGCCACGATTTCATTGAACTGCAATACCTGTTTCATGGCACTATTCTGTGTCTGCAGACCGGCCTGAAAAGCTTCTAAAGCTTTGGCATATTCTCCCTTTTTCGCTTCGCATAATCCCAGCTGGTTATAAACCCTTGCATCATCCCCTACCTTTGTCAGATAAGAATTATACACGCTGGACGCATAGTTAAAGTCTCCGGTTGCCTCGTATGCTTTTCCCAGATAAAGATACGCTTCTACACCACCTTCTCCTTTGGCTTCCTCCAATGCCAGATATGCTTTCTGATATTCGCCCATGTAATAATACATACGACCTTTATCAAAATAACTCATCTGCTCCTCATATGTCTGAAGGGCATCTGTCAGATACCCCTGACCTGCATCTTTATAGCCTCCTGCCTCCATGGTTTCGTATATTTGAATAATACGTTCAAAATTCTTACTGTCCAGTGCTACCACCTTGTCCATATCTTCCTTGGCCTGAGTGTAATTTCCCTGGCCCAGACGCACACCGCCTCGCAGAAACAGTACCTGTACATCCTCCGGTTTCAGCGCAAGAATAGCATTATATATTTCTTCTGCAGACGCATACTGCCCTGTCTTGGTGTAAACTGCCGCCAGATACAAATTAATATCATAATCCATATCTTCTATCAAACCATTGCTGTAACTTAAAGCTTCCAAAAAACTTTTTTCCGCTTCTTCATACTCGGTCAGACCCATATACGCAATGCCTTCACCTCTGGCCAAAAGCTTCGCATCTTCCCCTGCTTCCTGTGCTTTTGCAAAACTTTCCAAGGCAGATTGATAATCCAATTCTTTCACGTACTGCATACCTTCTGCAATATTTGAAGTATCCTTTCCACATCCGGCTAACAGAGCTCCTGCGAAAAGCGCACCTATTATCACGTTTCTTATTTTTCTTCCCTTTTGCATCTTTTACATCCTTTTTTGCGCGTGTACAGCTTACCCTTTCAGTATAACTAATCTTTATCAATAGTGCAATCATAAAAAAGGATAATCCGCAGTTTATTTCCCTACGAATTATCCTTCTTTTACACCACACTGAATCCCTGTAAGCATTCTGTAATATACTCGCAAACTTTACCACGTTCCATGCCAAGTGCTACTGCCAGTTCTCCGTACAGATTTTCTTCTGCAATCCTGAAAAACTTACTGTCTACGGCAGTTTCTTTTCTTCCGGCCTCTAAACGTTTTTGTTTTCGTAAATAAATCGTTTTGATCAGCTTTGCCCATTCTCTGCTGTCATTTTGCTTCATACACGCTTTATATTCCTGCTCTGCCAACTTTTCATTCTTAATTTCCAGCACGGGAATTTCAGGAATCTCTTTAATCAACTCCTGCGCTTCTTCCTTTGTCAAAATATTTCGCATTGAATTAGCCGCTGAATCTACAGGAACATATACTGTACTCGCTGTTACGTACTTAGGCTTCAGAATATAATATTTTTTTGCCTTATCCACACCGGAAATATCCAGCGTAGTAATGTCTTCCACTGTACAAACACCCTTGTTGCCGCATATCACACACTGACCTATGTTAAACATTCCATACCTGCCCTTCTTTGTCAATCAACTATATCCCTATTATTCTCTTATTTTAGCAGATTTATCCATAAAAAGTCAGTCTATTTTTATCAAATTATAAAACTTTGTGCACAATGCGCATGTTGTGTGTTCTATATTTTGTCTATTTTGTCTTTTCTATTTTGGTCAAGTCTTTAATAACTTCCGATGCAATAATCAGACCGGCCACAGAAGGAACAAAAGATACGGAGCCCGGGGTAGCGCGACGTTCCTGAGAGTCCTCTGAAAGCATCGCCGGTTTCAAGGGTTCCTCTTTGGAATATACTACCTTCAACCGTTCTACACCTCTTGCTTTTAATTCTCTACGCATTACTTTTGCCAGAGGACATACCGAAGTCTTATAAATATCTGCCACTTCCAGTTGTGTCGGATTTAATTTATTACCGGTTCCCATGCAGCTGATAATAGGTACTCCCGCCTCTTTCGCCTGCATTACCAATTGTATCTTCCCTGTTACAGTATCTATGGCATCTACCACATAATCGTACTGCGAAAAGTCAAACTGACTGCTTGTTTCCGGAAGATAAAAACATTCATGGCATTTTACATCGCACTGCGGATTTATGTCTCTGATACGCTTTGCCATTACCTCTGTTTTTGCACAACCAATGGTACTTCTTGTGGCAATGATTTGTCGATTTAAATTAGATTCGCATACTACATCCTTATCAATCAAATCGATTGCTCCAATGCCTGCTCTTACCAAAGCTTCCACCACATAGCCGCCTACGCCGCCAATTCCAAACACCGCCACTCTGGCTCCCTGCAATACTTTCATGGCTTCTTCTCCAAGTAACATAGCTGTTCTCGAATACATCTCCTGCATATAATGCTCCTTCACTCTAAGCCCTTAGTCAATAGAAATCACCTGATAATCCTGTGCTTCCACCGTCTGCTTTAATATTTGATTATCAACCTCTTCACTTAAAGTAACCACTGCAGTGCCGTCTACATGGCTTACTTTTGCCTCTGCCACCTGAGGAAGTGCTTCCAGAACCTTCTTTACTCTTGCCTCACAATGACCGCACATCATTCCTTCAATCTTCATTACTCTTTCCATACTCTTTTCCTCTTCTTTCTTTTCCGGTGTTATTTTCTGCGCACCCTTTTGTTTTTTATCCTTCGATGCGTCATAAATATCAACAAAGTTCAAACGTAACGCATTTGTTACTACAAAGAAACTGGACAAACTCATGGCCGCCGCTCCAAACATAGGATTTAACTCCCAGCCGAAAATAGGTATCCAGATACCGGCTGCCAAAGGAATCCCTATTACATTATAAAAGAATGCCCAGAACAAATTCTGATGAATATTACGTAGTGTTGCACGGCTTAATCGAATAGCAGCCGGTACATCACTTAAACAACTTTTCATTAACACAATATCTGCCGCATCCATGGCAATGTCGGTACCTGCCCCAATGGCAATTCCCATATCTGCCCGGCTCAGTGCAGGTGCGTCATTGATTCCGTCACCAACCATGGCCACTTTGCCACTTTCCTGCAATTTCCGGATGACACTCTCTTTTCCTGCAGGCAATACTCCTGCAATCACCTCGTCCACTCCTGCAATATCACCAATCGCCTTTGCAGTCCGCTCGTTATCTCCGGTAAGCATTACTACCCTTATACCCATATTTTGGAGCTCTTTTACTGCCTGAGGACTGTCTTCCTTTATCACATCCGCAATCGCAAACATTCCCTGCAATTCGTCTCCTCTTGCAAAGAAAACCGGTGTTTTGCCCTGGGAAGCATACTTATCTGCCATATCCTTCAGTTCCTTGGGAATCGTTACATATTCGGAAATAAATTTACCGCTTCCTCCTAATAAACGGCTCTCCTGCCATACAGCCTGCAAACCATTTCCGGGCATTACAGTAAAATCACTTACTTCCTCTGTTTCTACACCCTTTTCTTCTGCATACGCCAAAATTGCCTTTGCCAAAGGATGTTCACTTTTCTTTTCCAGCGAAGCCGCCTGTAGTAAAAGTTGCTTTTCCTCCACACCGGGCGCACTGACCAAATCAGTCACTTTGGGTTCTCCCAAGGTAATCGTACCCGTTTTATCCAGCGCCACTACCTTTACACGACCACATTCTTCCAGTGATACCGCGGTTTTAAAAAGAACACCGTTCTTCGCTCCCACACCGTTTCCTACCATAATCGCCACCGGTGTCGCCAGACCCAAAGCGCAGGGACAGCTGATTACCAACACCGAAATTCCTCTTGCCAATGCATAGCCAAAGGACGCTCCGGTTAATAGCCATACTGCAACGGTCAATAAGGCAATTGTTATAACTACCGGCACAAATACGCCGGATACTTTATCTGCAATTTTGGCAATTGGCGCCTTTGTTGCGGACGCATCACTAACCATTCGTATAATCCGGGATAATGTGGTATCTTCTCCCACACGGGTGGCCTCACAACGTAAAAAGCCTGACTGATTTATAGTAGCCGCACTGACATTATCTCCCGGCAACTTATCTACCGGAATACTTTCTCCGGTTAATACGGACTCATTGACTGCTGCAGTTCCTTCCAGAACCACTCCGTCCACCGGAACATTTTCCCCCGGTTTTACTATAAAGACATCTCCCCGCTTTACCTGCTCTATGGGAACCTGTTTTTCCTTCCCTTCCAACAGCAATGTTGCTGTTTTGGGCGCCAGCTTCATCAACGACTTCAAGGCATCCGTTGTTTTTCCCTTCGAACGGGCTTCCAACATCTTCCCTACTGTAATCAATGTTAATATCATTGCCGCTGATTCAAAATAAAACTCATGTAAATAGTGCCTTGCCTCTATGACACCATTGTCAATTGACACTTTCGTCATTTCAAACAACGCATAAGTACTGTACACAAATGCCGCACCGGACCCCAGTGCCACCAGCGTATCCATATTGGGTGCCTTTTTCCACAAGCCTCTAAAACCATTTATAAAAAATTTCTGGTTAATTACCATAACTATCGCTGTGAGCAACAACTGCAAAAGACCTAACGCCATGGGATTATTTTCAAAATACCCCGGCACAGGCCATCCCCACATCACGTGTCCCATGGAAAAATACATCAATATTAACAAAAAGCCCAATGAGGCAAGTAAACGTTTCTTTAACAAAGGCGTTTCCTTATCTGCCAGACTATCCTCTACACTTCCTACTCCCTCTGCAGGCGCATCCGTTGAAAGCTTCTGCTTTGCATGATATCCTGCATCTTCCACCGCCTTAATAACAGCCTCCGGAGCGGCAGTTCCTTCCACTCCCATGGAATTGGTTAACAAACTGACAGAAACATCCGTCACGCCTTCTACGGCACCAACAGCTTTTTCCACACGTGCACTACATGCTGCACAGCTCATACCCGTTACCGTGTACTGTATCATATATTCCTCCATTTTAAATCTTAATTGTCATCCACTTGCCACTCTTAAACCGGGCAGCTCCCAGCACCAATCGTGATAACTGATCTGCTACAACACCCATCCAAATACCGATGATTCCCCAGCCCATCACATAACAAAAGAAATAAGAACCTACTGTACGCATAATCGTAACACTAATCGTTGAGACCACTGCTGTATACAAAGTATCTCCGGCTCCTCTGAGACATCCCATATAAATAACCTGCGAAACCTGCAATATAACAATCAACGCAATTACGCGCATAATACCAATACCGATGGCCACAATCTCCTGTTCCTCAAAAAACATTCCGTATAACCAGCCACCGCCCAGCAAATAAAGAATGGCCAGAACAATCGAAATTGCACCGCCAATCGCCCGACAAATACTTCCGTATTTCTTAGCCAACTGCGGGTCATTAGCTCCCAGACTATATCCTATCAGTGCGACCGCCGTTGCCTGCAATCCGTCTCCAAAAGAGAAAGATAGTCCCATAATATTCATACCTACCTGATGGGCTGCCATAGCGTTGGTTCCCTGTGCCGCCGCCATAAGCGAAGTGGCCATAAATCCCACGCGCAAAAGCAATTGTTCTGCAAATACACTGTATCCCACCTTAACAATACTGCCAAATGCTTCTATGCCGGGTTTCAGTTTTTCACTCCAGATATATTGCAGACTGACAAAGGTATCCTTGCCGCATACCGACCATACACTCATAATGCTGGCAATCACCGTACCAAGTACTGTAGCCAAAGCAGCACCTCTTATTCCCAGCGCCGGGAATCCGAAATTACCCTGGATTAATAAAAAGTTAAATACAACATTTACTGTATTGGATACCAGATTCGTTCTCATGGTAATCTTTGTATTTCCGGAACCTCGCTGGGCAGCATTTACTCCCATCTGAATACAGTTAAAAATCATACCGCCCATGATAATTCGAAAGTATGTTACCGCACCTTCATGAGTTTCCGGCTCAGAACCACATAAACAAATAATCGGATCTGCAAAGGTTACTAAAAGCACACTGATAACAACCGCTGCCAGTATAATAAACGCAAGCGCCGTTATAAAAATTCGGTTAGCTCCTTCACGGTTCTTTTCCCCTTTTCGTCTTGCCACTAAAGCAGACAGGGATACATTTACCGCAAAAAACATAGCAAGTCCCACGAACTTTGGCTGCGTGGTTAAACCAACAGATGCCACAGCCTCCGGTCCCAAAGAACTTACCATAAATGAATCCACTAAACCTACAAACGCAACAAAAAACGATTCCAGCATAGCCGGCCAGGCAATCTGTAATACCTTTTTCACGCTCTCTTTATCATAAGCAAACATTTTCATTTTACTCAGACTCCTCTCACCTTATTCTACTATATAGCAAATTTCGTTTTTTTTCTATAGTAAACTACTATCAAAAATCATCAAAAAAATGTTCATTATTAAACATCTCGCCAAATCTGTCGGCCTATGATATACTATGTAAGATTCTTGCTATTTGAGAAATATATCTATTCGGAGGATTTTATGATACTTTTTAACTGTGATTATAATGAAGGTGCTCACGAAAGCATTTTAAAGCGTATGTATGACACAAACTACGAACAAACTTTGGGCTACGGTGAAGATATTTACTGTACTCAGGCTTCTCAAGTCATTAAAGAACTGTGTAAAGACACTTCTTTAGACGTTCACTTTATGGTGGGAGGCACGCAGACAAACCTGACCGTCATCGACGCAGCACTCCGTAGTCATCAGGGCGTTCTGTGCGCAGATACCGGACATATTAACGTACATGAAACCGGTGCAGTAGAAGCCTGCGGACATAAAGTTCTCCCCCTTCCTTCTACTGACGGTAAAATCACAGCAAAACAAATTGAAGATGCCTATCTGGCACATGTAAACAACGAAGCTTTTGAACACATGGTTCAGCCCAAAATGGTATACCTTTCTTTCCCTACAGAACTGGGTACCATATACTACAAAGATGAATTAGAAGCCATCTCTTCTGTGTGTCGCACCCATCACTTATATCTGTTTATAGATGGCGCCCGACTGGGCTACGGTCTTGCTGCTACGGATAATGATATTTCCTTTGCCGATTTAGCTACCTTAAGTGATGTTTTCTATATTGGCGGTACCAAACAGGGCGCCTTGTTTGGTGAAGCTGTTGTTATCCGACATCCCGATTTACAACAGGATTTTCGATACATTATGAAACAAAAAGGCGGCATGCTGGCCAAAGGACGACTGTTGGGCATCCAATTCCTTACCCTGTTTGAGGATAATTTATACCTGAAACTTTCCACGCATGCCGACGTTTTGGCGGATAAAATACGTGATACCATCCGCACTGCAGGGTACCCTTTTTTAGTAGAAAGCCATACCAATCAGGTCTTCCCGATTTTGCCCGATACTCTCCTTGCCGAACTTGGCAAAAAATATCAATACTCCTACGAACGACGTATGGACGAAAGCCACAGTGCAGTTCGCTTCTGTACTTCCTGGGCCACCCGCGAAGAAGCAGTGGAACAATTAATTGCGGATATACAGGCTTTATCATAAAAACAAAAGGCGCTTACTCTGCGTAAGTGCCTTTTACATTCTCACCAATAATTCCCTAGCGTTACAATGATTTATTCTACAATTATATCTTCCAAAAAACGAACAAGTTGCGTTCCCATCACATATTTTCCCCAATCATTTAGATGACAACCATCCGTAAGATACTCTGCTTCATTTGTAGAATTCATGGATATATCGCTGAAATTATCCTTATACACGATTCCCAGTTCCTCTGCCGTCTGCTTTACTGCCTCACGATAATCTGCCAATACTGCCCCCTGTTCACTCATTACCTGCGTACCTTCGTCGTAGAGCGCCGTATACGTTGGAACCATAAGAATCACTTCTGCTTGCGGAAATTCCTTTTGCAATCGTTCCACTCCTGTTTTTAACGCACCGGTATATGTGTATATATCATTCGGATTTTCCTCTCCGGCGATAGGATATCCTGTAAAATAATCGTTCAATCCATAATTCAAAACAACACAAAGCTTCTTCTCACTTTTATAAGTTTCTTTAAACATAGTAATACCTTGTGCAATTTCCTCATCTTCTACATTTTGTACATTCCCTGAAATCAAAGCCTCCAATACATCCAAAAAAGACAGCTTTGCATTTGTATCATATGTAGCTGCCGAGCCGCTCTTTGCACAATTGATTGTAGTAGCTTTTGTCAAAGCTGCCACTACTCCCGGAACGGAACATGTACTCCTGTCATTTCCAATGATACTGTCTCCCAAAAAGACAATACAATACTCCTCCATATTGGGATACACTGTCGTTTTATACTCTTCTATCTGTGCCTTCAGGTCACTTACTTTTTCTTCCATAAGCGCGGTATTTGTCACATATTTTCTGTCACAGAACACAGATAAAAATACATGCTTTTCCACTGCCTCATTCAGTTTCCACACATTTTCATAATTGTCCGGATTACTGTTAAGCCATTGCTCCGCCCCTAAATAATACACAAAAACATTCTCCATGCCTTCAAATGCACTTACAAATGATTGGTACACCTCAAAAAAAGTCTCCAGCTCTTCCTCCTGCATTTGTGCACAATAAGTTATCTGCGGATAGGACAGTAAGATTTCAAACGTAGTATCTTTTCTTTCCAACATCTCCTCTCGAAAATATTGCTCCAGATACTGATTCCACTTTTCCTTGTTTTTTATCTCTTCCCATAACTGCATAGGATTTATTTGCATATATATAGTGTTTACCTCCGGATTTGCTTCAAACACTATATCCAACATATCCTCAATATGAGCAAAACCTTCCATTACCTTATCCGACTTTTTCACCTGTAATCCACGGTATGTCAAAAAATCTTCTTCTGAAAAATAGGAAGTGCCGTCCATCACACAAAACACTCCCTCAAATTCCCCTGTGGCAAATTTAGGTTCTGTCCACTTATTCAAAATAATATTTCCCCAAATCACGCATATACCTACTACTATCACTGCGATACAAATGATCGCGCCGATTAACATCTTATTGTTTTTCATCTAAAGCGTTCACCTTTCTACCACCAAATATGTATTTTTATAAAAAGGCATATACCACGCACTGGTATTCCAATACTTTAAAAATTCCTCCGTAGACAATCTACGATTAAAATGTTCTTCTCTGCAGTTCGTCAGATATCCCAAAGACTCTGCTATAAATATTTCTTCTTCGTTGTATCCTACAATCGGCACATAGTGTAACCATCTTTTATCAAGTCGTGTCTTCACAAAAGCAATTACTCGTTTACCATTTGCCAGCTCACTTTTCAGAGAATCTACATTTCCCCTTACAAAACGCACCTTAAAACCATACCCTCGCAATACCTTCTTTAGCTTTCCGGGCAATACTGCACCATTCTTTAGCTTTCCGGGCATCCTGGCATACATATCGTTTCCTTCCGCCTCTACACCGAAGCTACGCAGCACATGAGCTGACGAAAAGCCTGCACATTCCGTACTCCGTTGCAGAGCCAGACGATTCTTTTCTTTCAAAAGAAAACTTTCCGGCGCGGACTTTTTCCCCTTCTCCCAAGCTGCTACCCCTATAATCACTCCGTCCAAAACCAATATCATAACGATAACAACTACGATAACAATCAAAAGTCCTACCAGCAGTTTCATTTTACTCTCCCATCAAGAACGATTCTCACATTTGATTTTTATTATAATACAATCCCCTCCACGTTTCAACTCATACACACATACTCGGGTCTTTGACACTTTCATTTTCTCCACTTTAATACAAAGCCCTTATTTAAGCCAACTATGGCTTATTTTTTTGTCAAATTTTATGTTTTTATGCGTGCTCTTTTGTACTCTTTGTGTTATAATATAAATATACCTTTAATTGGAGGATTTTTATGTATATATGTATCACTGGGAGTAAAAACAACAAAGATGTTTATATCAAACAGTCTTATCGTAAAGAAAATGGTAAAACTTCTTCTCGCATCTATAAAAAACTGGGTAAATACAACGTTCTTTTAGAACAATTTTCTGGTGATGAGAAGAAAATGATGGACTGGGCAAAACAGGAAGCAGAAAAAGAAACCATTCTTTATAACCGGCAAAAGGAGAACGTCTCTGTTTCTTTTTCTCCTCTCGCACGCATTCCATTAGACGAAGACAGACTTTTTAACGTTGGATATCTGTTTTTACAACAGATTTGCAGCGAATTAAGACTTGATAACATTTGCAGAAATATCCGTAACCATCACAGGTTTACCTATGATTTTCATGCCATTCTTACGGATTTGATTTACTCCAGAATCCTTTCACCTTCCAGCAAGCTAAGCAGTTATTCTTATTGCCAGACTTTATTGGAACCACCAAAGTATTCTCTCCAGAATCTTTACCGTTCCCTTTCTGTTCTTGCAGATGAATCGGATTTCATACAGGAAGAGCTTTATAAAAACTCTAACTTTGTTCATCCACGTAATTCGAGAATTCTCTACTACGACTGCACTAACTACTATTTCGAAATCGAATCGGAAGACGGGATGAAGAAGTACGGAAAGAGTAAGGAACACAGACCTAATCCCATCGTAACCATGGGGCTTTTCATGGATGCTGATGGTATTCCTTTAGCTTTCGATTTATTCCCGGGAAATCAGAATGAGCAGCTCACTTTGAAACCTTTGGAGACCAAGGTAATACGGGATTTCAACTGTAGTGAATTTATCTTCTGTTCCGATGCAGGTTTAGGCGGACATAACAACCGTTTTCTAAACAGTTTTGGAAACAGAGCCTATGTAATTACTTATTCTTTGAAAAAGATGAAAAAAGATGAACGCGAGCTGGCTCTTAAACTAACACAATTCAAAGTTCCGGGTTCCAATAAACTGATAGACCTGCGTACACTGGATGAGTCAGACCCCGATGTATATAACACCGTCTATTATAAAGAATACCCTCTTGTCAGCGGTGATATGGACGAAACGGTCATCATTACCTACTCACCCAAATATAAAGCTTACCAACAGAAAATTCGTCAACATCAGATTGAGCGTGCCATTAAAATCATGCAGTCCCCTGACAAGGCAAGAAAAGGAAAAAGTCCCAATGATCCTGCACGCTTCATTCAAAAAACTTCTGTCACAAATGATGGTGAGATTGCAAAGAAAAGTCTTTATGAATTGGATGAAGCACGTATCAATGAAGAAGCCATGTATGATGGTTTCTATGCGGTGGTCACCAATCTGGAGGGTGATATAAAAGAGATAATTAACATCAACAAACGCCGTTGGGAGATTGAAGAAAACTTTCGCATCATGAAATCGGAATTCGAAGCAAGACCTGTTTTTGTAAGACGTGAAGACAGAATAAAAGCGCACTTTCTAACCTGTTATATCAGTCTGCTTGTTTATCGCCTGTTAGAGAAAAAAATGGGAGAAGAATTCACCTGTACTCAGATTTTGGAAACGTTACGAAATATGAATATGACACTACTACCTAAAGACAGTGGATATATTCCTTCTTACAAGCGTACAAAACTGACAGATACTTTGCATAATGTTTTTGGATTTAGAACAGACTATGAATTCATTCCCAAAGCAACCATGCGGACAATCATAAAAGAAACAAAACAGTCTAAAATAGCACAAAATAAAAAATAGCACACATCTATGCAAAACATAAAGTAGCCACAACACCGATAAACACTGGCGTTGTGGCTATTTTGCTTTCCTTTAACTGTCAAAGATGGGATTATAATACAATCCCCTCCACGTTTCAACTCATACACACATACTCTATTCTTCAAACCCTGCCATTTCTTTTACCTGCAATGCACCATAATATGAATACTTGGGCTCATATACCGCATCAAACAACAAAGGCTTTCTGTCACTTCTCCATGACAGCTTATCTGCAAATCCCCAGAAAGTTAACGAATCCATCTCCACCTTATCTTCCTGCACTAACTGCAAAAGCCCGTTTACCAGATTATAATAATACTGTCCCTGTATTTTAAAATTCTCCTCTGTTCCGGGTTTAATATTGGTCCAGGTTCCCAAAGACACATCCAATTCTGTCAAATTAACCTTAAGTCCTGTAGAACCAAGTCTTTCTACTGTTGCCAAATAATCTTCCAGATTATCCTCCGTATACAAATGTGCCTGCAAACCAATACCATCTATCAAATAATTACCGTTCTCGTCCACAAGGGTCTGCACAAAATTATATAAAGTCTCTGTCTTAAATTGCTCATTATAATCATTGTAATACAAATCAATATACTCCGGTGCATACATGTCCGCATAGTAAAAAGCATACCACAAATAGTCTTCTCCTATGGTCTGAAGCCACAGACTATCCCTTTTAGTTCCGTCTTCCATCCACGCTTCATTTACCACATCGTAGGCATAAAAAAGCTCCAAATAGCCCAATTCCTCCAACTGCTCGAACACCTGACGAATATAACTGTCCATTCGTTCCAGCATAACCTCTCTGCTTACCAAGTTTCCGCTTGTGTTAAAATCCTCGTAGAAAATCCAGCTTGGAGTCTGACTATGCCAGATAAGTGTATGTCCGCGTACCGCCATATTATTATCCGCACACCACTGCAAAAGCGTCTTTGCCGTAGAATCAAATTCTACCACCAATTCTCCCGTAGCTTTGCTTTCCTTCTTGTTAAAAATATAATCCGGCTTCATCTGATTCTCAAAAGTAATACTGTTAAAGTTATCCAGAATTATAGTTTCACAACGCTTGTTACGAATCATTTGTTCCGACAAGCAGGTACCTGCCTTAATTCCATAGGTCCCATACACACTTTTCAGAGTATCAACGAGCACCTCTTCAGTCTCTTCCGATTTCTCAGGTTCTTCTTCCACAACCGACTGGGCAACTTCCTGACTTGGAGTAGCCGATGGAACCTCCTGTGTATTTTGATTCACTTCGTTCAGGGTTCCTAAAGAACAAGACGTAAAAAATGCTGTCAGCATTAGAAGTACCAAACTTATTTTCCACTTTTTCATAATATACTACCTCCTGTTTCTCCTTCTGCACCCATTATATGAAATTTCTTCTATTTTTTCTGTTCATATCTTGTGTTCTTATCGCCATATTTTGCTTTATTTGTCGATTAAATAAACAAGCCCTATATCAACAGGCTTCATCTCCCATTGATATAGGGCTTTTTGTTTTTATTTAAACTTCCCCGACACCACCCTCACTTGACAATCGACACTAGGTAGTAAAAATACTCAATGATAATACGTATGTAACATTACTGGGCGTACCTTGTAAAAACGGGGATTCGAACCCCATATGCAGCCCGGCATATACCATGAGGTGCAATTCATTCTCAATTGCAAGAGATCGTATCCGCCTTACCAAGCTACCAGCTTCATTTAAATCAATTCAGTAGTCCAGTTCAATTCCTGAATCTTCTCGTCCGTTTCACGAAGTTCTTTGGATAATTTATCTACTTCCTTTTGAATCTGTGCCACTTCAATAGTACTCATTATCTTAATTTCTGTCTTAGAATATCTGGCCACCTTTTCGCTGGAACGATCCAGGAAGCTACGCATAATGGATATTTTCTGCTTCAAACAATCTCTTTTCGCAATATAATCGGTCAGTGTTTTTCCCTCATAGGAGGTTTCATTATTGGTATGATTAATTCTGGCAATCAATTCCTCTAAACGCACAAAATCCCTGTTTAACTCTTCTAACAATTCCTTCGGTTCTTCCGCAGGCTTTTCTCCTTCCTGTACCTTGGCATTATTATTTAATCTGGTACCAAGCTCTGCTATTCTTCTTTGTAAATCTGCTCTTTCTGAAAGTGCTGTTGCTAATTTCATATCCTTCTCTCCCTCTCCTAAAATGTTTTCGCCATTTCCAATCCGACTTCTACGGCTTCATTTATCTTTTTCTCAATTTCCTCTGCCGATACATAATCCATGTTTTGTGCAGCTACTACCTGTAAAGGTCCAATCCCCCACAACCATGATAATGCTTTTAAATAAGAGGTAGCCTGTTCAAGTACATCTCCTGTGGCAATATCCATGCCCCTGGTAGTAATAAACAGCATCTTCTCTGCCTTACAATTTCCATAACAGGTTTTTTCATCGGACTTAAATGTCACATCAAATATGGAGCACAGCTCCAAGAACACTTTAAGTGCAGCAGGAATGGACATATCCCAGAAAGGTGCTGCTATTACGATTCTGTCCGCATCACGTACCATTTCCGCCCAGAACATTACCACCGGGTCTATATCTCCTGCATTTCTTTTCGTAATTAATTCTTCCTGCACAACCTCCAAAGGCAACTCATTTAACGTAAGCGTATCCACATCATATCGCTCCTTCAAAGCCTCTATAATAGGTGTGGCAATACGTTTCGTTCTGGACTCACCATTTCTGATACATGCATCTATGTACAATAATTTCTTCATATCAAACTTCCTTCCGCTTACTTCCTTCTCTATTCCGGAAATCTTCATTTACTCTATTATAAAATTAAATCTCTCTTTCGTCAAACTACAAATGCGGCAGGATTCTCATCCTACCGCATTTCATTAATATGCACTTTCCATATCCGAATACTCTATCCATGACTGTCCAGCGTCAAAGCTATGAGCATAAATACTGAACTGATTTAAAGCATCCGTTATTTCATACTTTAAAATATCCTTTTTTAAATACGCCCGGTATTCATTAAGCTTTAATACATTAGGATAACTCAACAACACATACGTGATTGTACAATCTTTTTCATCCATCAAAGCATACTCATATATATCATCAAATCCATCCACCGTTACGTAAGCAGGCAACGCATAAGATTCTTCATCGTACCTTATCTGCTGTGTAACCGCTTCTTCCTTGAAACATATGGTACATTCAATTGCAGAAAGCCGCTCCACTTCCTTCCAATAGTCTTCCTCCGTGTATTTAGCACGCAAAATTATATATCCATCTGTATCAAATAACCCTGTTTTCAGACTTGATGCAAATTCTGCCTCCGTCGGTTTAAAATCTTTCTCCGGAAAAACAAACATACCGGTATCAAGGTCCCCACTATAATTTTCTAAATAATATGACTTATCATAATTTTCTATTCCCGAGATTTTTTCTGCCGGAGAACTTTCCGCCCATACTATTAACGCAAGCAGCAAAAGTACCCTCATTACAAAGCCGGCAACCATCACTACCAACATAAGCACTAACACTTTACATGCTGTAATAAACTTACTGCGTTTAGCTATTTTTTCCAAAATACCGTTCACATGTAATCCCAGCACCGCCATACTTACAAATGCCAGCAAAGACAAGACGTAACACACAAAAGAATCAATCCCCGGTTCATAGGTAAATGTCTGTATGGCAAGCACCAGCGTCATTAACACAATCCCAATCAGACTAATACGTCTTACCCATAGTAACAATTGACTTCTCTGCTCATTGGCATAACCGGCCATCTTAGCAGCCACTTCATTTTCTTTTCCTTTGTGTTCTTCTGCCTCTTTCGGTTTTCTTTCCCCATCCAGCAGTTCATCCATCCCTACCTGATAAAATCCTGCCAACTCTACTAAGAGGGAAATATCCGGCATATTCTTTCCATTCTCCCAACGGGAAACCGAACGGTTTGATATATTAAATTTTTCTGCCAGCTGTTCCTGTGTCAGTCCCTTTTCCAATCTCAACTCTTTTAAAAAGCAGCCCACCTTTTCCTGGTCCATATCTACGACCTCCTTTCACCGAAAGAATAGCAAAATAGTGGCTTACGGAACAGGACACAAAACGAGAATCCCCAAACCGACACTAAGTAGCAGGCTAAAAACAAGCCCTAACACACATGTGGTCATTGCAAACCGGTCAAATACTTTGCCAAGCCTTTGGTTCCACATCACATGATAAGTTTTCTCCTTTTGATACAACTTTTCCTCTAATATACCTTCCTTGGGAAATAAACAGGGATACTCTTCCCCTTCTATCATATAAAAAGCTACCTGAAATTTACTGTCCTTTACTGCACCGGTACGCACAAATTTCGCTTCTTTCCGCTTGGAAAACAGTAAAACAGCTGTGGCAAATACAAAACCTATAGCAAAAAGTGTGGTCATAATAAATAACAAAATTCCGCCACCCATCATCATGTAATAGGGACTGACATTTAAGATAAAACAAATAGCCAATACGATGATAATTATAATAACAAGTTCCATGTTATAGCTCCTCTATATATGCTAAAGTTCTCCGCCTCTCACCAGCTTCATATACTTCTCAATTCCCTGTTCTTCCTCTTGATCATAAACAAACTGTAATCTGTCTGCTACTTCTCGCGCCACATCACCAAACAAATGTAGCATTTCAAAAGTTGCCGTCCATATATGCTCATAATCTGCATCAGAGTAGGTCCTTGCAAATCTCTCATATACCTCTGTCGGCAGGTACTTCTTAAAATACTTGCCATTCTTACCTGCGGATACTGCAAAATCATAATTTACACCCTCATACCATCCTAACATCACTATCAACATGTCACGGACAATATGATTCATCTCCATTACATAAGACAATTCCTCTCGTGCAATCCCCTTTGCCACATTGTTCAAACACCAATGAAACTCGTTGCAGCAATCCGAAAAGAATTTCTGATTCGGCTTTTTCACATACCAAAAATCTGCCTTTACCATAATCTCCGGAAACGTTCCGTCCTTATCCAAAAGTAAAACAGCCGGCTCCCCATCGTCCTCATAAACGGAAGAAGTTATGGTCAGGTCGATTCTGTTTCCATCCGGAAATACCATCAAGTATACATAATTACCGTCATTGTCCGGCGGAATTAACTGCATACTTTCCGGCCGCTGTACCAAAGAAGGCTTACCGAATTTCTCCTCTATCCAAGCCATATTATCCCAATATGGAGCTACCTCTCTCACAAAGTACATTATATCAAAGTCCTGATATGTATCCTTCGGACAGTCCGGATTGGCTCTGGAGCCTGACATCAAAACCGCTCTGATGTTGTCATCTTCTTTCGCTATGTTTAAGATAAGATTTAACATTTCTTCTGTAGTTCTCATTTTATGCTCCTCCTATAGAATGTTTTGACATTGACCATTCTATATAACTCTTTGCCGTAACTAAATCCGTTTGAAAATCCTGCCAATCCCTCTCATTAAAAAATGAATTATCCTCAACAATTTCCAAACATTTGCGTAATTGCTGTATATGACGCATATCCAACACATAGCCGGTTATTTCATAACATAGCAGCAAAATCGTTGCACGTATCTTTTTTAAAGTGTCATTCTGACAATATAGAATAGTATCAGAAATGGTGCGCTCAATGACCTGTCCCATATCCATGTCCATTTCATCTTTTTGATAAAGCACCAAGAAACAGTATGCTGCCTGTTCAAATTTCTCTTTTGGATAATTTATGCTCATTGTCATTCCCCTTCTTTGCTATCTGTTCCAACATATATTCTGTAAACCCGATTGCCACAGAATTATCTACAACCATGGCTTCATCGGTTTCATATTCCTTCAAAGCAGCCAAAACCAATGCTATGTATTCCGGCTTTTCCAAGCATTTCACAGCCCACTCTCCGCCTTCTTTCTTGGACAAAATCAAACCTTCCCTTTTATATGCCAGTACCCTGCACAAATTTAATATAATGTACAAGGGATTTTCTAAAATATCCTCTTTTGCTCCGGCAATATCCGTCCAAATACTATCCATATAAGCTTCACCACTCACCTCAGAAAAGACCTCTTTGATTTCTTTCCCTAAAAGCGTCTTGCCTCTGTGATATATAATGGTAAAATGCGCCGCCAAATCCTTGTCCGTTCCTTTCATCTTTTCCACATAATCCCCCGGATTGGACCGATACCAATTCAAATGCGCTATGGAAAAATGAAGCTCAAACGGCGTCGGATATACAAATGGATTGCACACCGCTTCCTTCACAATGCTCATTTCAATGCCTTTTTTCGGTGCCCTCTCATTCAACGCCACCACCATATCCATGAATTTACGTTTATGATCTTTGGCAACCTCATCCTTTACTACAACCAGTAAGTCCACATCACTTTTCCGAATATTAAAACACCCCATAACAGCAGACCCGTGAAGATAGATTCCTGTCAGATTGTCACCCAGGATGGTCTGACAGGACACTATAAACTCATTTAACAAATTATCCAAATCAAACATATTGGTGTTACTCCTCGCTTTTTACCTATTGTTAAGCAACTCCTTACATGCTTCCCAACTTCCTTCCACAAATGCCGACTTATACATCCGAACCACTATCTTATTATTCATAATAAGCTGTATTTTATCTCCCTTTTCTATTATGCGCATGACATCTGCAGTTTTGCAATTTACCGTGGTAACCCCTTCGCTAATAACTATATCGGTATCTGAAATGGTAATCGTTTTCATCCAACTCTTGCTTCCGTGAATCTTCGTTAATTGATTATACTGCCTTCGAATAGAAATATAATCTCGAAAGAACGCCCGATAAACACAGAAAACTGCCACCAGAAAATATATCGCAGAAAAACCTTCCCAAAAGCTTGCTACCAGTAAGATAAGCGCCATGATACTCCAAAAAATTAAGAAAACTAATTTTCTGCCTTTCGTCTTATACTCCAACAACCATTCCTTATAAAACTTCCATGTGACTTCGTATTGGTTTTTTAGCATATCCCCACTATCGGCATTATTATTGAAAACATTCTCCATATCATCACGTCCTTCTCACTAATGCTTATCATTATAATCATAGAACATTTCATCCAATAATTTTTCGTATTCCCCTGCGTTTCCCATGGCAGCCTTCATTATTGATGTGAAATTTTGAACTAATAACTTAAAATACAGCCAATCCCCTAAATCATCGTATTTACGTGTAGAATTAATAAGATAATTCTTGCGTAAGGTTGTATACTTCTTGCCTTTTGACTTACCGTATTTTTTAAGGACTTTTGCCGTTGCCACGTCTTCCATTGCCTTTTTGTCAACGAAGCCGCCTATCGCCATAAATGTTTCTTTAGTAGCCCAAAAGATACCGCTATACAATCCTGTAATACCAAACAGAAACCTGCACAATAGATCATTACACCATAACGGAAAAGAATATCGTTCAAATCGAATCGGCGCACCACCGCCAATGTATTTTCCGCTTTTCAGCAAATGATATATTTCTGAAATGGTTCCCTTTGTCATCCTATTGTCACAATCAATGGTAATAATTATTTTTCCGCGCGCAGCCTTAATTCCGGAATTGCGGACTTTCGCAATACAACGTTCCTCATTGTGAACTACAACCGCCCCATTCTCTAACGCAATCTGTTCCGTCTTATCCGTGCATCGGTTACAGACAATAATAATTTCAACATTACCCTTAAACTTGTTCGCAGACTCACGAATAGAATCAATACATCTTTTTACATATTTTTCTTCATTATGGGCCGGTACCACCACCGATACATGAATCTTTTCGCTCATAGCTTTGCTCTCCTAAGTAAAATGTACTTTTGTCCGTTCTCATCATGTTAGTTGGGTATCTGTTCATTTAATTCATCCAACAAATGGATAGTCTTAAATGTTTTATTGCACTGCTTACATTGCCAGTCACAATCACTCTTTTTCACCTTTTTATGTAACAGTTCAAGTTCACAACCACATAAAGGACAATTCGTTCTCTCATGGTTCCATAGCTTTTTAAGAAAACTTAAAACTTCATTTCTGGAATGCATTTTCAGTTCTTTCAACATAACTCTTTCCATGCGTTCTCCTACACATTTAAAAACCAAGTGCCTGGGATACTTTTCCCCAAGTTTAAATTTCTTTTTTCATTATAATATAACTGTCATACTGTTTCAACCTCATGAAACTGCTCTCTTTTCTATATCCAAACAGCAACGTCCCACTCCCATGTGCGGTATATAGAAAAAAATCGCATCTACAGAACCACTTTAACTCACAAAATGTCTTAAAAACACGAATTTTTGTCGCCCAAAGTATCTATACGAAAAAAGTTAATTCTGAGATACCTCCTTTTGCCTTTTGAGGGAATCTGGAGAAACAATTTTTCTGCATAGATACTTTGGGTATGCAAAATACCAAAAAACCAGCTAAATCAATAGAAAAAGTGGTTCTGAAATATATTTTTTTCTCTATAGATACTTTGAAGCCATCACCAAAAACTAAAATGAAACAAATGAACTATTTTTACCACAAACAGCAACGTCCCACCCGAAAGTGCTTCGCACTTCCAAGTGGGACTCTCATTTTACTGTTGTTCATTCATCTTCTCTAACTTCTTAGCCTGGTCTGCCACAATACAAGCATCTATAATATCCTGAATATCACCATTCATAATCTTATCCAGCTTATACAGCGTCAGGTTGATTCTATGGTCGGTTACACGGCCCTGAGGGAAGTTGTAGGTACGAATCTTCTCAGAACGGTCACCGGTACCAATCTGGCTACGACGCATTTCTGCTTCTGCGTCATGTCTCTGCTGCTGTTCAATATCGTACAGCTTTGCCTTTAATAAAGCAAATGCCTTCGCTTTGTTCTGCAACTGTGACTTTTCGGTCTGGCTGTAAACCACAATACCTGTAGGATAATGGGTCAAACGCACTGCAGAGTCAGTAGTGTTGACACACTGTCCACCATTACCGGACGCACGCATTACGTCGATACGGATATCCTTTTCATCGATAACAATATCAATATCCTCGTCTACTTCCGGCATAACTGCTACGGAAATGGTGGAGGTGTGGATACGTCCGCCACTTTCGGTTTCCGGCACACGCTGTACACGGTGTACACCACTTTCGTACTTCATCTTAGAGTACGCACCCTGGCCGGTAATCATAAACTGTACTTCCTTCATACCGCCGATACCGATATCGTCCACGTTCATGGTCTCTACCTTCCAGCGATTTCCTTCTGCATAATGTACATACATACGATAAACTTCCGCTGCAAAAAGAGCCGCCTCGTCGCCACCTGCACCTGCACGGATTTCCACGATAACGTTCTTCTCATCATTAGGGTCCTTGGGAAGTAATAAAATCTTTAATTCCTGCTCTAATTCTTCCACGCGCTTCTTGCTGTCGTTCAATTCTTCCTTCAGCATTTCACGCATTTCCTCATCCGACTCTTCCTCCAACATCATCAAAGAGTCTTCAATAGCCTGTTTGCATTTCTTATATTCCTTGTAAGCCTCTACAATCGGAGTTAAATCGCTCTGTTCCTTCATCAGTTTGCGGAAACGCTCCTGATTATTGGTAACGGTCGGTTCGTTTAACTCACCCATAATCTCTTCAAAACGGATTAATAAATCCTCTAACTTATCAAACATAGTTCCTCTTTCCTCACATTATTTTTTTAAAACACCGCACACCACTCTGTCAAGTCCTGCATAATCCTTTATCACACGAACCTGTTCATAACCGGCACTTTTCATTAGCTCACTTACTTCTATTCCCTGATCATGGCCGATTTCAAAATACAACCTGCCGTCCTTGTTCAAATATCCTCCGGCTTCCTCTACAATTCGCCGATAGAAATACAAACCATCTTCATAACCATCCAGCGCCTGCATAGGTTCAAAATCTTTTACCTCCGGCATAAGGGTTTCAATCACCTTCGTTCGAATATATGGCGGATTGGATACAATAATATCAAAAGTTCCTTCCACAGCTTCAAACAGATTACTTTCCACAAATACCGGTCTTTTCTCCTCCGGCAAAAGCTTGTTGGCATTTTCTTTCGCCACCGCCAATGCAGCCGAAGAAATATCCACTCCCACACCTTTACACCAATTGCTATAGTGTAACAGACTAATCAAAATACAACCGGAACCGGTGCACATATCTAAAATACGGCTACCGTCAAACTCATCCTTCATAACCTCTTCCACCAATATTTCGGTGTCCTGTCTGGGAATCAATACATGTTCATTCACGGCAAATTCCAATCCCATAAAATCCTGCACACCTGTAATATGCTGTAATGGTTCTCTTGACTGTCTGCGCGAAATACATTCTATATACTGATCTATCTGAGCCTCTGCTACTTCCCGGTCGCCGTGTACCAAAAAATCGTTACGGGACGTACCGCATACATGCTCCAAAAGTATTCTGGCATCCAATGCAGCCTCTGCCACATCAGCTTCCTCCAACCTGCTCTTTCCCAATTCATATACTTGTCTGTAATTCATGAAGGATCTTCTCCGTCCAGATTCTTTACTTCCTCGTCATATCCGAAATTCTCGGCCAAATATGCCTTCCAGTCAAACACTGCTTCTACTGCAGCAATTGCGACTTCTATCATCTCTTTATCCGGCTCCTTGGTTGTCATACGCTGAATCAGCATACCGGGCGCAGATAAGATTTTCACAAAAATATTGTCACTTCTGCCCGCCAAACGAATGAGCTCGTAGGAAATACCTGCCACTACCGGCATAAGTGCAATACGAAGCAACACTTTTAATAGTACATTGTCTACACGAATAAAGAAAAATAAAATAATGCTGACAAAGAGTACAAAGAACATAAAGCTGGTACCGCAGCGTTTGTGAAGTCTGGAGCTTCTCATAACATTACGCACTGTCAGCTCTCTTCCTCTTTCCAGACAGTTGATACATTTATGCTCCGCACCGTGATAACGGTATAATCTGCGAATATCCTGCATAAAACTTATTGCCCATACATAGAGCACAAAAATAAGAATACGAATCACCCCTTCAATAATTGCCAGCATGGAGGCATTCTCCACATACTTTGCAATAAAGGATGATATAAAGTAGGGCAATACAATGAAGATACCTACTGCCAATAAAACAGAAAAAATCATAACCACCGTGGTTAGAAATTCTTCTGCTTTTCCCTTGGTCCATTTATTCAACGCCTTATCAAATGCAGTTTCTTCTTCATCTTCCTCATAAAAACTGGCAGAATAATTCAAGCTCTTCATACCGAGCATCAAAGAATCAATAAAATTAAATACGCCTCGAATAAAGGGCCAGTTTTTAAACTTTTTTTCTTCCAGAATTCCCTGGTAGTTCTCTATTTCTACTTCGATATTACCGTCCGGCTTACGAACTGCTACGGCATACCGATCCTTGTTTTTCATCATTACACCTTCCAGAACCGCCTGTCCGCCGATACCGGAATAGCACATCTTTTTCTTTTTTGCCATAATATCACCTATGAAAAATAATAACACCGACCACACAAACCTCTAAAGAGTATAAAAGGTTGCGATGGAAAACCGCAACCTTTTCAAACGTCTTATTAGTTTGTAATACCGTATTTCTTGTTGAACTTTTCAATACGTCCGTCAAGTCTTGCAACCTTCTGCTGACCTGTGTAGAATGAATGGCACTTAGAGCAAACTTCTACGTGAATTTCAGGCTTGGTAGAACCGGTTACGAAAGTATTTCCACAGTTACAGGTTACAGTTGCCTGATAGTAATTAGGATGGATTCCTTCTCTCATGATTTTCACCTCTCTATATTAGTTAACGCGTTTATTTTTGTTCTCATCCACACTGCCTATGCAACCACAAACAGCGTTGCTATTGTAACATGAATTTTTTGCCTTTGCAATAGGTTTTTGCAGATTTTCTTATAAAATTAGATAAATTTGTTCTTTTTTACCATTGCAACAAACTCCTGATTGGTTCTGGTTCGTGCAAACATATCTAAAATCTTATCCGTCGCTTCATCGGACTTCAAACCATTCAACGCCTTACGCACAATATTCATTGCTTCCAGCTCATCCGAATTCAAAAGTAAATCCTCTCGTCTGGTGCTTGATTTCTTAATATCAATGGCCGGGAAGATACGCTTTTCTGAAAGCTTACGGTCCAGTACCATTTCCATGTTACCGGTACCCTTAAATTCTTCATATACTACATCATCCATCTTACTTCCGGTATCTACCAAAGCCGTCGCAAGAATAGTTAAACTACCGCCTTCACGCATATTTCTCGCCGCACCAAAGAATCTCTTAGGCATATGAAGCGCTGCCGGGTCCAAACCACCGGAAAGAGTACGTCCACTGGGGGGCACTACCAAGTTGTAAGCTCTGGTCAATCTGGTAATACTATCCAGAAGAATCACTACATCCTTCTTATGCTCTACCAAACGTTTTGCTCTCTCAATAACCATTTCGGAAACTCTCTTATGATGCTCCGGAAGTTCATCAAAAGTAGAGTAAATTACTTCTACATTTTCACCATGAATTGCTTCTTTAATATCCGTTACTTCTTCCGGACGCTCGTCAATCAAAAGAATCAACATGTGCATATGCGGATTGGTTCGTAAAATAGATTTTGCAGTTTCTTTCAGCAATGTTGTTTTACCTGCTTTCGGAGGTGAAACAATCATACCACGTTGTCCCATACCAACCGGACTGATTAAATCCATTACACGCATAGCCACACTGCATCCCGGCGTTTCCATACGAATACGCTTGTCCGGGAAAATCGGAGTCATATCTTCAAATGCTATTCTCTTTGCAGATTCCTCCGGAGTATAACCATTAATTGTCTTTACAAACAATAAAGCACTAAACTTTTCCTGCTGGGTTTTAATACGTTTGTTACCCACCAGAATATCACCGGTCTTTAAGCCGAAACGACGAATCTGGCTGGGTGCCACATATACATCACTTTCACCCGGCAAATAGTTTGCACTTCGAATAAAGCCATAACCATCCGGCATAACTTCTAAAATACCGTTGGCCTCCACACCACTGTCCAATTCCACAGGATACATAGTAGAATCATATGCCACATCATTACGAACCGGTCTGGCAGGCTGTTCTTTCCTTGCTTCTTCTCCGCTCTTTATCGTAGCTTCCTTTTCTTCTGTACTTTCCTTTGTTTCCGTACTTTCTTTCGACGCAGTTGCCGCTTTATCTTTTTCATCTTCTGCAAGCATTGCTTCTACAAGCTCTGCTTTCTTCATAATAGTAGCGCCCTTAATTCCCCTAATTTTTGCCAATTCTCGTAATTGTGCCAAAGCTAAGGATTCATACTTCTCTCTCATAAGTCCTCCTTATTTGATTTATATTTAATTATCTTATTCTGGGTATCATAACACATAGATGTGAATTTGAAGTGTAAAATAAATATACTCATACATTTCCGATATTAATTATATAGCACAGTCTCCGAAAATAAAAGCTTTTTTTTAATTTTTTATAATTTCCTTGAAAAAGCTTTCCACACACATTAAAATAATATCGTCTTATAAATTTTACAAGTACTTTTGAAAAGAGGATGTTTTATGACCACAAACGAAAAAGCTTTATTATTACATGAAAAATTAAACGGTAAGCTGGAAACTGTCTCCAAGGTTCCTGTGAAATCCCGGGAAGATTTATCTTTAGCTTATACCCCCGGTGTAGCAGAACCCTGCAAGGTAATCGCCGCAGACAAGGAAGCTGCCTATACATACACCATGAAGTCCAATACAGTAGCTGTTGTATCTGACGGAAGCGCAGTTCTTGGCCTGGGAAACATCGGCCCCTATGCAGCTATGCCTGTTATGGAAGGAAAAGCCGTACTGTTTAAAGAGTTCGGTGGTGTAAATGCAGTACCTATTTGTCTGGATACACAGGATACGGAAGAAATTATCAAGGCTGTTACTTATCTGGCTCCCGGCTTTGGCGGAATCAATCTGGAAGATATTTCTGCCCCCAGATGCTTTGAAATTGAAGAACGTCTTAAAAGCATTCTGGACATTCCGGTATTTCATGACGATCAGCATGGTACTGCCATTGTAGTACTGGCCGGCATTATTAATGCATTAAAGGTAGTCGGCAAGCAGAAAGAAAATTGTAAGGTAGTTGTAAACGGCGCAGGCAGTGCCGGAGTTGCCATTACTAAACTCTTACTTACCTATGGCTTTACCAATGTTATCATGTGCGACAAGGTTGGTATTTTATCCAAGTCCACAGAAGGTCTGAACTGGATGCAGCAAAAGATGGTAGAAATTACCAACCCAAATCAGGAAACCGGCTTACTTGCAGATGCCATGAAGGGTGCTGATATCTTTGTAGGTGTTTCTGCTCCTAATATTGTATCTGCAGAAATGGTAGCTTCCATGAACAGTGACTCTATCCTGTTTGCCATGGCCAACCCGGTACCTGAAATCATGCCGGACGTAGCAAAAGCTGCCGGTGCACGCGTTGTGGGTACCGGTCGTAGCGACTTCCCGAATCAGGTGAATAATGTGGTAGCTTTCCCGGGCATCTTTAAGGGCGCTTTAGAAGGACGTGCACCACAAATTACTGAAGCCATGAAGTTAGCAGCTGCAAACGCTATTGCAGGATTAGTACCTGAAAACGAGCTGAACGATGAAAATATTTTACCGGAAGCTTTTAACCCTCAGGTAGCACAGGTGGTTGCCGAGGCAGTAAAAGCCAATATCTCACGCTAATATGGAACATTCTAACTGGTGTGGTAAGCCCTATTACTCTTTGGATGCTTACTGCAAAAACACATTTGCACATAAATGTTACAAAATAGCCATTGATGCAGGAATGACCTGCCCCAACCGGGACGGTACTCTGGGCACTCGCGGGTGTATCTTTTGCAGTGCAGGAGGAAGTGGGGACTTTGCCGTCCGGGAAACTTCTATCGACAGGCAACTTGAGCTTGGAAAAAATCTTTTTGGTGACAAAAAGACCGGCAATCATTTTATTGCATACTTTCAGGCATATACAAACACCTACGCACCCCTTCCTTATCTACAGGAAATCTACACACAGGCTTTGGAACATCCGCAAGTATGCGGTATTTCCATCGCTACCAGACCGGATTGTCTGGACAATGCCGTATTAGAGCTTTTGTCCGACTTGCAAACAAAATATCCGGAGAAATTTATCTGGATTGAATTAGGACTTCAGACGATCCATGAGCAGACTGCAACCTACATCCGACGGGGATACACTTTGGATTGCTTTGAAAACGCAGTCGCCGCCTTGGATAAATATCATATTCCCTGGATTGTCCATGTAATTTTAGGACTTCCCGGTGAAAACAGCCGGCACATGTATGACACTATTCAATACTTAAACCAACACCATCCTTTTGGAATAAAGCTTCAGCTTCTGCATGTTTTAAAGAACACCGATTTAGCCGCTGACTACCAAAAGGGAATGTTTCATACGTTGGAGAAATCAGAATATCTGGACATACTGATTCACAGTCTGGAACTGCTCTCTCCTGACATAATAGTGCATCGTGTTACCGGAGATGGTCCGAAAAATTTACTCATTGCCCCTACCTGGAGCCTAAATAAACGGGATGTATTAAACAGCCTTCATCAGGAAATGAAACAACGCAACACTTATCAAGGGAGACTATTTCATGCTACAAAACCCACTGACACTATATAAATTAATTGTTCTCTACATGCTTAACCGTGTAAACTTTCCTATAGCGCTGGCACAAATCAGCGAATTCATTTTGGAAAAGGAATACACAAATTATCTGACCTTACAGCAGGTAATCGGAGAGCTGAACGATGCTAATATGGTCACTACACAAACTGCCAACAACCGGACTTTGTTAAATATTACAGAAGAAGGACGGGAAACCCTGAACTACTTCGAAAACAATATCAGCGAGACCATAAAGAAGGAAATTCTGGAATATTTTAAAGAAAAAGAATTCGAGCTTCGTAATGAACTGTCCGTGCAAAGTAATTACTATAAATCTACTTCCGGTGATTATGAAGCCCATCTGATAGCCAAGGAACGAAATGTCAACCTGATTGAATTGAAACTTTCTGTTCCAAACAAAGAAACCGCTTCTGCCATCTGTGATAACTGGCAGGCAAAAAATCAGGATATTTACCAATATATAATGAAGCAGCTGTTCTAAGGAACAACTGCTTCTTTTGCTTCTGCTTTAATTCTTTTAAAATGCTCACGAATTTTTTGTTCATAACCATTTCCTGTCGGTTTATAAAACTCCCTGCCTGTCAGCTCATAAGGCAAATACTGCTGTTCTACATAATGGTTGGGATAATCATGTGCATATTTATAACCAATACCATGACCTAACTTCGCTGCTCCCTTGTAATGGGCATCCTGCAAATGAGTGGGTATAGGTAAGTTACCGCTTTTTTCCACTTCAGCCAATGCGCCAAACACTGCCTCACATGCCGCATTGCTCTTTGGTGCACATGCCACATAAGTAGCCGCCTGTGCCAAAATAATCTGCGCCTCCGGCATACCGATTCTCTCCACTGCCATAGAAGCATTGGTTGCTACTACAATAGCCATTGGGTCCGCATTGCCTACATCTTCCGATGCACAAATCATAATTCGTCTGGCAATAAAGGTTACACTTTCTCCCGCATACAACATTCGTGCCAGATAATATACCGCCGCATCCGGATCCGAACCTCGCATACTCTTTATAAATGCAGATATGGTATCATAGTGGTTATCACCGTTTTTATCATATCGAACTGCACGTTTCTGAATACATTCCTGAGCCACATCCAATGTAATGTGAATCTTACCATCTTCACTACGATTCGTAGTCATAATGCCCAGTTCAATAGCATTCAACGCATGCCTTGCATCTCCTCCGGAAATATCTGCCAGAAAATCTAACGCCTCTTCTTCAATCGTCGCGTTATAGCTTCCCATACCTCTATCCGAATCATATACGGCCTTACGAAGAAGCTCTTTTACCGCTTCCTTAGGAATAGGCTTAAGTTCAAAAATAATAGACCGGGAAATCAACGCCCCATTTACCTCAAAGTAAGGATTCTCCGTGGTGGCACCGATTAAAACAATGGTTCCATCCTCTACAAAAGGAAGAAGATAATCCTGCTGACTTTTATTGAAACGGTGAATCTCATCAATAAAAAGGATGGTACGTTTTCCGTACATGCCTTGCATATCCTTTGCTTTGGCAATAACCTCTTCCATGTCCTTCTTACCGGCTACCGTAGCATTAATCTGGGTAAATTCTGCGCTGGTAGTATTTGCAATCACTTTTGCCAAAGTCGTTTTACCGGTTCCCGGCGGTCCGTAAAAAATAACGGAACTGATTTTATCTGCCTGAATCGCTCTGTAAAGTAATTTGTCTTTTCCAATAATATGTTCCTGCCCCACTACCTCGTCCAAGGTTTTCGGACGCATTCTGGCAGCTAACGGGGACTCCTTTTCCATAGTATTGGTTCTCATATATTCAAATAAATCCATAATGCTTCCTTATCTGCTTATTCTCCCAGCGTCAGCTTACGATACCATACCAGGGACTGAATATAAGCATCGTACAATTCTTCCATGCTGATATCCATTAATATCATCTGGCGTGAAATCTCCTGCCAGTTGGCCTTTTCATAATTTAACATAAACTGATATAACTCACCATAAGCTCCTACCTTATGAAGCAAAGCCTCCCGAATATTCTTGGACACCTTTACCAATTTCAATGCTTCTTCCATATTCTGGTCCAAAATAACATCCAATGCTGAGAAAAGACCCATTAAGAACAGTTCGGAAGCATTTCCTTCCATTCCAAAAGGCTTGGCCAGATTTTCTGCAAATTTCGCACGCAGCATGGAAAGTCTGGTAATTTCATTGGGCTTATCCGAACACAATTCACTAACCACTGCCGTAGTAATCCACTTCTTTAACTCTCTCTGTCCAAGCATGGCTGCAGCATGACGGATTGTAGTGATACCGGAGTTAACTGCCATATTATTTACCATCTTAAGTAAGGAAATCGTAAGCGCAGGGTCCCGGCCAATAATATCTGCCGCCTCTGTCAAATCAAAATCTTCCTTATTTACTGTATTTAAAAGCTCTATATAATTTACCTTTAAAGGAGAGACTTCACTTTCTCCCTTAGTTACCGGTAACTGGTAAAATGCACCTTCATACAACGGACACGCAGAAACAGATTTCAAATGCTCGAAGGTTTCCATATCATCTACTTCTACTGCACAAATCTGAATCTGTGGAAACAGCTTTTCAAAATATATTTTTGCTTTGGTCAAATCCACCTTTTTATGATTCAGGAACACAAAATCCATGAGTTTCAAAATTTCGGTATACTCCTGAAACTCCTGTACCAATAGCTTACGCATACCAAATCGGTATCCCTGTGCTCGAAGCTCCTTAATACGTTCCAAATACATAGGCTCCGGCTTCACTGCGTGATCCAACAACAAAACAATATGCTCGTTTGGAGCATCACACTGTAATGACATATCCGCAAATAAGGACATATTTGTTACGGTAACAAATACATTATTTACCCCGGTAAGAGTCTCCATACCCATAGACTGAATAACCTCTATACCTTCGATTCTGGCTGCACCGTCCAATTGTCCGGTTCCCAATAAATTAGGATTTAAAAAGTAATTTTCTTTCTGCGTAAATATAGAATACGCACGAATTGCCATGTTTTCATCAAATAAAGGTACTAACGTAACCAACATAGTTTTTCCCCTGTCCTTCCTTACCAATTCATCGTTTCTTTTATCGCTGCTGCCACCACTTCCGATGCCATGGTATGCATCTGCGGAAGCGGATGATAATCAATTACGTAACCCACACTGCCATCCTGCTCCGGAATATGTACTGTGTGAATACGTTCATCGCCGGTCTGTGCCGTATAACCCTCTGCCGCCTCACATACTCTTGGATACAGGCGGTCCCCCATAAGTCCCAACACACAGAAGATTTCTGCCCGGGGATTGTTCTTACGTACTACTTTCAAAAACTCAATATATTGCTTTACATATTCTTCCTGTTTTTCAACTGTATCCTGACAATAACTGTCATCATTAGTTCCCAGATTAATCACTATTACTTCCGGTTGGTACTCTTTAAAATCCCAGGGAATATCTGCCGGATAACCTGCTTCCTTAAAGGTATCTCTGCTGAAACACTGGGACTCATAAAAGGGAGGTATCAGCTCTGCCGCACCTCTCACCTGCGGGTCTGCCGTATAACCTGAAATGATACCATAACCACTGGCGGAAAACATACTGTAATCAGCATCTAACAATTTCGCTGTCTTATACGCATATGCCTTAGTCACATCCTCTGTAGCAGTGGAGAATGTATGAGACATATCTTCATCATCCGTACCATAACCACAAGTAATGGAATCACCGATAAATTCTATACTATGCTTCTTAGGCTCCACCGGTATAATAACAGCATCCTCATCACACAAAAGCGGTTCAATACCCATGGCTGACATAGGCGATTCTGACACCTTCATAATCTGCACCTGTAAACTTTGGGGCACATCACTCTCTGCCACTGTGTATGTCTTTTCTTCACAATTCATCATATCATCAATGATTCTTTCACCATTTACATAAATGGCAAGACGCGCGTAATTGGTATCATTGTTCTCTATTTTTGCATTATCACTGCCCTGAATTGTTACCACCAGCTTCTTACCGGTGAAGGTAAATGCCACACCACTGCCGGAAAGCGCCGTCCAGAGCACATCTCCCACCATCAGACTTCGGCCAATTCTTTTTATATTCTGTTTCCCTAAAATAATATTTTTCATGTTTCCTCGCTGTATTACTACGTTTTTTACAAATTTCTCAATACATAAAGTATATCACAGTCCCCGACAAAAAAACAGTAGTTCTTTTATCACTGCACTTCAATTTCCTCGACCTCTACACCAAAGCCTTCCCAAATTTCCTCCAAGTCGTCCGACTCCTCAAAAAGACGCTCATACATCACAAAACATCCGCTGGCAGATATTGCACCATCTTCTCCCGGAACAAAGGTAACAGCTACCGGCGTTCCATTCTCATACACGTATACATACATAATATTGTCTTCCAATGTCTCATCCACAAAGTTCTTACCCATGGTACATACACTGGTGGCTGCCAATGCTTCCACTCCCGCTCTGGCATTCAACTGAGTGGTCAGGGCACTAAACATACGATTATGCAAATTCTTCTGTAATGCCTCCGACATCTCCTCTACATCTTCAATCCCTACCAGACTCTCCAAAACTTCCATATCACCTTTTACCGCAAACACTTTGTCCGGTTTATCAAAATTTCCTTCACCAATTTCTCCTAAAATTTCCTGTATCTCTTTCGTCGCTCCGTAAATCTCCATATATTTCTCATCACGTGTAGCCTCTACCATAAGTTCAATCACATCCAGGCCATGCTCATACAATGTTTTGTCTGATTTCTTATCCTTTTCATCATCTTCTTTTGCTTCACTGCCGCATGCCGCTAAGCACAATGTCATGACAAAAACCAGCAGTAAACTCATCCACTTTTTATTCCGCATAGTAATTCTTCTCCTTTTTCTTCTCTATAGTAATGGTTCTGTCTCTTTCACCCTTTCTGGTACATGCCAATTCAAACACCTTGTCATTTTCCATAACCGAAGTAACTGTATACAACTTGCATGTCTCATTCAGGTAAAATCCACCTTCTTCTCCGGTCCAAAGTGTCCTGCTGCCTCCCAGCCATCC
>JBGVKL010000154.1:0-13180 GCA_045123675.1 Acetatifactor sp. | reverse complement strand
ATGCTTCTCAAATTGTACCGCGAGGTTCTTCTTTTTTCAATTGGCGCTGTTTACGGATTACAGGAATGCTCCTAAAATAGTGTATTTCCGCTGTTGCGGATACCACTATTATGAGGGGTAATTCAACTATCTCAAACCGCTACCGCTGTCACCGCACTGCTGCCGTTGACCACCGCACCAGCTGCCGCTGGAGACCGCCGTATGCATCCTACCGAACGAATTGAGAAACAACTTACTCAAAATAGGTATTATCTGGCACATACTCAAAAGAGAGTTCTCACTTTTTGCTACATCTCTAAGCAAAACCGCTTATTTCAACTTGATGACGATTTGAAATTGAGCGAACAACCGATTTCTGAACTCGTTGACTCTTTGGCTGCACAAGGCAACCTCTTCGACGGAAATATTGATACTTTATTCAGGCCTGCAGACTTCCTAGTGTCCCCAATCAACACTCCTTCCAAATTTCTTCAGAATCAGTATTTTTTGACTTCTCATCAGGAAAAAATCAAGAATCAAATTGTTGCATTGGAAAATTCTCGTACTGATTACCAATTTATTGGTATCACTGGTGGTGCAGGTACAGGAAAGACATTGCTCCTATATGATCTTGCAGTTGCCTTATCTGAATACGGAAAGTGTTGTATTGTGCACTGCGGAATTATGGCTGCTGGTCATCTGTTCTTACACAGTCACCTTCAAAGTGTAGATATCGTCGAAGCAAAGACTATTACTGAATCTTTTGATTTTTCGCCATACTCATTCATTCTTGTAGATGAAAGTCAGCGGATTCATCTCAATCAATATCGCATCATTATTAATAAGTGTAAAGCTCATTCGCAGCTGGCCATATTTTCTTATGATGCAGGCCAGACGCTTTCCAACAAAGAGCAAAATGCAGACATTGCAACTCAGGTTCTTTCTTTGGATCACTTTACCGGATATTCCCTAACTGATAAAATCCGCACCAATCGTGAGTTAGTTTCTTTTATCAGGCGGCTAGACAATCTTCACAGCAAAGATATTCGAGATGCATACCCCTCTGTAGAGGTTCTATACGCAGAAGGTATTTCTGAAGCCCAGCTGTTAATCTCGTATTACCGGAGGAAAGGATATCAGTTTATCAATTTTACAGGATCCAATTATTATTCGAGTAGCTTTGACTGTTATTCTTCCGATACCAATACCCATCGCGTTGTCGGTCAGGAATTTGATAATGTGTTGATGGTGATGGATAGTACTTTCTATTATGATTCCAACTATAGATTAAAAGCAAAAGAGCATCCCAACCCCAATTACCTATATACCAAGCTTCTTTTACAGGGCCTGACTCGTGTACGTGAAAAACTTGCTCTTATTATTGTGGGTGATCTGCCTCTTTTTGACTCAATCATAGGAATCATTACGCCCAAGCAGAGCCAATGATTCATGTAGATTGGCGTAATTGGCTTTATTTTAGTGACGGAATACCAAAGAGTCCCTAGATTTGCTAAATGCAAAACTAGGGACTCCTTTCTTGACTCATTGTGCCACTATTCTATTCCGCACTGTCTTCCTCTTGAATGAAACATATACCTAGATTCGTATGTCTCTCAAGAGAATGCAGATCCTGCTTGATATATTTCCATGACTCCTTGTAACCATCCATCACAGAAAAATCCGACTCAGAAATATACTTTAAGAAACCTGGCACATCATCTTTGTACTGCTTTGCAAAGGCATGTGCATCTTTTTCTTTATCCTCATCACTTGTGTTCAGTTTTCCATACAATGCGTGGTCAAGGTTGCATGACATATAATACACACTGTAAGGAATCTTCCATATCTTTTTTGTGGTAATCAATCTATTCAAATTCCCGCTTTTTTGCAGGTTCCGCTGCTCAATATTCGCCTTATTAGGAGTACGAATCTCAGTCGGAGAATACAGATGATCTGGCAACGTTTTATCTTCTATTACGTTTTCGTTGGGAATATATGCACCATCGGTATCTACAATATGGATGATTTCCTGAAAGTGTGTATCCACCAAATGCAAGGAATTTGCGTACTGTTCTACTTCTTCTGCAATAGTGGCCGCAATATTTGAAGAATCCACGCCTATTTCCGTCGTAATATCGCGGCGAAGAACATGCACATGCACTGTTTGCTTATCAAACAATTTATCAAGCATTAGCGCCAGGGCCGACTCATCAGAAGGGCCTTCAACAATTACAAATACTATTTTTTTACGAGCCACTCAGCTCACCAGCCTCTCGGAAAGCAAAAGCAATTTCGTAATTGTTGGTTGTTTCATATACAGGTTCATCCTGTTCCCCAAGAATGATATCCCGATAATAGAAATCACGCAAGTTATGATTTGGCTTAACATACGAAAGTCTAATATATCGGTTTTCTGGATTCGTCGTCGTAAACGCGACAAATCCACGGTCAAGGGTCTCAAGCGGCCGTAGATTATGCGATGTAAAAATCAGCTGGCCTTTTCCATTCTCAGAGATAATCCGCAACAGTTCACCCAATAAGTATTCAAACACACCCGAGTCCAGTTCATCAATAGCAACAGTAATAGATGGCTTGTTGTAAACAACAATTAGAAGTTGAAGAATCGAAATTATCTTCTTAATGCCCTCAGATTCATACTGTAGAGGAATTCCCTTGCCATTTTTGTGTGATACTAATTGTATCTTGGCTCCAACTTTCCCGTTTTCGAGTAGTTGGACACCTAAATCTTTTACACCTATTGTTAATCCAGGGACGATTTGGCACAAAACAACATTCATGTTATCGATTAGCTTCTTAACAAGACTATGCGCATCTTGTGGGATAACAGTAGGTTTCTCTAAGGGAATCATCAGATTTCCAATTGCAGATAGACTCTTTTCTTCATATTTAAACGCCAAAGGCAGTGCATTCATGCTAATTAAGCCGCTATTAGCTGTATTGATTACAAACAACTCATAGTTACCAAATGAAACAAGGCTTTCGATTAGGAACTTATGGATCTCATCTTTGCACTTTTCGCGGATCACTGCCAAAAGTTCCTTTGAGAAAACAAAAGTACGTGATGTTGCTGCTGCAAGTTTTTTCGCAACTAACAAATCTGTTTCAACAGCCCGGCTTTTTCCCACAAGCGCATCATATTTTGTCTGCGGGCCAAATATATCTCCGTCTGTTGTATCAATAATTGGCTGAAGTTTTTTCTTGGAGTCAACACACTCATAAGAATAAGAAAGAATTTCATTAAAGATGACTGCCTTATTTTTCTCTGCGGTACTATTAGTCTCTTCAATGTTTTTCTCCGAATCGTCCCGCATTTTACGCAGACAAAACTCGTATACTGCCATATAGGAAGCATTAGCATCAGTATTACTTACAAGGAGTTCAAACTTAAGCTTCGCAAATTCTGCATCGATATTGATAAAGTCAGCAAATTTGGCATGTATCTTTTGACCGGATAGAACGCTTTTTAATAATGTTATGGCATCAATTACTGCTGTTTTACCAGAACCATTTTGACCATACAAACCCAACACACTGGCACGATAAAGTTTTCTTGGATTCTCTAGATCTAAACATCCGTATTTGACATTTTTAAATTCGCTTATCTCGATGTTTTTTATTCTAACAATCGCTTTTTTCATAGCACAACTCCCCTAGACTAGAGTACAGTATTATCTTAACACGATGTACATCCAAAAGTCAATTAGAAAATTGGATTTCGTCACATTTTGTTCCATTTTTCCGTTTTGTCGACCTCTTTTGACAAGTGCAAAATAATCTTTTCTCTAGTTTGCAACTGCTAATGACATTTTATCTTGTTATTTGTCCAACAAACTACCCTTTATAGCAGCAAAAACACGATGCTGAATTCATAATTCGGCATCGTGTTTCTTCTACAAATAAAGTTAAGTAATCAAACGAGAAATATTCCTTACCTCAATAGGCGTCAGGTTTTGATAGGTCTGAAGGATTGCATCATACAGACTGCCTTGATACTTAGGAGCGTTTATCGTAACTGCGACGTTGTATCGAATGGGCTTATCTTCAAATCCGTTTCGTCCCATTGCATGAAGTGTTAGCGACGGATTAAACAGGGAACTGCTTAGCATGCTTACACCTTTGCGAATCACGGTATCCCATTTCAAGTCAATAGCCCGTAAGTCTTCTTCATCCCATGTTGTTTTAGCCGTATGAGTAATTGGAGTTGCTGATTGCTTATATCCACCATCAATTAACGCCTTTACAATCGGGATTTGCACGGGATCCAACAAATTGCAGGTTACACTCTTAAATCCCTTCTTCGTAAAGTTGTATTTCATGCTATGCGGAATAAATTGATCCTCCAAACAATTGTTGGTATATGCATCGGGATCGTTTGCATAAGGAGGAACCACTGCAGCAACTGTCCACATAACATTCACTTTTCCACGCATTTCATTGATGCGTGGCATAAAGATGGGAAGGCTTACATACTGCTTGGGGAGAATTGTTCCCGAGTACATTACTGTTACGCAGTTGTCCTCACATTCAAGTACACTCTCCACAGTTTCCGCGCAAATGCCAAAGCCTTGAGAATCTTTGGGCACCCCTTCCTTAATAACAGCATTGTGCACCATCAGGGTTCTTCCTAACTGAGGTGTTACATAATCGCTCATTGCCATTAACCGGCCGATTTTTCCCACAACCATAGGTGATGCAAAGCTTGTTCCAGCAGTTGCAGAGAGTGACTTTCCATCTAGCGCAGGAACAATAAACGGATGATCAAAACTACCACCAAAATCTAGTAAATCCGGTTTGGTTTTAGCACCCTCTCTGCCTGGTCCAATACAACTATATTGTGCTGGCACTTTCTCACCCGTTGCAGTTATCGTATAAGAACCGACTCCAAGTCCGTTCACAAGATCAGAGGGCGCCTGGACACGGTTAAACAATGGTGGCATTGTTCCGTCATTTCCTACTGCTACCGCAAACAAGGGGTTCTCCTTTTCCTTTGGTACTTGATACGTTAGCCTGTCCAACGCATAGGTAAAGCGATTGATACTGTCGTCTACAATCGCCCCCCTCGGCCCTATCGAAAGATTGTACAACAGCGTATCTTGTGTGTTGGGAACAATGTTTTCGATAGTATCAATGACTTCGTATAAATCATGATCACTTCTGTCTTTTAGAGGAAACACACGATAACAATCTATTGAAACACTCGGAGCCTCCAGCACGTCTGAACTGCTTTTCCCTGATAAGCTTCCATATAAAATTGCACTGCATACTCCTGAACCGTGTTCAAGATATGCTCTATTTGAAGGCTGTGCAGAAGCATCAATGCCTGTCACATAATCTTTAAGCAACGGAATGCTTGTATCTGCTCCACCATCAAATACACCTATACGAACAACAGGCTTATCTGGGGAGGTTTTTACCGTAGGACTAGAACTGCCAGGAATAGCACGCATAGAGTCTATGCTTATCCTTCCCATAGGATGAACGGCTCTAAGAGGATTGTAAGTCTTAATTCTATGAAGATGTTCACTAGTACATGTAGCACTGATAAATGTAATGCCGTCCTCATAGGTCTTGACTCTTGCTTTTGCCTCGTCGATTCCGCTATGGCTAAAAAAGGACGATATTTCTTCTTGCGTCATAGACGGTACCGGATGCAGCACAAATTCCGCCGTACCAAACTCCCAATCTTCTGCAAAACCCATAATCTTCTCGTCAGGTTGGAGCAGATCAATGGTATTTATATAGCAAAGCTGCTTGCGCCAATTGTCTACATTGTCTTTCTCGCCGCTTTGGATGACTGTTCTAAGTTGCTGCAAACCTTCATCTGTCGTTCGAACGAAATATAACTTTGCCGGATATTCGTCATCCTCTGTCGCGATCGTATATTTACGACCGCCCACAATTCGTGAATTATCCGAAGACATTGCGCTGATTACAGAAGTGGGCACATATGATTTTGCTTCGTATTTAGGATCCAATCGAATACATACAATCTTTTCGTCAAGAAAAACCTCGTCGCTCTCCTCAATATTTCTTGTCAAAGAGTCAAGCGCTGTAATAACCCTTTGTTTGGCGGTAAAATAGTCTCTAGGCGGTGTTTTATCTCCGTGCCCTTGCGACTTAATAATTGGCTCAATATACATTTCGCCATTTGCGATAATAGGATGTTTTGCCATACGTATCCTCCTATTCCTTGCTTAAATATCTTGATACGGTAGATAGTGGTATTTGTGTTATTTGGGCAATATCACGCTGAGTTAGATTTGAGAACTCATTCCGTAGATTCTTGCAAATAGAGATTTTTTCATCTTTCTCTTGCAATGGCTTGATTTTGAGTAGTTCCGATAACACTACCAGTTTTGGTGCAAGCTCTGGAGAAAGAATAAATTGTCTTTTAATATGTTCACAGAGTTTACAGATATCTGCAGAATTTACTTTACTTGTCGAACGAGCTAGGTAATCGATTAGTTCAGTATCAACAGCCGATTGATAACCGTCTAAGTGTCTTTCAATCAAAGCCTTTCTCTCCTGTACTTCAGGCATCTCAATAATCAATGTCCTATCGAATCTTCTCCATATAGCTTTATCTAACAACTCAGGATGGTTTGTTGCACCAATGATAACACTTGTAACTGGATAATCGTCAATTTCCTTTAAAAGGACATTAACTAATCGTTTCAGTTCTCCTAAATCCCCGGTATCATCCCTGCGTTTAGCTATTGCATCCAACTCGTCTAAAAAAAGTACCGAAGGCTGTGATTTTGCATAGTCAAAAACACTCCGTATATTTTGTCCTGATCTACCAAGATAGCTTGATATTGATGTTGCCAAATCAAGTGTCACTAGAGGGAGGTTCAATTGTGTGGCAATCCATCGTGCGATGTATGTTTTTCCTACACCAGGTTGACCAGAAAGTAACATGCTATTAGGAGGTGTAATTCCTGCACTAATAAATTGAGAAATTAAACTGCGTTCCTTCAGAAAATCACATATTTGTGTTTCAGTATACTCATTCAATATGGGTGCCAGAATGGCCGTGGGCTCTTCAATATTTACTAGAGCATACCGTGATTCTTTATCAACAGGAAGAGGAGGAAGATTTAGCGAGCGGGAATAGGGAGATGCGGCACCCATATAAGCCAGTACTTGTGAAATTTCGTCTGCTACATCCGGGCGATCCTTTCGGATTTTTCTTACAATCATAAGCGCCGTTGCTTCCATCATTTTCCGATCCCCATCGATGCTGGATCGCAACAACTTTGGAATTAGTTCATAGACATCCATGTTTCATTGTCCCCTTTATCCACAATTATGGTACATGATAATAATACAGTATTTTCAAGTGTTTGTCAATTATGTTGTCCCATTTTCTTTTTGTTGCATATTTTGGGACAACTATATGTGATGATAATTGGCCCCTGACCAGTATGGACAGGGGCCATAGGAACTTTTCAATTGTTCATCTCTTGCGATAGTCTGAATCCCATAATAATACCTTCAATAAATCCTGCCTTCTCATGATCTCTACAGAGGGTACAAACAGCATAGATGATCTCATCGATCTCTTTCAGGGACTTTCCGTTCATGAGCCGGTAGAGCTCCTCGAAGTCGGCTTTGATGGCTGCGTTATCGAAGCCGCTAGACTCGTTATAGGCATCGAACAGCACCTCCAGGATACTCTCGGCATTGTCGGGATAGGTTGGTTGCTGGGTTGCCAGGTGGGTTTGGAGGGCAGTCATAAACTCATTCATCTTCATCGTCAAAGCCCTCCTGATAGGTTGCAGGTGCAAAGAACTGGCCTGCTGCGTGGAGTCGCTGCAGCTCGATTTGGGTCTCAAATCGGTCCTGAGCCTCCATCACCACGTCAATCATCTCGAACCGATCATCGTGCCATTCCTTAATCCCTCGGAGGTATCGGGACCGGCGCTTGTCATCAATGATGAAGGGCATGGTTCCATGGCGCAGGCATTCCTTGAACATAATCAGTCTGCCAACGCGGCCATTACCGTCTTCAAAAGGAAAGATCTCCTCGAACCGCACATGGAAGTCCAGGATCTGATTCCGCTCGATTTCGGTCTGGTGCTCATAGTTCCGAATCAGTTCCGTCAGACTGGAATTGATCCGGCTCACCGACAACAGCTCCCGATCCCTGGGGCGGGATGTCACCGTCCGATATTCACCGGGGCGAACCTGCTGACGGTAGGCATCCACCGTACCGGTCATCAGGATCTCATGGAGCTTCCGGATAAACTTTTGGGTCAGAGGCTCCATCACATGATCCAGGATGTAGTTGACGCAGTGGATGTGGTTCAGAACCTCGATCACATCAGACACCTTCATAGGCTCGAAGGACTCCCGAATCTTGCCCTTCCGGAAGATGGTTTCCACCTGCTGGCGGGTCAGTCGGCAGCTTGCCATCCGGGAAGAAGAGTAAGTGAGGTCAATGACCACGAAATCGTACAATCCGTGAAAATTCCGCTTTTTCTTCTGATTTTGCAGCTTTTTGGCGAGTTCCGGCAACTCAGGTTCTTCTGTATGCTCCAAAATTGTCCGCTCTACACGGACTGCATCCGCTGGAATCCTCCAAACACCGTCTTTATACACGGCTCCGACGATTCTTCCCTGATTGCACAATCTTTTGATCAAAGTCATGGAAACGCCCCATTTTTCGGCCATTTCCCGGGTAGATAAATACTGCATAGTTTCGTCCTTTCCGTTGCAGGCAGCCCGCAACACCTGCGATTACCCGCAACACTTTCGTCTTGAATAAATCTTGAATTACAACGAAACACAGTATACCAGCTGTCACATAATGGATAATTATTCTTTAATTTTAGACTTTATAGACTATAAAATACACTAAAATTCATTTTGTTCTCGTATGGCGGACATGGCATTCAAGAGGTCTGCGGTTCGTTCCTGCTTATCTCCACCCAAAAAGCTCGAAATCGTCAGCTTCCTAGGTTTATCTTGTCTTTTTACTAGTTTTTACAACCGAAATCTGACTACGCAAATGATTGATCCCATCTACAATTGATGACCAATTATCTTGATGTCAAAAAGATCAACGGTCATCTCTTTTTCTGTATACACTCCGAAAGGGGCAATTTTTTATTGTCTGTGGATAGTCTTCATGCTATAATTTTTACATCTAGTTTCGAGGTGATTTTATGGCATTCAAATTGATCGATCTGGAAAACTGGGAACGCAGAGAATTCTATGAGCATTTTATCAAAGAGGTGGTTTGCACCTATTCTGTCGTGGTTAACATCGACGTCACCAATCTGAAGGGGCAGAAGCTGTATCCCGCTATGATCTGGCTGCTGACCAAAACCGTCAATGATATGCCGGAATTCCGCACTTCTCTTACTCCGGAAGGTCTCGGCATCTATGACGATATGCACCCCATGTACACAGTGTTCAATAAGGAAAATAAGAACTTTTCCGGTATCTGGTCTTACTTTTTAGAAGATTACAACGAGTTCCTGAAAAGCTACGAAGTCGATTCTAAAGAATACAGCACTTCTACCCGTTATGCTCCTAAGGAGGGAACGCCTGCCAACTCCTTCAACATCTCCATGGTGCCCTGGGTAGAGTTTGCGGGATTCAATATCAACGTCTTTGATGACGGCAAGTTCCTGCTGCCGATTTTCACCATGGGTAAGTTCTTCGAGCGGGATGGAAAACGGCTGCTGCCTCTGGCGATCCAGGTGCATCACGCGGTCTGTGATGGTTATCATATCGGTGTGTTTGTGGAGAAACTGCAAAGCTATATTGATCAGTTTAAATTTATAGAATGAAAAAACAGATTGCAAATATCATAACTTCCTGCCGCATCTTTGGCAGTATCGGACTGCTGTTCTGTCCTTTATTTTCTGATAGTTTTTATGGGTTGTACATATTCTGCGGACTGACCGATATGGTAGACGGAACCATTGCAAGAAAGACGGGTGCTACCAGTTCATTTGGCGCAAGGCTGGATACTGTTGCCGACTTTCTTTTTGTGATAGCTTCTTTTGTAAAGCTGGTACCGGTGATCCAGATTCCAGTATGGATATGGGTCTGGGCTGCTGTGATTGCGGTGGTGAAACTGGTCAATCTGGTTTGGGGAATTTTGGGCAGAAAGCAGGTGCCTTCTCTGCACACCATAGCAAATAAAGCCACAGGGCTATGCCTATTTCTATTACCGCTGACGATGTCCTTTGTGGATCTGCTGTATATAGCCCCGCTGGTATGCGTCATTGCAACAACAGCGGCAATTCAGGAAGGACATTACATCGTAAAAATGCCTGACATCGTTTAACTACAGATTTCCCCTAATTCGCCTTCCGTACTGAAGCAGGATTTACAAAACGTTTATGCATTCTTGTGTGGCTATGCTATACTGATTTCAGAAACCAAGTGAGGAGGAAATCAGTATGGAGAAATTTATCCCCTATGAGAAGCTTTCCAAGAAAGAAAAGCGCAAGATGGACCTGGCTAAGCGGCAGACCTGGGGTGAGCTGAATCCCGTCACCCGGAAGCCGGTCAGCAGCAAGGCATACAACAGAAAGAAATCACAGGCATGGAAGCGGGAATTGCCGCCTACTGCCTGTGATTTTTTCTTGACATTTTCGACCTTTCCCATTACAATCTCATAAGAATATTTGACTGCCACCGGGTAGTGAGCGAAAGCGCTTGTTTGCACATCGTTAGGTCCACATACTGTCTTTTAACAAAATCATTTCATTCTCGCCGGTCTAAATTCCGCCAGAATGCGTTCTCGTCCTAGATGGGCGGGAGCCCACCGTCGTTCTCGGCCTTTTCTGACGAAATTTATCCTCGACGAGTTCTGAACGATTTTGATTAAAAACCAGTATTAGAAGATGTGTGAGCGAGGGCTTATTTTTTGTTTTGGAGGGTTTATGAAGAAGCTGACCACTTACTTTTCCAAGGGAGAACTGACCTTGTGGGGATGTTCTGCCAGCTTGATTCTGGTGTCCTTTCTCCTCTTTGATCGGGTGAATTTCATGACTCTGGCGGCCTCTCTGATCGGCACGACCTCGTTGATCTTCAACGCAAAAGGCAATCCCATCGGACAGGCGCTGATGGTCATCTTCAGCCTGCTCTACGGTGTGATTTCCTACACCTTTTCCTACTTTGGGGAGATGATCACTTACCTGGGCATGACAGGCCCCATGGCGCTCTTTGCCCTGATTTCCTGGCTGCGGAATCCCTTTAAGGGAAACCGCGCAGAGGTGGCGGTGAACCGGATCGGCAAAAGGGAATACGCAGGAATGTATCTGCTGACGGTGGTGGTGACCGCTGGTTTCTACTTCATCCTTGACCATTTTAACACCGCCAATATGATCCCCAGTACCTTGTCTGTGACCACCAGCTTCATTGCCGTATACCTGACCTTCCGCCGCAGCCCTTACTTTGCCCTGGCCTATGCCGCCAACGATGTGGTGCTGATCGTAATGTGGACCATGGCAGCGGTGGAGGATATCAGCTATCTGTCTGTGATCATTTGCTTTGTGATGTTTTTGGTAAATGATCTCTATGGCTTCGTCAGCTGGAAGCGGATGGAGAAGCGACAGATGGCAGCTTATTAAGTGTGGTACATCCTTGAATAGAATGCAGAAAACAACCGCCCAAAATCTGTTCATCAGATTTTGGGCGGTTACGTATGTTTTTACATATTTAGCATATATTTGTCTACTATTGAATTGCTACACCTTGTTTATGCCCCGAATTCACCGGAAATCAGATTTCCCAATCCTGTGCAAACAATCCGCCGGCGCCGCCGGTGTGGACAAACAGCACGTTATCCTCCGGTTTGTAGGCACCCTCCCGGGCGCGGCGTACCAGGCCGGCGAAGGCTTTGCCGGTGTAGCAGGTATCCAGCACGATGCCTTCCAGCTGCATCATCATGGAAATGGCCTCGTTGCCCTCTTCGGAGGGGATGGAATAGCCGGGGCCCCACATGGCCAGCAGATCGGGGGTGGGAATGTCCACCTGCACATCCAGCAGTGCGGCGGCTTCCTGCATCAGCCGGGGCACGATCACGTCAAAGGGATCATCATCCACCATGGAGCACAGGACCTGGGTGCCCGGCAGATGAAGCTTTGCGCCCAGCACGCAGCCTGCAGCAGTGCCGCCGGAGCCGCAGGCACAGACCAGATGGTCAAAGTGGACTTTGGAATCAGCCACTTCCTTCATGCAGTCGATATAGCCCAGGGTTCCCAGGGCGTTGGAGCCGCCGCAGGGGATCTTGTATACGTTCCTGCCCAGTTCCGCGCCGATCCGGTCCATTTCCCGATAAATATCCTCATAGCTATCTGTATCCATATAACGGACATCCACGCCCATCAGGTGGTTCAGGATCTGATTTCCCTTCCGGGCGGTGACTCCCCGCTTTTTCAGCAGCAGAATGCAGTCAAGTCCCATCCGCAGGGCGCAGGCGGCGGTGAGCATGGCGTGATTGCTCTGGGCCGCGCCGGTGGTCATGACCAGATCATAGCCCTTGGCCTTGGCATCATGGAGCAGATATTCCAGTTTTCTGACTTTGTTGCCGCCCAGCACCACACCGCACAGATCGTCCCGCTTGATCCATACGTTGGTGCCCAGTTCCCGGCTGATGTTGGGCAGACGATACATGGGGGTAGGGAACAGTCCCAGAGATTCTTTGGCAAAGTGATTCATACGGTTTCTCCTGTTATTCGTCATCCGGCTGCTGGCCGTCGTGGGCCAGCCATTTGCATTCCGTCAGTTCCATATTCGTAAAGACCGCTTTGAAGGAGGAATCCTCCGGGGAGCAGGCATAAATGCCGAAGCGGATCTTTCCGCCGCCCTGCCACATATGGCAGACGCGCATCTGGGAGAAGTGCTCGCCGTCGGCGGAACACTCGATGCAGTAATCATCCTCCCGGCGGCTGAAGCGGTACCACATGGATTTGATGTTTGCGTCAATGGCGGTGGTGGCCCAGTCGGAGTAGCCGTTGTTGGTGACCACGCTGCCCAGATGCTGGAACTGTTCATTTTCGTACTCGATGGAGCCCTTCAGCCAGTTTTCGCTGTCCAAGTACATGACGATGCCGCACTGGTCAAAGCGGTGGTGGCTTTCGGCAAAGGAAGTCTTCACCACAAAGCTGAAGAACTTCTCCTCGATCTCCATCTGGAACACGGGGGCATTGTCGTTGCG
>JBGVKL010000153.1:0-1755 GCA_045123675.1 Acetatifactor sp. | reverse complement strand
GCGATATACCCAAAGGAATAGTCCGAGGTATCAATACCGAAGTGCTGGCACACCGTATAGGCGACACTCTCTGCTTCCACTTCCTTTGTGTTGCGGTCTTTGTCTAAGACCGCATCTATATCCTGATTCCGTTCCCGGTCATGAAGCTTTGCGTGTGCCACCTCATGGATAGCGGTCTTTACGGTCTGACTCTGGCTCATGCCCTCCTGTATGGCAATCCGGTGGTCTGTGGTATGGAAATATCCCTTTGCCTCCCCTTCTATATCTTCATAGATAATGGGAACCGGGGAAACCTCCGTAAGTGCCTGCATAAAGTCCTCGTAGTCCTCCACACTTCCCGAAAGCTCATTTATCCCTATATCCGGCAGTTCCTTTCCGTCCGTCTGTGACACATCAAAAACCGGAACCACACGAAAGGCGGGTATCTTAATCTCCACTTCCTCCGTAATGGGCATTCCGTTCTTGTCAAGCATGATCTCTCCTGTTACCGGATCAAGTTTCTCCTGTTCTTCCTTAATCTTGTACGGTGCCGGGGCAAGGATACGGATACCCTTTTCCCCTTTTTTAACGTGCCTGTCAAAATTCTTCTGCCAAGCCTTGAATCCGGCCACTAACGTAGCGTCAGGCTTTTGCATTGCAATTAACATGGTGTTGTTAAAGCTATAATTATGGAATTTTGACATGGTATTCAGATAGGTCTTGTACTTCTCGCTTTCAAAAAGCTCCTTGATACCCTGCTCCAGCTTCTCCGTTATTTCCTGTACTTTCTGTTTTTCTGTTTTAGCTTCTGCCATTGTATGTCCTCCATCTGCTTATTTTTCACATGATAAATGGCAGCCATTATTGACTGCCTTTGTATAACTACGATATTCACTTATAAACCTTTATCATTACTGCCCGTATTCGTTTTGATTTCTGCAATGTACTCCTGTCTCCTTTCTGCACCTATCGCTGTAAATGTTTTTTTACAAATAAAAAAGACAACCAAGATTTTGTTTCTTAATTGTCTGTTTCTATGCTATTAAATTTTTATTGAACCGATAGCCGACTCCCCAAACAGTCTGTATATAGGTTGGCTTGCTTGGGTTATCCTCTATCTTCTCCCGAATATTACGGATATGGCTCATGACGATGTTGTAATCACCGGAATATGATTCCTTCCACACAATGTCATAAATCCGTTCCTTGCTGAACACTATTCCCGGATGCTTTGCAAGAAGCTTGAAAATCTCAAACTCCGTATACGTAAGCTCAATCTCCTGATTTTCCCGAATAATCACCCGTTGAACCTCATCTATCATAAGACCTTTGAAATTCAACAGATGCTAATTCATACCTGACATCTGAATGATTTCCTCTCTGGTATTTATCAACGATAATATGCGGTTCATCATATCATCCTCATTATCTTCAAATGTCAGAACTAACATTTTCCCATACAATCACTTCCAATCTGATAACAAAATTCTACTTAAAAAGCTCATTGAAATTTTCCTGTTAATTGTCTTATGCTTTCATATCGAAATTACTTTGCACCACAACATTTTCATTTGTGATTTCCACATTTGTTCCAGTGTTCAGTGTTTTTCTTGCATCATGGTATGCCTCATAATATGCTAATTTTAACGCTGAATGTACTCCCGTTTCTGCTTTTGTTACTTACTCATGCCACCCTACCCCTTGAGTGTATGTAAGAACTTCTTCCCCTTCCTCATTATATATATGGAGCGCAGAACCAGTTCCCTCTCCTTGATA
>JBGVKL010000152.1:0-1692 GCA_045123675.1 Acetatifactor sp. | reverse complement strand
TCTTTAATTTCTTTGATTGCGGTGCCATATTCCAATAATAATTATCGTTAGAAACCCAACCAGACTTTTCATGAATAAGGCGATAATAATTATCCTCTGTATCTCTAACTGTAATACAAACATCAATAGAAAATCCTGTATCATTTCCACCATTTAAATATATTAATTTCGATGTAAGCGAAGATGTTGAATCTTCGCAATCTCTCAAATGATACTCCCGTAAACATTTATTGAAGGTCTTTCTGGTACATTCCCTCAAATGTCGACAATCCTCAAAATCTTCACACCTAACAATTTCTAAATTGTAATCTAAATCAACCGGCATGTTACCATTTTGCAATATGAGATTTCTAGCGCCACTACCTACCAAATAGAAGTTTGCGCCAATGTCATAGTCTTCTTTCAAATAATGACATAACCGCTGCATTATTTGGCCCGATACTTCTCGCATTTTATGTAGGAACTCCTTGTCATCTAAATAGTGATACATAAATTTTTCTCCCTTCTTACCCAAACCACCCATTTAGATTTGATACCTAAATCATTACAATATATAAGTATTATATTCTAAAGTCAATACTTTTTAAATTCTTTCTGCATTTTTAACAACAATATCTTTTGAATTCTTATGCTCATATTAGACAATCCGTTAGTCAAATGTTAGTCAAACACAATAAAAAAGCACCTCGAGATTTCTCGAAGTGCTTTATTTTCAAGCGTGGGCGAGAAGATTCGAACTCCCGACCTTTTGGTCCGTAGCCAAACGCTCTATCCAGCTGAGCTACGCCCACATAATGCCGCAAACCGGAATCGAACCGGTACGGGAGTATAAGTCCCGCAGGATTTTAAGTCCTGTGCGTCTGCCAGTTCCGCCACTGCGGCATTCCACCTAATTGCTTAGGTAAATGGGACCAATAGGGCTCGAACCTATGACCCCCTGCTTGTAAGGCAGGTGCTCTCCCAGCTGAGCTATGATCCCAAGACAAATATTTAATTAGAATGTATCCTTTGATACAAGCGACCCGGAAGGGACTCGAACCCTCGACCTCCGCCGTGACAGGGCGGCGCTCTAACCAACTGAGCCACCGGGCCAAAATATTAATTTTTTTAAAAAGTGGACCTTCAGGGACTCGAACCCGGGACCGATCGGTTATGAGCCGATTGCTCTAACCAGCTGAGCTAAAGGTCCATAGTAAAACTAGAAGCCGATGATCGGACTCGAACCGATAACCTGCTGATTACAAATCAGCTGCTCTGCCAATTGAGCCACATCGGCACTTTATTTTACAATGACTCCTACGGGAATCGAACCCGTGTTACCGCCGTGAAAGGGCGATGTCTTAACCGCTTGACCAAGGAGCCTTTTCTTTAGTACTTCGTACTAAAAACTCCCCCTGTTGGACTCGAACCAACGACAACTCGGTTAACAGCCGAGTGCTCTACCGACTGAGCTAAGGAGGATTATCCTGAAAATACATATTATTTATGCACCTTCAAAACTACATACAAATTATATCCTTATCTTTCATCTTTTATTCCTATCACCTTACTTGGTTATGCCCTCGACCTATTAGTAACAGTCAGCTGCATGTATTACTACACTTCCACCTCTGTCCTATCTACCTCGTCGTCTTCAAGGGGTCTTACAACTTACGTTGGGATATCTCATCTTGAGGGGGGCTTCACGCTTAG
>JBGVKL010000151.1:0-3939 GCA_045123675.1 Acetatifactor sp. | reverse complement strand
TATAATCTGAAATGCCCTTCGTCTATTTGTTGGTCTCGGTAAGCCTCACGATTTCCTGGACGTCGATTTTAGTCAGCCTGGAAATCTCTTCGATCGGGAGACCGGATTCAAGGAGATTCTTCAGAAGCTCGGCACGACCTTTCTCCATGCCTTTCTCCATGCCTTCTTCTCTGCCTTCTTCTCTGCCTTTTTCCAAACCTTCTTTCAGACCCTCTGCCCGGCCCTCCTTATGCTGAGCGGCCAGCATTCCGTATAAGCGTTTTTCGTCGTTCATGTCTTTTTCGTATATTCTGCGTTTCTCTTCATCGAAAGCAGCTATATGACAAGCCTGGAAGATTCTTTCATACTTCTTGCCTTGAAGACATTGGGGGCGCTTCTTCAATACTCCGATGTTCTTCAGAATGTACAACATCCTATCGCGTACCGTCTCACATTCTTCGAGTGCCTTGTCAAAAGATGCCAGCTCGACAAATATAATAATTATCGTTTCGGCAAGCAAATCCCCGGTCGATTTTTCCCGGAAAGTGTATTCCGAAATATAACGATCCTGCCATAGCTCCGGGTCGGGATGTGGTACCAGCACTCCCATAAATCCAATTAGATAGACAGGAGCGATGTCATAACCTTTACCCTTTCTGCTCTGACGGTCATAAGCCCGACTGGCATAGCAAGCGCACCTCTGAAACCATCCCTCCTCAATATAGCTCTGTGCCTCTACAATGAACTCCACTCCCGAAGCATCCCTGCACATAAAATCGAATTGAAATTCCTTGTTCAATGACAGGACCGGCCCTTGATGCTCTGTCGGAAGGTATTGGATCTCGGTAACCTGTCGATGCTCCGGCAAAAACTCATTGACAATCGTCATCACAACATCCTGGTTCGCCTCGTCACCAAATACCGCCTTGAATCCTGCATTGGTCAGCAGGTCTACAAAATCCGGTTTCTCATCGTTCTTTGTGTCTTCCTCCATAATAATTTAAATTAAAGTTTATGGATGCAAAGTTCAGGAGCAATAGCCGTATATTCAAAAAGTATACGGCTAATTGAAAAAATCGGCCTTCCAGATACGCAGAGCGTCGATTGGCGTCTTTAAATTTGTTTGATTTTTATTAAAAATCAGACGAATTGTTCCACAGGAGGCTGTGGAACGCAATTCTCTTTAAGCACCATCAACAGCTCGGGCTGGGATGATCAAACTCGTAGGGATCGCGGGGCAGAAGTCAGAAGGTAATTCCTCTGAATCACCCTTTGGCAGATGGAGCCAGCGCGATAAAGGAGATACAAAACTGCGACAGACTGTCGCCGTACAACAAATTACGACACCTCTGCATAAGAGTTCATCCAGCAACTATCGTCATTCATTCCCCTTACAACTCTCACTCATATACCGTTTCCTGACAGACTCTCGTATATCATCTATCTCTTGTCCCAAATATATCCCAGGTATCACATTAAGAGCTCTCCCGTTGCGAAGATCGTAGAATGTATTCAAATACTCGACAAGAATCTCCAGTTCCTCTGCCTTTGTCTCTTCACATAGTGTCTCCTCATACCTGACGAACCTCTGAGTCAGCGGCAAGAGATAACCATCAGCACGAACATCCAGCATATACAGTAGCGAAAAATCTTGACCAGACATTGTATTTTTGAAGTATACCCTCACGCCGACTCTCCTGGCATTACAGAAAGCATCCTCCATAGCTTGAGGATTAACATTCATAGCACACTGGGGATAGAAGATGAAATCTTCATACATATAAAAATTAATATTATCCCCGATATACAATATCTCAGGGCAGAAGATATCAGATTTGAGACAAGACACCTTCTGAGATAAAGTATTAATGAGGACACGCATACCTTTTAGAAAACCAGGCACCAAGATAGGAATCACATCATCCTCCCTTGGAAACAAGGATAGTCCTTCTTTTTCTGAATACTCTTTATTCCAGAAGTGGCGTATAGCCTCTTCGAAACTGCCCTTAAATCCATACCCCTCACAACAGGATGAAATCTCAAGTGTCCTATCACTCAAATTCAGAACATAAGTGAAGTCTGTCCAATAATCAGCATTTCTCACTTCAAGGTCCAGCCTTCGGACATACGTCTCGAGAATAAAATCGTGATCACCCAAAGGAAAATTAGCGAAGACTCCTGCCATCCCATCTGGATACCCATTGCTAAAACGATAATAATTGTGCATTGAACCATCATAATCCTTGATTCGAAATTTTGCAATCGTAGACATAAGAACTGATTTAAAAACTTATAGGTTATACATTCCCTATCCCAATAATGTTAATAGACATCAAAGGGATAAAGTCAAACGAAATCCTGTGGGATTACTGTGGCCTGAACGGACGTCTCAAGCGAAGTAATTCTCGTTTACACTTATGTTCAGACGCAAACATCTCAATAGCGTCCTGTAGAGTCCATGCAGACGCAGATTTATAGATAGCATCACAACAGATATAGACCGTATACGCCGTATGCGGGCTTAAGGCCTCCGGGTCAAAAGCCGGAACAGTCTTAACATTAAGGAAAATAAATTTGTTGTCTTCCATAATCAGAATGTATTATATTCATAATGCCATTTGATCGTGGATGGCGAACCAGAATAGTTCAATGATGGACAAATATAGACAAATAATCTCTATGTACAATGGGGTACAAATGATATCTAGATAATATGCTCTATATCCACACAATTCCGTGGAACAATTTGTTTGATTTTTTTTAAAAAATCAAACAAATTTCAAAGCTTCAATCGGCTTCCGATGCCCGTATAATGCCAATTCTCGTCATTAGCCGTATTCTTTTTGAATATACGGCTAATCTTCCGGAACTTCGCATCCGTACACTTTATGATTAATAGCTATGGATGATTTAAAACGCGATTGTACCCTGCCGGACAGATGTCAGGCTAATCGATTTGTCGTAAGTATAAAAAAAATACACTTATATTTGCATCGGACTTGAATAATATCATATGCCAACAATTTTTGAGTTATTCGGTCCTAGATTTTTCTTCTATGCTGATGAACAAAGCCCGATACACGTTCATATTGTAAAGGGAGATGCCGAAGCGAAAATAGAGACCGTATGGTTTGAAAACGAGCGCATATATATGCGTTCGAACCTGGCCAATGTGTACAGCCGGCCTTTGGAAGTATTTCCCACATTAAAGGAAGCGGATGCCGTATCTCATCCTTTTACCAGAGTGCGGAACCTGAATACAACAATGAGGTTGCGGCCTTGTTCGCCAAGTTTCCGCAGCTCAATGTTTCCGAGGTGGCAAGGTCAATCGGTATCCATAAGAGCCTTCTGTCTCAATATATTTATGGGGTGAAAACTCCAAGCGAGAAAAGAATGAAAGAGATAAAGGAGGCCCTCCATACCCTCGGACTGAATCTGATCGCTGCTACTGCATAGCTCTCTACAGACAAGGGATTGTAAGCGTTAAGGCGAGCTTACAATCCCTTGATTGGATATTTACGGTAATGTTGCCAAAAATGGTTGGTAACATTGAATAAAAAGAAAGTAAGGGGGCGTCAGCTGAACTGTGTCAAGTCTGTTAGATAAATTCGAATATGGTTAGATTAAAATATATTTCAGGATAAACAGAATTGCAAGAATGTACATTGCAGGAGACAATTTCTTGAATTTACCGCAGATAATGTTCATTAGGACATAAGTTATCATTCCTATAAGAATTCCGTTAGAAATCGAGTACGTCAGCGGCATCATAAGCATACATACAAATGCAGGGATTGACTCAGAGAAATCATCGAAATTCACATTCTTGATCTGCTCCGCCATCAGCAATCCGACAATGATCAAAGCCGGAGCTGTAGCTGCAGATGGTATTGAAAGGAACAGCGGTGAGAAGAACATTGCTATTACGAAGCAGCCTCCTACAACCAGAGCTGTCAAGCC
>JBGVKL010000150.1:0-43504 GCA_045123675.1 Acetatifactor sp. | reverse complement strand
AAGAGACTTGTAAACAAGTCTCCCGAAATACGCTCTGCGTATTTCCAACGACTTCACAGAAGTCGTTTGTGCTGTTGTTTTTCGCGACAGCTTTGTTATAATAACACAGCCATTTTGCTTTGTCAACAACTTTTTTAAAAGTTTTTTAAACTTTTTTTACCGCCCCGTTTTGTCTTTAAGGGGTGGGTTTTCATAGTATCATAAGGCCTGTCCTTTGTCAACCAGCCTTTGAAAAAAGCGCAAAAAAAGAAATCTCAATTGCTCAAGATTCTTTTTGCTTTTATATTGGTAATAAACGGAGAAAGAGGGATTTGAACCCTCGCGCCGCGCAAACGACCTACACCCTTAGCAGGGGCGCCTCTTCAGCCTCTTGAGTATTTCTCCATGTACTGAACTACGTCCTTACCAATATTAAGTTCACGTCTTTTCGTGACGCAAATGTTATTATACATAAGGAGATTATGTTTGTCAATTCCCTTTTTCAATTTTTTTAATTTAAATTTTGTCAGAGATTACGCATAATACTCCTTCATATCTTCCAGCCTTAAACAAGCCAATTTTCGTCCCTTAGTTATATTTACCCCATTATCAATATTTATATACCTACTTCCAAAGAAAATACCATTACAGTCCAATCTTTCAGTTGGATAATGTCCTACTACCATAAACGGATATTTAATACTTGCCGGGATATAATGCAAGTCATTACTGAATCATTTACCTGTATTTTCTTATATAAAGGAAGCTCTGTCAAATAATCATGATACTTTACCTTGTCTTCTGCTGATATTTTACTCAAATCTCGAATTACTTTTGATATTCCAAAATCGCTGTTTCATACAAGTCATTTCCTTCACTGTCAATAACAACAATGACCGGAAAGTCTTTCACTTCCAGCTTACGAATAGCCTCTGTTCCTAAATCATCATAGGCAACTACTTCGGAAGAAACAATTGATCTTGATAATAATGCACCTGCTCCTCCTACTGCCGCAAAATATACTCCTTTATTTCGAACCAGTGCATCCTTCACCGCCTGCGAGCGTTTTCCCTTGCCAATCATGCCTCTGGAACCCAAATCCATAAGAGACGGAGCATACTTATCCATTCGACTGGCTGTGGTAGGACCTGCCGATCCGATTGGGCGTCCTTCCCTGGCAGGAGAAGGCCCCATATAATAAATCAGATTATCCTTCATATTAATAGGTAAATCTCTGCCTTCCTGCAATGCTTCATACATTCTTTTGTGCGCTGCGTCTCTGGCCGTATAAATTGTACCACTTAAATATACGTAATCTCCGGCACGTAACGTACTCGCCTCTTCTGCACTCATAGGCGCTTTCATATATCTATCCATATTTCTTACCTTCTTATAATACTCTAACCGCATGGCGGTTTACATGACAACATATATTAATCGCCACCGGCAATCCCGCAATATGTGTAGGATATGTATTGATATTCACAGCCAACGCTGTAGTAGTACCTCCCAAGCCGCCGGGACCAATACCGGATGCATTAATTCTCTCGAGCAGCTCCTCTTCCATATCCTTTACATAAGGTATCGTTGAGCGCTCATTCACCGGTCTGGTAAGAGCCTGCTTTGCCATCATGGCACATTTCTCGAACGTACCGCCAATACCAACCCCCACTACCATAGGCGGACAGGCATTGGGGCCTGCGTCCTTTACAGCGGTTAGTATTGCGTTTTTCACACCTTCTATACCATCGGCCGGTTTCAGCATAAATACTCTGCTCATATTCTCACTGCCAAAACCTTTTGGAGCCACTGTGATTTTCACTTTATCACCCGGCTTTATATCATAATAAATTATGGCAGGCGTATTATCTCCTGTATTTTCACGAATCAAAGGATCCTTTACAACCGATTTACGCAGAAAACCTTCCACATATCCTCGGCGCACACCTTCGTGTATGGCTTCCTCCAGACTACCACCTTCAAAATGCACTTCCTGGCCGATTTCCATGAAAACAACAGCCATACCGGTGTCTTGACAAATGGGAATCATATCCTCTCCTGCTATCTGCAAATTTTCCTGCAACTGCTCCAAAATTTGTTTGCCTAACGGAGCTTCTTCCTGCTCTTTTGCAAGATATAATGCATCCTTCATATCCGGCGTCAGAAAATGATTCGCCTCAATACACATCTCTTTCAGATTATCTATAATTGTATCTACGTGAATTGTACGCATCTTCCTACTCCGCTAATATATCCTTTGTATTTTTCAATTCTTCAGCTTCCACATTCTGAGGTTCCCAGGCAATCTTTTGTCCATCGTTATTATATCTGGGAATCAGGTGCATGTGAAAATGGAATACTGTCTGTCCTGCTACTGTTCCATTATTCTGTACAATATTAAATCCATCACAGCCCAACTTCTCAGTCATTTTTGTTGCCAGCTTCTTTGCGAGCACCAATACCTTTGCAGCAGTTTCTTCCGGCAATTCATATAAATTATCCGCATGCTCTTTGGGCAAAATCAAAGCATGTCCCTTGGTTGCAGGAGCTGCATCCAAAATTACATTAAAGTCCTCATCTTCATAAATACTGTTAGTTGGTATTATTCCATTCGCCAGCTTACAGAAAATACAATCATCTTTCTTCATATTATAAGTCCTTCCTTTCTACGCTTCCTCAAACACAAAAAGTTGATCCATGGAACGCAGTATCTTAAAATCACCCTTCATCTTCATGGCACCTGACATAAATGCCCTCTGGAAAGTCATTCTTCCCGCCTGAATATCCTCTAATACAGTATCATCCAAGGATAACGTTACGGACACGTTCTTCATTTCCTCCCAAGAACATTCCAATGTACCCGCAGCCACCTTCATATACAATACCAGCTTCTTATTCTCTATAGATAACTGATATACCGCGTCACACCCTGGTTGCGGACGAAATGCCTTTTTAAAACAAGTGATATAATTTTCCTTGCTTTCTTCCACATTCTCACTCATGATATCCCGAAACATATTTGCCAGCTCCTGAATATCTTCCTTCTGTCGCTGTACATAACCGTCATCTGAAGCATATTCGGATAACTGTTCTGTTTCCTGAGGGGTTAAGTCAATAGCCGGCGTTATTGCCACCATTTTCTTCACCGCCTGATTACTGGTAGGGAAGCTGGAAACCTTCTGCTTAATAGTACGATACATATTTTCAGCTTTTTTCTCAATAATTGCATCATACTGACGGCCCAACTCCAGAGTTGCTGTATCTGCAATATATCCGCAAATACCACTACAAGGTCTTCCTCCTAAGATTTCCCAGGCAGTAGCAAGCGTAAGCTTTCCTTCTCTTTCTCCATATGTGGTTGACATAACAATCGGGCACATATATATCTTTCCAATAACCTCTTTGTCACCATACAACCAGCAGGCATCCAAAAACTGCTGCATATAGCCACCGATACCATACCACTCCACTGTAGATGCCAAAATGACACCATCTGCTTCCTTTAAGGTCTGTGGCAGTGTAACTATAGAATTCTTGTATTCATACAAATTGTATCGGGTCACCTTTACATGAAGTTCCTCCAATACCTCCTGCATTTTTCCGATCACATATAAAGTCGGGTCATCAATCAGACCTCTTCCGCCGTAATAAATATGAATATTCACCTAAACACCTCTCACCTGTATATTCTTATGGTTGCATTACGATAACCTTGTTTATCTTGTCGAATGCGTATCACTGCACAAATAATCAAGCCGGTTATCAGCCCTACCAACAATCCACCCACATGGGCAGCATTATCAATATTTTCTCCGGTAAATCCACTGTATAAAGAAAGACCTATCATCAAGCCAACTCTCATAGGTGTAACATCTGCCACCCGGTCGCGCAGAAGTATTACGACTGCCAGAAGCAGACCATCTAAACCAAATATAGCTCCGCTGGCACCAATCGAGTTTGACCAGTCACCCTCCAGATATTTTACCAAAAGCGATAAGACTCCTCCGCCAATACCCGACAAAAAGTAAAGAATTGTATATGGCAGATGCCCCACTATCTTTTCCAGCATGGATCCCATGAAAAGCAATAATATCATGTTATTGAACAGATGCTGCAAGTCACTATGGAAAAACATGGACCACAGAAACCTGCCGTATTCTTTTTCAATTAGAATCCCTCTCATGCCCAGATATCCCATCATATACAGGCGCTCGCCCAGTATCTGACATAGAAAAAATAGGATACAGTTTACCGCAACCAATATAATGCTGACACATGGACTTCTTTTTATTTTCCATAATAAAGCTTTCATTGTCCTTATACTCTTTCTCTTGCAAATTACCTATTTAGAAAACTGTACCACTCTTTTACCCTATTCGTCAACCCTGCGCTTATCGGTAGATATATTCTGTTTTACCAAATCTAAGTTCATCCCCCTTTTCCAACCGTCGCTTCTCGTATGGCTGCAATCGTAATCCATTTTTAAATGTTCCATTGGTAGAATTTAAATCTTCTATATAATAAATACCTTCCTCCCTTGTGATTCTCGCATGCACACGACTTACAGAATAATCATTAATTGTCAGGTTTACATTCTCCTTCTTCTTACCCACCACAAAAGGAAATTCCTCCAGCCGCATTGCCACTTCGCCATCCGGTTTATATAAAGAAGGTTCTTTTTTTACAACACTTTCTTCTATATATATTGTTTTACCATATTCTTCCTCCTCTCCGCTCTCTTTGTATGAAAATTCCACATGCTTTTCTGCATCCTTTACTTTTCCCGGCCTTCCCGTCTGTGACAAGTTATCCTTCTCATATATGGTCTCTTCACACACTGCCAGAGCTTCCATACCTGTTATTCTCTGTCGCAGTCTTTCACGGTAATCCTCTTTTTCCTTCTTCCTTTTACCCATACCTTCCCAGAAGAATCGGCGAGGTCTTTTCGCCATATCCGTATTCTTTTCTTCCTGCACCCGATTTCCTGCATCTTGTGATGCATAAGTCTGACAAATTTCCTGTACCATTTGCCGCTCCTCTTCCTCCATCACATTCTTAGGATTATGTTCCAGATTACTCCAAGCCTCATGGATTTGCTTTCTCAAATATTCCTGCCCTACCTGCTTTATCTGTTCATAGGTTTCATATATAAACTCCACAAAAGTCTCATCCCCATAATCCACATGCTCTATCAGAAAATCCATCAGCTCCGTTAAACTATCCTTCTCCTCGCGATAAGGAACATACATGAAAAAGAAATCATTTTTTTCTAAATCCTGAAAAATCTGTCTGGGGCTCCATATAATGCTTTGGTCTTCCAACAAAAACCGGTCCAATTCATTATGCAGCTGCCGGATTCCCCACAAAAAATCCTTCATCCATTCTCTTTTAATGGAACGTTGTGAAAATAGCTGCTCCACATTCTGCGTTGATGAAATATCATAATATAAATAAGCCTCCCCATCTATGTAACGCAGGCTTGTAGGTAACAAATGGCGAATTCCGCCCCTGCTTAAAATACAGTACTGGTACCTTTTTTCCTGCGGTTTTTCCTCCAAATGAAACCTTTCGTAATTACAATTACAATTTCTCAAATATTCTGTCGCAAGCATTTACTTAACCTTCTCCTCTTCCTTCCGTTTTTCTAATATTGTTCTCTGCAGCCGTAAAAGCAGCATGGGATTCGTATGCTCTGTTTCATATATCCACTCCTCCGCTTCCGTTCCCCGTACGTTTTTTCGCCCGGCCTCCAGTTCCTCCACACACCGTTCATACTGAAAAATCATACAGTCAATCAGGAATACATATGTCATCAGCACTACCGACATAATCAGTGCCGCTTCTACTGTCATATAAGCCCCCAATCTCTTTTTCATTTTCATCATCCTCCCAATATGGTTACCAGACTTCCCACACATAAGAACGGAACAAAGGGAATTTGGCTGCTACGATTTCCCTTTTTACTCATCAACAGGAAAATACTGACTATACAGACTCCTGCCAATGCCCAAAACAAAGCTGCCACCACCTGCGCCACTCCCAGACAGGCTCCCATTATGAGCAAAATCCATCCGTCCCCATAACCAATTTGTTCTCTGGTGACATATGCCAAAAGGATTCCCATCACTCCGGGCAACAGTGCCGTCCAAAGCTCTGTGATGCTTCTTATTTCCCCTTGCCATGCGAAAAATATTCCAATCACACCACCCACTCCTCCAATTAACAGTAACCACATGGGCAAACTGTGATATTTCCAATCATATACGCTTCCAACCACTAATAAAATTACTGCAAACACTACAAATACAATCACTTCCCATCCTCCTTCACACAATTACTACATGCTCTGTACGGCATATGCTCCTGCCATTCCACTGCTCTTATATATCTAACCAAGGAAGAACACTCTCTATCCTTGTGATAACATTCTCCCTGAGGCGTATAATATATTTGCATTCCCCATTCTTCATCTTCACACAATTCACAAAGACGGTATTTCTTTCCGCCTGCATTACGCAATCCTCCCACCTGCTCCCTGTCCGCTCCATACACTTCAATATTCAGATATCTGCAGTCGGTCGTTTCGTGCCACACTTCGCCGTATATGGTTACATAAACATATTCCGGCGTTTCCTTTTCCACATCGTAACCGCTCCATACACGCCCATAGTAACGATTCACCATACGCATATAAGAAAACGGATACACTGTTATTTGCGGGTGAACCTGATATGTTACGGCAATATCCGTAAAACCCTCATCATAATCACATGCCAAATAATTTAATCCACCACTTCCGTATACTAATGGTGAAGTGTCCAAATAGTCCTTTCCCAGCAAATTCTTTACATGATTCTGAACATACAGATACGATACTGCCATATCCGGTACGTCTATGCCGCTCTCTTCTGTTATTACTGCATACGCAGACACCTTTTTCCCGGCATCCCAAAGCGCAAGTGTAAGCTTTCCATGCAAACGCAGCATTTCCATGTAACTTGCCAGATGTAGGAAAAAGAAAATAAATAAAGGTAATACCACCGATGCTTCTACCGTCATTCCTGCCCGAATCCTTCTATGAATAAGAAAAGAGGCGAAGGAAGACATCTTCCTTGCAAACCTTTTAGGGATTATATGTTTTTTACGGGATTTTTGGTCTATTTTGTCCTCTATATCTGTCGGAGAAGGCACTCTTGTATTTTTATTTGACCGTTTTTTTGTCCACAAGAAAGACATCTTTCTTCACCCCTTTCTTATTCATAATCTACCTTTAAAACTGTTTCATGCTTATAACCACTACGGGATTTGAATACAGTTCGCACATCCATCCACTCAATACAACCATCCAATCGAAACTTTTCATTTCCCGGTGTTTGACGAATATCCATTTCTACAATATCCATGAATTGATACGTCAATTTTTCTGCATTTGTCAGATAAAGCAGTACATGTAAATAATCTTTATACGCGAGTCCCCTCTGCCCCAAATCATTTACCTGCACATCTACCCCTTGCAGAATGCTATCCAAATCGTAATGCCAGTCCTCACTGTTTTTGATTAATGGCACTTTCCCTCCTGCCAGCAATACCTTTACATCGTAAAGACTTTCTGCATAAGCCCAGCCCAGAATCAATATTGTCTCAAAGACAGGTGAAAGCTCCGGCACCAAAATGGCCGCTGCAAGCGCCGTAGCAACCGCTTCCGCAGCAGCCTTTTTCTCAGCGTCTCCGTACAAATAAAGCACGTTGGAGGCACTTCTTATCCCACACAATACAGATACCACATGTGCAAGATTTTCCCTGTCCGAGCTTTGACCGCCCAAAAGATATTCTATCTGGTATTTTAACAATCCCTCCTGCTTTTCCTGCCCGTAAAACCCTGCATACCGAAGCAGATATTCATGAAATAATATCTTTTCCGTGACAGACACTTCCTGCGCCTCTCCATTTCCTTCATTGACATCTCCCCTCTTTTTCCGAGCTGAAAAGTAAGGTGATACATCTACATAAACCGACGAAATATCTTCTCCCGGCAACACAGAATACAGCACTCCCTGTTCCATTAATGCTCCTACATACTCCATGGGCGTTTTTACGTCCATGGTCCACAGGGTATCTTTTTCAGAGGCTTTCTTTTCCACAATTTCATCCATCTCTCTTCCAACTGCCTGTATCTGAGCCTCAATATCATACTCTGCCATACGGTGTTCCTCTACCACGCCCACATGCTCTAATACCTCTTCCACCAAACCGGCTCCTGCGTCCTGCAAGATTACCTGCGCTGCCTGTTTCTGAAATCTTTGTCCGTTATCGTCCGTTGCAAATGCCACACGATTTACAACCGCTTCCAAAAGCTCTAACCCTAACAAATCCTTATATAGAAAATCAAACTGCGTACAATTTTCCTCCAAAGTATTCTGTTCCAGATAATACAGCAATCTGGCTTGTGTATTATAAAACGATGGATAATCTCTGCCATAGGAACTATCTATGTAAAAAAGATTGTACTGTCGAAACAATTCCCTGTGATACTCTGCCATGACACTATACACTGCTGCATCTGTAATACATTCCGCTTCCAGTCTGACGCAGCTTCTCCTTGTGCCGTCGATTAACGTCAGGCACAAGGAAAGCATAATCATAAGCGTCAGCGAAAGGTAAATCGTCAAATAACCTTTTGCCCTTCTTTTCTGCATGGCTTATACTTTATTTGCCTGCTTGGTAATCTTGGAGAAAATAGATTCTACCAGATCTGTGATTTGCGATTTAAAGATAAGAACCAGACCAATCATGACAACAATCAGCAACACGACTTCAACTGTTCCAAAGCCGGCGTTATTATCTGTAACATACATTTTCATCGCAATAAGCTTGCGATCCATCCAATTAATTACTTTCCTCATTCTTTTCCTCTCTTTCTCAAAAGGATGAAAAAGCAGGAATCATTACCAAGAGCATCACGATGGCCATCATCATTACCATCGGTATTAGCAGCTTGGTTTGCGCTTCTTCTCCCAGTTTTTTTCTGTACTGCAAATTTTCCAATTGCGCTTTTTCACTTTCTTCGCGTAATCTGGTCAGCAATGCAGCGTTGCCCTTTTTTAAATTCTGACTCAGCATGGTTGCAAATCTGGCATACTCCTGTAGCCCGGTGCGGCTACCAAAGCTTTCATATACCTGACTTTCCGAGATACCTGCATTCAGCTCATTACAGGAAATAAGCATTTCCTCATAAGCTTCCATTCCTTCTTTCCGGCCTTGGTAGTCCGATGCAATTTTTAAAAAGCTTCCCCGTACCGTTAATCCTGCTCCCATATATAACACAAATTTGTTTAATATGACCGGATAGCTCATACGCATATTTCTTTTTCTGTTCAGCAATTCATCGTGCAAATCTCTATCCTTCAAAAAGAACACACCAATGGCCACAACTGCTGCCGCAATCATAAGCAACCCGCTGTAGTTTTCCGTCACCTCCCTCCATACAATATTTCCCCCGTCCAGCTCGGCAGGAAGTGTCAGCATTTCATCATATTGGGTTTCGATGTTCTGTTTCTCAATTTCCTGACAAAGCCTTTCTTCCATAGAAGCCTCCCCGTCACTCATCCGATTTCTTTCCACAAAAAGCGTATGACAGTACATTTCTTCCCCATAATACAAATATGCTTTCAGCTCCCCTTCTACGTTTTCCCTCCAAAGAATTTCAAAAGGGTATCCATCCAAGCTTTCCGGAAGTTGTAATTCTTGTGATATTTTCCCGGATGCATCCTTGTTTTCTTCTATCCACCGGTCCAATCCTCCGGCGCATTCCTTAAACAAGACCTCCAGTTCCCGGTCGGTCAGCATTCTTTCCGACACTTCTATCACAATTTTTTCCCTATCCCGCCCTACCACCGCTTCCAGTATTACTTCTCTTTCTCCTTGCCCGGTTTCGCCTCTTTGCAAGGCCTCTATCGATTGTCCTCCACCCTCCGCCCAATATTTAACCTGTAACAATATTCCAAGCACTGCCCCTACCAGCAAAATCAGCAATACCAGTCGAATCTTTTCCACATAATAATTCTTACGAAGTGCCTCTTTACTCTGTCCCGGATGAAGATGTTCCAAATCACTGCGAACGCTCCTGCTGTTCGTTAATTTATAGCCTCTCACGTTGCAAAAATCGTACAGAAGACTACCCATCCGACGAAACAAATCTCCCTGCCCATCTCTTACCATAAATCCCAGCACTCCAAACAAAAGAACCAGAACCACACCACCAACAATAGCCATGTTCCCTCCTAACTATATGCCTTTACAAATATTCTTTCCGCCATGGCAAAGGCCACCACATATACCACCAAACAGCCGGTCATAAGCAATATTCCGGACAGATTGTGAAACATCATGTCAAAATATCCCGGATTACTGTATTCCAAATACAATACAATCAAAAACGGTGTAACATTCATTACCTTTTGCTCCAGACGCTTTGCAGCCAGAACCGTTCGAATTTCCTGCGTTCCCTCCAGCTTCTGCGAAATAATTCCACTGTAAATCACTATGGTATCCGTAACGTTTCCGCTGCTTCGTTTCGCTATGGCAAAAACTTCCGCAAATTCCAGTACATCCTTGTTTTCCTTTCTCTTTGCCAGAACGAAAAGCAAATTCTCCAGTGTTTCATTATTCTGCAGACCCTGCTCTATCACCCGAAGGTGCTTTAGCATTTCACAATTTTCTCCGTACATCATGCGCATATCACCCATGCTTTCCAAAAAAGCATTTTCCACAGCATATCCTGCCCGCAAGGATGCAGCTACCGAGAGAATACATTCCTTAAACTGCTCCAGAAAAAATAGCTCTTCCTCCTGCATCCTTTTCTTGTGCTCCCACCACACAAATGCCACTCCTACGGGAAGCATAAAGAGAATTGCCCAGACGCTTCGATAAAAAAAGTATGCAAAAAACAAGACAACCAACACGCCACGCAAAAGCTCCCATATACTCCAGTCCTTACATTCTTCCAAAGCCTGCCGCACCCAGTTTCTTATCATTTATCAGGTCCCCCTTCTTACATAATTGTCCCATTACGCAGTCCTTTTCTTCTGCCTCTGTTTCTTCAAAGCGAAACAGGGGATTTAGCACAAATTCACCTTCCTCATACCCTATGACTTCCAGTATCTCCAACACTTTTCTGCTTCCATCCCGTAACCTTCCCAAATGAATCAGAATATCAATTCCGGACGCAATCTGTCTGCGAATAGCCTCTAGAGGTATTGCCATACCCATTAAAATCATGGTCTCCAAACGCGCCAGCATATCCTTGGCACTATTGGCATGCCCGGTAGATAAGGAGCCTTCATGACCTGTATTTAAACAGGTGACCATATCCGCTGCTTCCGCACCTCTGACCTCTCCCACAATAATTCGGTCCGGTCGCATACGTAAGCTGCTCTTAATCAGCTCTCGCATGGTAATTTCCCGACAACCTTCCACATTGCTGTTGCGAGTCTCCAGGCGTACCAGATTTTCCAGCCCCTGCAGCTGTAGCTCCGCACTGTCTTCAATTGTGATAATTCTCTCGTTCTTGGGAATAAATCCTGACAAAACATTTAGAAAGGTAGTTTTTCCACTACCGGTACCACCACTGATAAAAATATTGTATTTGGCTATTACCAGTGTTTTTAAGAATTCCGCCACCTGAGCGGTAATAGAATGATTTCTGATAAGGCGGTCCATATCTATGGGCTTATCCGGAAATCTTCGAATCGTTACTATGGGCCCGTTTAACGCAATAGGGTCCAAAACAATATTTACACGACTGCCATTATTTAGTCTGGCATCTACAATGGGGGATGCCTCATTCACTACTCTGTTACAACCGGCCACAATCTGCTGTATAACATCCTTCAGCTTCTCCTCCGATTCAAAGCACTGCTCCCACTTAGTCAAAGTCCCGTCCTTTTCAATGAAAATATGATTGGGACCATTAATCATAATCTCTGTAACACTTGTATCTTCTACCAGATTTTGCAAAATATCCAGCCGCCGCAAAGAATCAAACAGCTCCGTCCGCAATCTCCGGCTGACACTTATGGGAAGTAGTCTTCCCTGTTCCCATTCCAGAATCACATCATCTATAATACTAAGAACTTCTTCGTCCGTCTGCTCTCTGGTGTAATCTAACTTAGTAAGCACTGCCTCCCGCAGCTTACTTTTGCACTCCCCATACTCCATCAGGCAATCTCCTCCTTATACAACAATTCCCGGATATACTCTGCCAATTCTCCCTTAGTATACTGTTCCACTTCCACCGGGAGCTTACGAAATAACGGCAATACATATTTTGCAGTCTTACGTTTTACATCTTCATATTCCTGCAAAGACAAAAGCTGCTCGTACTGTGTCACTTTGCATTTTGCCATGGAATCCTCTTTCACGATGGTATATACTCGGCTGCAAAGTCTCAGAATCTCAAACAATCCCTGCACACTTTCGCTCAAATCCAAAATGATAAAATCATACTCTCCGCTGTCAGCCAGTCTTTGCAGGAGCTTTCTCCACTCCTGTAGGGTAACAAATAATAAATTATTACCGTTTAGCATGGGCGCCACATAATCCATATTCCCCACCCGCCGCACTATGGTTCGTACATGCGGTAAAAATCCGTTTTCTTCCTGCAGAAAATATAATAATTTAGACAAACCGTCTTTTTCACTTTCCATCCACTCCTGCCTATCGCCAAAGTATTCAAAGGAAAGATACAGCGTCCGGTATTTCTCTGCCAAAAGTTGTCCGTAGGTCATGGCAAAGGTAGTTTGCAGGCAGCGTCTCACCGGGGAATACATACCGATAAATTGTGTACGCTTACCACTTTCCAGCCCGGGCAGAAAATCATCTTCCTGCTCCATATAATAAGTCCAGACTGCCTGGCGTACCCTCTCTGCTTCCTGGTACTTATCAATATTAACGGATACCTGCCCCTGTATCACACCACTTTCATTGAGCAAAATCGGCAGCTTTACCGACAACTTGTCCACCAAAGCACTATAGGCAGATTCTGAAATCATTAAGATTTCAATAGGTTCCTCCAATTTCAAAAGCTCCTCCGGTTTTGTATAGGCTATTATTTCCCACGGTGCCTGCTTTTTCCTACGCAAAAAATCAGCCATGTGCTGTAAATAGTCTTCCTCCGGGTCGCATAATACCAATAACTTATGCTCCAAAAAAATACCTCCTTATGCATCATATTAACTAGTCCTGTGGAAATTCGTGTGATTCACAGAAAAAACTAGAATTAAGAAAATTGTTAGTCAGAAGATAGAATCTCTTCGGTTGAAATGGATTATAGCACACACTATTTTGTTTGTCCATATGCAAAATAAAAATATTTTTTGGTATATTTTACATTCCTTGAGGCTATACTTTTAACAACATCAATACGTCCTAAGGACAGAATGGAGAGAAATGAAGGTATTATACAAAAAAAATTACGAGACGCCGGGGCTTTTGGAAGATGACTTTACAACCACCAGTCTCCGAACCGAAATAGAAAAAACCCGCCAGGCACTGGATAGCGCCTATGCAGGTTTTGATTATGCCGTCGATGAAGATATGATCGATAGCTACATTTATGAAATTAATGCTCTGCAAAAACGTTATAAACATTTGTGTGAACTTTCTGCTGCCGAAGCTGCTACCGTGAAAGAATCATCATACCAGCATTCCCCTATTAGAGCTCTGGTTCGTCATGTCTTCAGCTAAAGCGCCCTTACCATAAGTCAGACCACTATAAACGGTCTGTGTGTTACTCATAACAGGTGCTGCCGGATTACTCGGTGCGATTTGAGCATAAGCGTCCTTCAGCTTAGAAATAACCATTTCCACCTCTGCCAGCACCTGTACCTCTTTACGAACCTCCGCATACGCCAGTCTGCGAATGCAAAACATGTACAGCTTATACAGATTACCGGCTATTTCATACTCCATATGTAAAGATGCTATTAACTCATTAATGCAGGCGCGAGTCTTATGAATTCCCTGCTTGTATTCTGCAAAGTCTTCTTTTTCTCCCGCTTCCTTTGCTTCCCCCAGAAACATAAGTGCCATTTCATATAATATTACAATCATGTCCGTAGGGTTGGCCTGCGTGATACGAAAGGTAAACTGCTGCTTCATTTCCTTGGTCATAGCTTCCCTCCATTACTGCAATAACTGTAATACCTGTGAAGGTCTTTCATTTGCCTGTGCCAACATGGACGTACCGGCCTGGGTCAATACCTGATATGTAGTATAATTAGTCATTTCCTCAGCCATATCCACATCCATGATTCTGGAATATGCAGCTGTCATATTTTCACTGGTCACATCCAGACTGTCGATGGTAGACTCCAGACGGTTCTGGTATGCACCCAACTTACCTCTCACAGAAGAAACATAGGAAATTGCACCACTCATACGTGTCAGTGCATCCTTTGCTCCCAGCTCCGTGCTCACATCAATATCGTCGATTCCCATATTTCTCAAAGAAATGGTAGGAATATCTACTGACAAGATTTGTCCTTCATTAGCACCAATCTGTAATCTCATGGGACCTACATCTGCTACTTCTACTTCAACGCCCGTGTAAGTTCCTGCTTCTGCTTCTTTAATATCCAGCTTGATTTCAAAGCCCTGTTTTCCTTTAATGGTTACAAAACTGTCATCTACTTCTACAGCCTCCAAACCTTCCGGGAAATTCTCACCATACGCAATGCCGGTTACTGTCTTCACAGTATTGCCAAATTCGTCCTCTTCTTCTGCAATGGTCAGACTATCAATCACATAAGTCTGTGCCGGTGTAGTATCACTAAATGTGGTTACCTTGATATTTTCCTCACTGGTATATCCCTTCACATCAAATTCACCGTTCAAAAGAGGCTGTCCGTTGAACTCTGTAGCGTCTGCAACTCTTTCTATTTCATCTTTAAGCTGCGCTATTTCATCCTGAATTACCTGACGGTCGTCATCACTCAGTGTTCCATTCGCTGCCTGCACACAAAGTTCATTCATTCTCTGCAGCATTTCTGCCACTTCTGTCAATGCTCCGTCCGCAGTTTCAATAATGGACACGCCATCGCTGGCATTCTGATTTGCTACAGATAAGCCTTCCAGCTGGGCATTCATTCTTTTGGAAATCGCCAGACCTGCCGGGTTATCCTTTGCGTTATTGATTTTTAAACCGGACGACAATCTCTGAAGAGACTGGGATAAAAAGTTATCATTATTTGCCAATGCATTGTTTGTCAGCATTGCGGATACATTGTAATTAATTCTCATTCTTCTTCACTCCTTGCATCACCCACAGCCTTCACCACCTGTAAAAAGTTCCTGGACAACCTATACAGGCTGTCGCTGTCTACCTGGGTTTCAGCGGACGTCCGTGTCCAATCCATAGGGATATGATTTGATTCACTATAAACAAATTCCACCTCGCAAAACTTCCATTCTTCGCCGAGGCTGTTATTTACTATATCGGAAGATTTTTTCAAATTCATTACCACTTCCTTCCGATTTCCTACAAAATAACCACTTACATCTTCTGTCACCTGTAATGCACCACTGATTCTGCCAAGTGCTGCACTTTCCATGGTAATTCGCACCAGACCCTTATTTTCACCCTGCGTAAACTGCAGATGAACACCTGTTGTTTCTCCTGCAATTTCCATGGGGAAATAGTACTCCTGCGTCATAGAAAGCTTTCGCATAATATGTAACTGCTTGCTCAACATCTGCAGCTCTTTCACGTCTACCGTAGTGTCCGCCTCTTCAATGGTGGCTTCTTCCACATTTTGCTGAGTGGTATCTACGCTTTGTGCATATTCCTTTTCAAAGCCTTCCCTGCTCTCCAGCTTCTGCCAAAGCTCTGTCGAAAAAATCTTTCCTTCCATATGCTCCGGCAACAGACCGGAAGTTTCCCTCTTTGCCTTTTGCCATGATTTTCCGAACACTTCTGCGGGAGCCTTTTCCAATACGGTTGCGGCCATTATATTCTGAGCGGTGGTCGGAATCTGACCGCGCTCTAACATGGCATAGTTTTCTGCCGGTGCTTTTGCAGCCTCCTGCATCACTTCTTTTTTGCTCTGCGCGTAACCGGACTGAATCTGTTCTGAAATAGACAGCTTCATTACCGTTTCTTCACTTAAGCTTCCCAACATATCATCTACGCGGGCATCCAGCCCTTTAAACTTACCTGTACGAACGGCAGATAACAAATTCTGAAAGTTTAATTCTGCTCCCACATTCACCAGTGTTCCAATCGCCGCTCCGTCTGATTTCTCCATCTGATTCAGCAGACGGTAACAGCCGATAAAAGCATCCTTCTCCTGCGCTGTCAGCTCTCCGGCATGTTCCAGACGATACAGGAACCTGCTGTACTTTTCACTGGTTTGTGCGTACTCCTCAGGTAATTGCTCGAAATACTCCTGTAACTGAGGAAGGGTTTTCTCTAAGGGATTCACTCCTTCACGAATCATTTTCAGAGTGGCTGCCGGTGTCATCTGACGCACCACCTGTTCCACCGTTTCACTTGCAGCTTTCACTCTGTCTATGTTCTCCGGAGTAATCTCCATTCGATTATATCCTAAAATACGTACTGCCTTACGATTCTCGTCGCTAAGCTCGTATGCGTAATCTTTTAATATCTCATCCACATTGGCAAATGCCTTACGGATACTGTCTCCCATGTCCGCTCTTGGTGCTGTCCACACCGTTTCATAACGTTCGCCGGCTTTCTGGTACGCACTTTCCAGTGCTTTTCCTTCTGCATGGAACTGCTTTAATGTTCCTTCTTCCAGCTTCTGCGTCCAGGAACCGATGGTAGCTGCCGGAAGTGTGGGTAATTCTCTTACCACAGACTGTGTTTCTTTAAATGCCTGATACTTTATCTGCGAATCCTCTGCCTGAGGGAAATACTGCTTTGCCAGCTCCCTCTCTGCATTTTTCAACGCTTCAATTGCTTCCTCTATGGGTGCTGTATCAATGGCAAATCCGCTTTTCAGAAGCTTCAGATTTGTTTCCACAGTCATATGGAGTCTGATTTCTTCCAGCTTCCTTCTGTCCTGCACCAGTGCATATGCATCTTCGCCCTGATATTTTTCATATACGGCTGCCGCTTTCTCCACATAAGAGGTATGGTCTGCCAGATTCTTCTCCTCTACCGGAATACCGTCTGCAATAGCTGCTGCCGCAGTCTTTATCACATGCTCCGATGCAAGCGGAAACTGCACTGCAAAAACATCTTTCATCCGAGCGATAGTATCTGCGTCTACAGGCAATCCCTTTTCAACCAGCCAAGAGGCAATATTCTTTTCCTCCGGGGTATTCTCCAGTCCCAATCGTTCCAAAAGTTTGTCTATTTCATTCTCTATGTTTAATGTGCTCTGTGCTTCCTGTCCCGGCATCACATCTACATTCTTGGTAATATAGCCCTTTACCGCCTCACCAAAGTACTGACCGGCCGGTTTCTTTTCCATCTGTGAACCGCTGGCAGCTGCCAGATAAAAGTCCTTTAATACTGCTGTCATTTCATTCTCAGCCATGTAATAATAAGTGCTTTCGCTTACGGTTCCTAATTGTGCAGCCATATCCAGTGCCTTAACTACCTGCTCCAGGTTCTCCTGCTCCACCGGGATATCCTGGGCCGTAAATGCACTTACTACAGACTGTGCCAGCACTTCGTTCCCCAATGCCGCCGCCAAGGTATCCATATCCATGCTGTCCGTATAACCGGCTACATGTACCCCTGCCTTTACCAATTCCGACTTAATCTTGTCCAAAATAGTAACTGCCTCTTCCGGCTCTATTTCCGAAGGGTCATATCCTTCTTCCTGCATCTTTGCAAAATCTTCCTCCGACATGGTATGAGACATGACTGTCAACTGATTACGCATGTTTTGAACATCGGCCTCGGTTCCCTGCACCGGTAACTGCGCCTGTGCTTTCCCCTTATGATTTCCGGTATTCTCTATGCCAAATCCAACCCTGTCCTTACCGTCAAATGCCACCATACAGTTGCCGTATGCTTTCGCAGACTGCTCCTGTCTGACAGTTCTCTCCATCCTGGTATTTTCCGTATTTACTTGAGCCTGATGGTCAAATGTAATCCTCATACCTACCTCCCGGTTACTTCGTGTATAAAGAATATCGGCTGAATTTCTCTTTTTCTTAGGCATGAGTGGTGTTTTTTTGTTTATAATCACAGGAGCCGGGACCGAAATACCCTCTCCACCGACCGCCCTGAAAACGTCAGCACTTGGTGAGGTTTTTTCGAACCTAGTGCTGCTACGTTTTCATTAAGCGCGAGCGGGCAGAGGGGAGAGGGTATTCCGGTCCAGGCTCCTGTAGGTATAAACAAAGAAAAACAGGCGGACACTCATGGTCTTTCCGCCTGTTTGCTTATAAACTATTCAAAATCATTTTCACGGATGATAATCATATCTTCCTCATCATATCGTTTCGCTGCCAAAATGGAGAAGAAATGTCCGATAGTCTTGCGGTTTGCACTGGCAATGGCATCATCCATAATCTCCTTAACTTCCATAATGGTAACTGCATGATCACTGGTCTGTCTGTCTGCAATGGTTCTATGCAATGCCAGCATACCAAATTCATCGATGGAGCACTCGTTTTCTCTTGCATACTTATTTGCAAATGCCACCAAAACATCATCACTCAATGCTTCCATGTCAATTCTGGCATTAAAGCAAGTCTCTAACAAACCATACTTTTCAAAGAAGGTATTCATCATTCGCTTGGTACCTTCCAGAATTACAATGATACCTCTTGTCTCCTGCTGTAATACTTTATACAGGTTCTTCGCTGTGGTCTCATTGATTTCGCCTGCCTTCTGAATAATCAGCGCACCATTTACCAGGCCTTCAACGATTTCCTCTACATCACGATTATTCAAAGAGCTTCCGGAAATCTTTGCCACTTTACCGGAGAAATTACTATCCATCATTTGAATTTCTCTGATAATGCTCTTTGCCAGACCCATGGTATCCAGACCTTCTCTACCCGTAATTACTACATTACCGGTATAAGCCGCCAGTGAAATCGTATCCAGTGCATGTAACAACTGGTCTTTTGATTCACGTCCCTGAATAAAAGGAGCAAACAGCTCTTTTTCTTCCTTGGTCAGACTACGTCCTGCCGAATCTTCTTCCTCTTCTTCAGAATCCTGTTCCGGCTCTTCATCGTCTTCTCCGCTATATTCCTCAAATTCTTCTACAATATCAAGAGCTTCCTCTGCATTCTCCCATTCGTCTTCCGTGATCTCTCCGTCTGACTCCGGCACATCCTCTTCTGCAACTTCCTCAAGCTCTTCTACTTCGTCAGTAACGTCTTCCGCTACTTCCTCAAGCTCTTCCACTTCGTCAGCTACTTCTTCCGCTACTTCCTCGAGCTCTTCCACTTCGTCAGCTACTTCTTCCGCTACTTCCTCAAGCTCTTCTACTTCATCAGCTACTTCTTCCGCTACTTCCTCGAGCTCTTCCACTTCGTCAGCCACGTCTTCCGCTACTTCCTCGAGCTCTTCTACTTCTTCAGCTACGTCTTCCGCTACTTCCTCAAGCTCTTCTACCACATCAGTAACTTCTTCCATCTGCAAGCTTTCTGCCTGCGGAAGAATTTCTTCCATGGTTTTACCGTTTTCCAACTGTTCTAACAATCCGTCTCGAACGGATGCTTCAAAATCTGTAAACATGGAACCGGTATTACGAAGCACCATCTGTCTGACATTTTCTTTGCGCTTTTCTTCCAGCTCAAGCTTCATGCGCTCCCATTCCAACATAATGTCGTTGAAATTCATCTGACCGGTAATCTGCTTTTCCAACGCTACGGTTTCCGGCATTACAAAGCTAATCTGGCCATCTCCTTCCATAGAGAGCACTTTTGCCATTTCTTTCGGTGGCTCCACATGACGAACGCTCTGTGCTGCACCCGCAATGGGCAATACCATCTGCAAAGGTTCTTCCGTTGCTTTCGCACTTTCCGGTGCCTGCCAATCCAAACTTTCCGGTTGTACCGGAGATTCTGCAGCCTCTTCCTGAGGTTCCTCTGCTTCTGTTTCATATCCTGTTTCTTCTGCTGTAAACTTTTCTACAACTCCTCTTATTTCTGCTGTAGAAGGTGTTACCAATACCTTGGTGGGTTCCTCTTCATATGTATCCTTCGCATATTCTGAACTATCCCACAACTCCTTTAATCCTGCAGCCACTTCTTCCTGCAGATTGATGGTGTCACATTTACTTAATCCTAAGGTTTTTACCTGAATATCGATTTCCTCTACCGGTACGCGCACGGTAGGTGCGTCCATAATTTCTTCCGATGTGGGAGCTTCCGGCTCCTGCTGGGGGATTTCTTCTACCGGCGGATTCAGATATGCATCATACTTTTCCTGCTGCTGTTCTGTCAGCGGACTATGCTGCATCTTCAGCTCCATGGCTTTGATTACATACTTTCCCTCACCAAACCATAAGATAAGCTCATCACATTCTTCTACGCAACGGGTTTCCATACCGACCTTATGATACATAAGTGCCAGTTCGTAAGCCCACTTTTCGCGATAATCCTTTTTCTTAAGCTCCTCCAGTACAGCAATACGCTCTTCAAGGCCCACCTCCTGCGCCTCATAAAGCTTATACTGCAAAATATATCTGCCCGGGTCCTTCGGTGCCATCTGAATAAATTCCTTGCAGTACTCCAATGCATGACCTAAATCACCCATCTTGATAGCTAATTCGCAAAGAGAGTATACAATGGTTCTTCCGCCCGGGTGACGATCGTATGCGAGCAACAGCATATCACGGCTGTCCTCGTATCTGCGATTCTTCTTGTACACATCGCTGACCATACACAGCATCTTGACACTTTTCACGCGACGCCAGTCAATGGTATCTGCCACTTCCGCAGCTCCTTCAAAGTCCCGCTGTGCTATCAGCTCTTTAATTTCATCTTCTCTTATCTTGTATTCATACTTATCCAAGGTAATTCGCTCCCTTATCACAAAATATCCGTTATATGTTCCATTTATCAATATTAACCCACTATTACTGTTTAGTTTATCATAGTGCTATAAGGATGTCAAAAATAAAAGTTTAATTTTTCATAAAAAAATACAAGATATTGTGTTTTTTGACCTATTTCGCAAACAATATATTGCTCAGCTGTGCAAATTGCTCCAATGTTAAAGCCTCTCCGCGAATGGTAGCCGACCATCCCAGAGTCTCCAATACCTGTGTGATTTGTTCCTTGGAAATATGTAAATCCGCAGCATTCGTCAGACCATTCACCAATGTTTTTCTACGCTGATTGAAGGATGCACGAATGATAGCAAACATTTTTTTCTCATCCTCTACAAATACCGGTGGCTTTTCATAGCGCGTCAGTCGGATTACTGCGCTGCCCACATTGGGTCTTGGTATAAAGCAGTTCGGGGGCACATTTGCCACAATCTCCGGTTTTGCATAATACTGTACTGCCAGAGAAAGCGCACCATAATCCTTGGTTCCCGGCCCTACCTGCATACGGTCAGCCACTTCCTTCTGCACCATAATGGTAATACTCTGCAAAGGCACATGGCTTTCAAACAGTCCCATAATAATGGGCGTAGTAATATAATAGGGGAGATTTGCCACCACTTTAATGGGGCGTCCCTGGTTCTTCTCCTCTACAATTTTATTTACATCCACCTTCAAAATATCATCGTTAATCACCGTTACATTATCGTAGGCAGACAGCGTATCTTCTAAAATCGGAATCAACGCTTTATCAATTTCCACTGCCACCACCGCACCGGCTCTCTCCGCCAGATATTGTGTCATAGTACCGATACCCGGACCAATTTCCAACACACAATCATCCTTTGTAATCTCTGCGGAGTCGATAATTTTATCCAACACTCTGGTATCAATTAAAAAGTTCTGTCCGAATTTCTTCTGAAAGTTAAAATTATACTTCTGCAAAACCGCAATGGTATTTTGCGGAATACCCAAATTAGCCATCCGTAGTTCTCCTTATTTATACTCAAAATCTTCCAAAAAATGAATACAGTTGTATAGTACAAGCACATCCATATTACCATATTCATCGCAGGATTGCATAAAATCAAATAATTTTCCGTTAAAATATCTTAAATCCAGCACATAAATCTTTTCATAATGGGTTGCTAAGAGAGGCAACATGGTATTGGCGTAAGAATCCTTAATTACAAATAACTGCTTTCGTATGGGTGATGTTGTTTCAATCTCCACCAATCCGTGAATATCATCCAAAAAATAGCCGTATTTATTCTTGCCCGCCAAATACTTCTCCTCATAAAAGCTCTCCGAAGATACCCCCATATCATAAGTAATCTTTACCGGCAAAACTTCTGTCTGGGGGAACATCTGAATGTCCTCTCCCTCCACCGGCAGGTTTATCTTAGAATATAAAGTTCCCCTAAAATCCTCCGTTACTGTCTGCAAACTGTCCAAAGGATATCTGACCGGTGAGAAATTATTCACCCGTGCCCACTCCATATACGCATAGTAGGCTCCCCGCGTGGTCCAATGATGATCCGTGCGATAATAGATTTCCTCCTGCGCATGCTCTGTCAACGCATCAAACACATTGATTACCTGTGATTCTCCTACTTTTCCTTCGACTTGTTCCAGCAATTCCTTCTGGTCAAAATAAGGTACCTGTGCGGGCAACTTCTCCAGCAAAATATTATCCGCTGTAGGTACCAGCATCACCTGTGTCTGAGGATATTCTTTCACAAGCTCTCCCAACAGCTCTAACTTTCCGGCTATCATCTCCTGAGAATAGTCCTGCGGCAGATGTTGCTCAATCAAATAATCATCCTTTGCCAGATAAACACCATTAATCTCCTTCTTTTGCAGGAGAATATCCGTATAGGTCTTCAAGGTAATCCAATTATCCCTGCTGACAAACTGGTCATTTACATATTCTTCATAGTCTTTCATATATTCACCGGAGAAGAGACTTTCCATGCTAAAGCGCGGCTTTTGCGCCAATATTCTGTTTTCACTTTCCGAGAAAAAAATATCCTCCCGCGTTAAATCCGCCACACAAAAGACCAGCAAAATTATACTGAAAAAGAGAACATTTCTCCACGCGTTTCTTTTTTTATCCCGAGGTTCCAAGCAAACATCCCTCCTTCCCCGGTACTTTTCTAAAATCTAAAATACAAAAACGGATTGTATGTTGCATCCACAATATACGCTATACACAGAATAAGCATGATTGCAGGAAGCAGCTTCTCTAACACTCTGTAACAAGCTACCGTATATCCGTTTCGCGACTTCCTAAGCTCTTTGGAAAATACCCGTATGATAGGCGTAGAAGCAAATGCCGCAATAATAAACAGGATCAGGCTTTCCAACACCATAAATACAGCTTCCCGATTATACAAGCCCACACCCTGCAGACCAAACATTACCTTCAAATACTGCCACGTAGGTCCCACTCCGTCCAGAGCAAAAAATACCCAGCTGATTAATACTATAAGCCAAGTATAGGTCCTTCCTATCATTTGCGGGAGCGCATTCATCACTTTTCTCAGTCCTAACTTTTCTAAGATAAGCCAGACTGCAAACCATAAGCCCCAGATTAGGAAATTCCATCCGGCACCATGCCAGACACCCGTCAATACCCACACAATCAAAATATTGCGAAGCTGCCTAGCCAATCCTTTTTTATTTCCGCCCAAAGGAATATATACATAATCCTTAAACCACCGGCTCAGTGTAATGTGCCATCTGCGCCAAAATTCAGTAATAGAGCGGGATATATAGGGATAGTCAAAATTTTCCGGGAACTTAAATCCCAAACACGCCCCCAAACCGATAGCCATATCACTGTAGCCTGAAAAATCAAAATATATCTGAAAAGCGAATGCTACAATCCCTGTCCAGGCCATCAATACACTTATTTCATCAAAGCCTCTGCCCGACACTTCTTTCCAGACAAGTCCCAAATTATTTGCCAGCAAAACTTTCTTCGCCAGACCTATAATAAATCTTTTGCATCCATAGCTGATTTGCAAAATATCCGGCTTTCTCTTGTGAAGCTGTCCCTCTACCTCCACATAGCGGACAATGGGTCCTGCAATCAACTGCGGGAACATGGTTACGTATACTGCAAAATCCAACAGATTCCTCTGCGCCTTGATTTCCTTCCGATAGCAGTCTATGGTATAAGACATGGTCTGGAATGTGTAGAAAGAAATACCGATAGGCAAAGGTAAATTTAACAACGGAATGTTCACCCTAAAAATCAGATTCACTGTTTCTATGAGGAAGTCCGCATATTTAAAAAATCCTAACACAGCCAAATTAATTGCTATAGAGGAAATCAGAAAAATCTGTCTGGTTCCCTTACGTTTACAGGCATCAATGGCTCTTGCGTGCAGATAATCCGATACGGTGGAAAATAACATCAGACATATGTACACCGGTTCGCCCCATGCATAAAAAACAAGGCTCCCTAAAAAGAGGATGACATTCTTCATCCTCCCGGGAACCATAAAATATAAAATCATAAATAGCGGCAAAAACCGAAATAAAAACAGTGTACTGCTAAAAACCATTTCATCCCCCTCTTGCGCCTTCGTTATAATTATCAGAAACCGGCCACCTTACCGATGGCTTCCAAAGCCACTTCATTTTGTTCCTGACAGTGTCTGATTACTGCTTCTTCACCGGTTTCCAATATGCCGGTTACATCTGCTCCTAACTGTACGAAACACACGAAATTACCAAATGTTGCGATTCTGGATGCCTGAATTTTGCCTACATTCGCCGGATACTGCATGGTATCACTTACCAAATGCTCCCGATAATTATTCAAAACCGTCTCCACAGCCTCAACCTGTTCTTCCTTAGCTTCTATGACAATCAATGTATCCACATTTGCACTAATTAAAGGCATCTCTCCCAAAAAAGTTTCATACATATCTTCTGTCAGACCATAATCTTTCAAAAACTCGGGTTCTATCTCCGTATTAGGCCAGTAATTCTCTCCCAAAACATCGATTACTGCCTGTTTAATAGTAGCCACATCCACATCCGTGGCAGGTTCCTTTGTTGTGTCTGCAGACATTTCTTTTTCTACAGTATTATCACTTCCACAAGCTGTCATCCCTAATACTAACACAAACACGCACAAATAGACTACTAATTTTTTCATAAATTTTCCATTTCCTCCTTCTATGCTGCTTTGTCCGATTCCAAACAGCTCTCGTACCTTATTATATCCTTTTCTCTTACTTCTAAACGCATTGTAACACAAAAAAATCCGTATAATTATTAAAATTTCTTAATATTTGAAAGAACCATCCGTACCTTTTCATTTTTATGATGACAAATCCCCATGAAATACGTTATACTTCCCATAGCGATTGATTTATCATATATATTATTACAGAAAGAGGATTTTATGAGTATTTTAAATGTTGAACATCTGACTCACGGTTTTGGTGACCGCGCTATTTTTAATGATGTATCCTTCCGATTATTAAAGGGTGAACATATCGGCCTGATTGGCGCTAACGGCGAAGGTAAGTCTACCTTTATGAATATTATTACCGGCAAGCTTATGCCGGACGAAGGCAAAATTGAATGGGCGAAGAATGTGCGTGTAGGTTATCTGGACCAGCATACGGTTTTACAGCAGGGTATGACCATTCGCGACGTGCTGGCTTCTGCCTTTGACTTCTTATATGAAATGGAAGCGCAGATGAATGAGCTTTGTGAGAAAATGGGGGAAGCGTCTCCCGAAGAATTGGAAGTTTATATGGAAGAATTCGGTACCCTTCAGGAACTTCTGACACAGCATGACTTCTATATGATTGATTCGAAGGTAGAGGAAGTCGGACGTGCATTAGGTCTTACGGACATCGGACTGGACAGAGACGTTACAGAGCTTAGTGGCGGTCAGCGTACAAAGGTATTATTAGGTAAGCTTCTTTTGGAAAAGCCGGACATCCTTCTTTTGGACGAGCCTACCAACTACTTGGACGTGCAGCATATTGAATGGTTGAAGCGATACTTGAACGAATATGAAAACGCATTTATCTTAATCAGCCACGATATACCGTTTTTGAATAGTGTTATCAACTTAATTTATCATATGGACAACCAGTTACTTACCCGTTATGTAGGTGACTACGATAAGTTCCAGGAAGTCTACTCCATGAAGAAGGCGCAGCTGGAAGCCGCTTACAACAAGCAACAGAAAGAAATTGCAGACTTAAAGGATTTTGTAGCACGTAACAAAGCGCGTGTTGCCACCCGTAACATGGCCATGTCCCGCCAGAAAAAGCTGGATAAAATGGATATGATTGAACTGGCAACGGAAAGGCCTAAGCCGGAATTTAACTTTAAAGAGGCCCGTACTCCCAGCCGTTATATCTTCCAGACCAAGGATTTGGTAATCGGTTATGATGAGCCTCTGTCTGCACCTTTGAACCTGGAAATGGAGCGCGGCCAGAAGATTGTTTTAGTGGGTGCCAACGGTATCGGTAAGACTACATTACTTAAGAGTATTTTAGGTTTGATTCAGCCGCTTTCCGGAAACGTGGAGCAGGGAGACTATCTGCACATCGGTTACTTCGAGCAGGAAATGAGCCAGGATGTAAATACTACCTGTATTGAAGAAATCTGGAACGAATTCCCGGGCTTTAGCCAGTATGAAGTGCGTTCCGCTCTTGCAAAATGTGGCTTAACCACCAAGCATATTGAAAGTAAGGTTAAGGTATTAAGCGGTGGTGAACAGGCAAAGGTACGTCTCTGCAAGCTCATCAATCGCGAAACCAATATTTTGCTTTTGGACGAGCCTACCAACCACTTGGATGTGGATGCCAAGGACGAATTAAAGCGTGCACTTCAGGAGTACAAGGGCAGTATCCTGATGGTTTGCCACGAGCCGGAATTCTATGAAGGACTGGCAACGGATGTGTGGGACTGTACTAAGTGGACTACGAAGGTGTTTTAACTTAATGACATTATACAAAAGCGGCATTGACTCTTCTCTTACAGAAGTTTGTCAATGCCGTTTATTCTACTCAATCATTATGACTACTTTTTCCGACGTTGTCTCCGCATTCTCTCCGGTAGCCGCTATAAATACTTGGCACTCTCCGGTTTTGTTTCCTATCTGAAGCACCAGATTTTCCTTATCTACGTATAATTCCTCCATACTTCCGTCCGCCCATTGTGCCGACAACTTTATTGTACGCGCCTTTTCTATCCGGGCTATTTCCTGTATGGGTATCTCGGAATTTGCCGAAAACGTCAGTGACTCTTCCACCTCTATGGTAGGTACCTGATCCATATAAATCTTCAATCCCCACAAAAGGTATAACGCAGCTGCTACGGGCAGAATAATTACTACGGCAATGATTATCTTCTTTTTCATGACTCTGTCCTCCTAACCACATTCTGCTCTGCCAGGAAACGGGAAATATTAAAGTTTCGCCAAGTAATATCTCCGACTCTGTTATGCAAGTGTTGCAAATACTGATATGCATTTGTACAAGCGTGCATATTTAAGAAAGTATCATCTATGGTTTGCTCCGCATACACTCTGTATCCTTCCTCGTCACTGATGAAATAATAATCCAAATCGCAGCCCTTCTCGTCCATCCACTGTAGCATCACCGGTGCTGCATCTGCATTTAACTCTGCCAGAAAATCATAATCTCTGTAACATTCTCCCTTGAAAAACTCGCTTCTGGTTTCCTTGCTTCCTTCGATATTTACCTTGGCAATCCAGTAATCTGGATGGCTGAAAGATAAGCATAAATACAGGCAGGTCACTACCACCATACTGTAGCGAAACAGGGGAAAGCTCTCTCTGAAAATATATATTACCACTCCGGCAAAAATCAGAGCCAACACTGCCAGTCCCCAAAGTACCAAAATGCGCAGGAAAGTTAAATAATAGTACTGAATGTAAATAATCATTCGCATAGCACTGGATGCAATCATAATAAAAGTACACAGGGACATTACTACCAAAATACCTTTCAATACCTTGCTTTCCTTAAAATAACACAGTCCAACCAACACCATGATCAGATTAATAATACTTACCGCCAAGAGCTGGAAAAACCCTTCTCTTGCATATTCTGCATAGGTGTACCCTGCAGGCAGCTCCATATTACCGATAAACAAATACAAAATCTGCACACCGCTGAACACCAGATAAAGGGCTGTCATAATGCCCGCTACCGGTATAGCTATCAGGGCCTCTCCGTTTCGGGTATCCTTCACTTCTTCACTCAGTCCCTTTTTACAAAATACTACCAGAAGTCCATAGCTTACCAGGAACATAAATCCAATCATAAATGCAATAGGGAAAAGGTCACTCATATCCAAACCGCTCAGTGCCCGGTCTGCCATATTTTTAAATACAATGTCCGCACTGGTCAAAAGCATAAATACTATCAAAAACAGTGGAATGGTTATGATAATTCCTAACATTACGTACAGATATTTGCTGTTCTTTTTATCCAGTTTGTTCTTGCAATACCAGATAGCGTCTGCAAAAGGACTTCCAATTTCTCCAATGGCGGTAATACAGGATACTGCGATGGAGCTCAGGTATTTTCCAAGATTCCACTTCTTTGTGTCATAAACCACATCCAACAGCAAGCTGAGCGTTAATAAAAATACCCCCGCCTGATTAAAGAAGATAATCCTTCCGTCATCGGTACAAAACGTAGATACAGCCAGAAGCATCATACTAATCATGTAAAAGCGCGTGCCTTTTTTCCAGGAAATCCCAAGCTTTGATAAACAGAAGCAAATAAATACGAGACTTCCTGCCACGAAAAAAGGGCGGGTTATACCGGAATTGTTCTTATACATACAAAAAGCATACCAGCACGCGTACAAAAAAGAAGCCACGCCGAAAATGTGAAAATTCTCCTTTACTTCAGTATCATATAATGTCTTTGGCTTCGGGGCAGGCTGCGGTGGTCTAACCTGTGGTTGCACTCCGTTCTGGGACTGCACTCCGCTCTGGGGCTGCGCCTCCTGCCATACTTTAGTCTCTGTATCATTCATAATTTCTACCTCCTATTCTGCGTCCGCTTCCTTATCGTCTGCATCCTCTACATACTCCAAAATATCTCCCGGCTGGCAGTTCAGCGCCTTGCAAATAGCATCCAACGTACCAAACCGTACTGCCTTTGCCTTATTATTTTTCAAAATGGACAGATTCGCCAATGTAATATCCACTTCCTTGGCCAACTCCGTCAATCCCATCTTTCTCTTTGCCATCATTACATCCAAATTTATGATAATTGCCATGTTATTACTCCGTTTCTTTCTATTGTCGCCTAGCGACGCTTGGTTTTCCTTGGCACTTGGTTAGATCGTAAAATCATTCTCTTCCTTGTACCCTACTGCCTCTTCAAATACAAATGCCAGCACCTTACTGAACAAGCCGGCAATGGTAAATACCAGAATCACTACCCCCATAGCACTGGTCACATATACTACACTTCGGACAATGGACATCAGTACAATAAAGAAGCTCCACTTGCACATCTTATCCAAACTCATTACGTTTTCCTGCACGAAACAATTTTTATCAATTACTGTTTTAAAAATCTTTCGAAGCTCCCAGATGATTTTTACTGCTGCAATGCCAAGCACAAAATAAATAATTACGATTTCTCCGTAATGTCCCTGCATGCGTTCTATATACTGCTCCAAAAACTTAATGCTGAAAGGTAATGTCACCGTTACAACAATTCCTCCAAAAAACATAAAATCCAAAATATACTTGGTTAATTTAATAATCGTTTCCTTTTTCATAGGTGCTTCCTCCTGTTCTATAACTGGATAATACTACCAATCAAATTGAATGTCAATATCTTTTTATTGAAATTCGATAAATTTGTATTGTTTCTCAAAAATTCACAAAGATGGTTGCCAAAAACACGATTTCATTTTATTCTATTATTAGTGAAAAATTACGCTTATCAAACTAAAGTTATGGAGGAATGTTCCATGAAAGACAAGAAAAACATAATTATTGTTGTACTTGCTGCATTGGTAGTGCTTCTTCTGGTTCTTCTATCTTTTATGATAGGAATGAATGCAGGACAGCGTTCCGCATCAAATCCGGCTTCCGGTAACGAAGTCGTACAGGGACCTACCGAAACTGCCGCTCCGGGAAGTACAAATTATACTACAACCGAAGGAACCGGCACTGCAACGGAAGTTACGCAAGCTCCCGACAAGAGTCAGACTGACACTACACAGACGGGAGAAGCTACAACTGCACCTACCCAGGCACCGACTTCCACACCGGCTCCTACCGCTACACCGGAGCCCACCAAAGCACCGGAAGATAATAAATCCGACAGTGAATTGAACGAAGCTTTTCCGGCAGATGCCTTTACACTTACCATCAATGACGACGATTCCTGGGGCGAAAACCCTATATACTATCGTATGAACATGATGCTTACCAACAATCTGAAGGATGAAAGCATTAACGGTTGGGAAATCCGCATAAATGTTGGTGCAGACGCCAAGATTGACAGCGGATGGCGCGGAAAGTATAGCATGGACGGTGAAGAACTGGTAATTACCAACGAAGACCATAACGCTAAGGTTCCTGCAGGCGGCACCATCGACTTCGGTCTGATTATTGCTAACGTAACCGGAGATTTAAGCTATGTAGTAATTCCTCAGGGTACTGCCAGCGGCAATGGTAACGGCAACAACTCTCAGGGAAACGGTCAGAGCGGTAACGCTCTTAAGGTTCCGGAACCTACTACCGATGACTGGCTCTATGTAGAAGGCAACAAAATCGTGGACAGCGAAGGCAAGCAGGTATGGTTAACCGGTGTTAACTGGTTTGGTTACAATACCGGTACCAATATCTTTGACGGTATCTGGAACTCCGACCTGAACAAATCCATTCAGGGTATTGCAGACCATGGTTTCAACTTAATTCGTATTCCTATGTCTGCAGAATTACTTTTGCAGTGGAAAAACGGTGAATATCCTACCGCCAATTACAACCACGCTACCAACTATTACTTAGAAGGTATGAACAGTCTGGAAATATTTGATTATGTGATTGGCCAGTGTCGTGCCAACGGTTTGAAGATTATGATTGATATTCACTCCGCCAAGACCGATGCTTCCGGCCATAATTACAACATGTGGTACAAGGATGACATTACCACCGAGAAGTATCAGGAAGCACTGGTATGGATTGCTGAACGTTATGCAAAAGATGATACCATCATTGCTTACGACTTAAAGAACGAACCTCACGGTAAACCAAACGAAACCGACAGAGCTATTTGGAATGATTCTACAGACAAAAATAACTGGAAATACATAGCTGAGCAGACAGCTCTGAAGATTTTAGAAAAGAATCCTAATGTACTGATTATGGTAGAAGGTACCGAGATTTACCCTATGGACATTAAGAAAAACGGCGACTTCTCTTCCACCAATTCTAAGGATTATTACTTTAACTGGTGGGGCGGAAACTTAAGAGGTGTGGCTGATTATCCTATTGACTTGGGCAAGTATCAGAATAAGCTGGTTTACTCACCCCACGATTACGGTCCTACCGTATATCAGCAGCCTTGGTTCTATGATGGTTATGATTTCGACAGCTTGTATGCAGATTGCTGGCATGAGAACTGGCTCTACATCCACGAAGAAGGTACCGCACCCCTGCTTATCGGCGAATGGGGCGGCTTTATGAGAGAACCTAACCTGACCTGGATGACTCATATGAGAACCTTAATTCAGACCTATCATCTGCATCATACCTTCTGGTGCTTCAATGCCAACTCCGGTGATACCGGCGGATTGGTACTGGATGACTTCACCACCTGGGATGAAGAAAAATATGCTTTCGTAAAAGAAGTTCTTTGGCAGGAAAACGGCAAGTTCGTAGGACTTGACCATGAAATTCCTTTGGGAACTGCCGGTAATGGTATTACCCTGAGTGAAGCGAAGGGATTGAAGTAAAATATTGAAGAACATAACAATCCCCGAAGGATTTTTCAAGCCTTCGGGGATTACTTTTTACTCCTCTGCTGCCTCCGGGTCATACTCCAAAATATCCCCGGGCTGGCAGTTCAGCACCTCGCAGATTGCCTCCAATGTAGAAAAACGGATGGCGCTGATTTTACCGGTCTTCATCTTCGACAAGTTGACATTGGAAACACCCACTTTCTCCGATAATTCATTTAAACTCATCTTACGGTCAGCCATGACTCTGTCCAACCTTAATATTATCTTACCCATATCTGCCTCCACCTTACAAAGTCTCATCTGATTCCTGCTGTAACACTGCGCCATACTTAAAGATATACACTAATACTAGCACAATCAGAACTACCAAAACAACACCCAAATCTACGGTTAAGGACACACTGACACCACCATTTAAGAAGCTGTCCTTTACGGAATTGGTAATGGACGAAACAATGGTCCATGGAATCAGTGAAATGGCCAGATTCTGCATTTTCTTAATGACATTTTCTTCAAAAGGTGACTCACAGTCACGGAATGCCTTACATAACTTTTCTACAAAAGTGATGGTTACAATGGTCATGATCATAGCTAAAGAAGCAATCAGCCAAACCACTGTCATATCCCTAAGGGAAAAAGTTCTTCCGTTGGATGCCCACAACATAGTCATTACATTGCCGTTCACTTGAGAATCTACAAGCTCATATTCCTGTCCCACAACAGAAAATCCAAACTCGCCATCCACCATTCCAACCTGCACATCTTCTACCATAATATCCGTGCCGGCAGTCATAGCCTGCGCTTCCGCAATATCCTCTTCTGTAATCTCTCCGCCCATTGCGGCAAAATCAACTGCAACTTCCATATTACCGGCCATGGTCATTTTAATACCATCCTTCGGCATTACGAAGCACCCCACTGCCGCCACTAACGTAACTACCAAACCAATGATTACAAAAATCTTTGCGATTACCGCGATTACATAACTGACTTTACCCACCTTATTAATTTTTTGAATTGCCTGTTCTTTCATTTCCTCTCTCCTCATCTTTTATTTGTGTTCGAATTAAATCACTCTTGCAAGAAAGTGTACGATAAAAAATAAGTTTTTAATGTTTATCGTTAAATGCACTATAACATGGGTTTTTACACTTGTCAACAACTTTTTAACGAAAAACGTTAATTTTTTTATTTTTTAATGCATGCCTATAAATAGTGCCTTTTCAAGACCTTATATTTCATTGTATAATAAAGAGTGTGTCATATATAATTCTCGAAAGATAAAGTGGAGGTAGCAAAGTGGAGAACTATTACGTAGAGAAACAGACTGAAGGAGAAAGTGGTATATACATTATTGTTAATATTATGGACGCCAAAGCCTATGTGGGAAAAGCAACGGACCTGTCCAATCGAACTCATAAACAGGATTTGAGGAGACGGTTTGATAACCAGAATCTCCAAGCAGATTATGACAAAGGTGTCAAACTTGTATATTTTAAATTGTTCTACGACCCCAAAAAAGCTAATGATTATCTTTTCAATTACGAAAAGTTCTATATGACCTTGGTGGAAGACTACGGCGGATTTAAGTTATATAATAGTAATGAAAATCCCAAAAAAGAAAACCGTACGGAAGAAGAGCTGAGAAAACTTACGTTTGATGATTATACTTACGATTCCTTGCTACGTAATGCTAAAGTACATATTGATAAAGATTTTCAGTATCGCTTTGGTATGACCATGCGGGAAATTGTTCAGGCAAATCATACAGAGCGTCAAAATGCTCTTAATAATTATTGGGAAAACCGAAACCTTTTTACCAATGAAACCCCTTATTTTTCAAAGGACGACTTAGCCCAAACCTATGGCATGAAAACTATCAGCTTAGCAGATTTAAATCCGGACAGAATATTAGTAACCTCTGCCGGCGTATATCTTAACGAAAGCCTTGAGGACATTCTCGACTACGAGACCAAGGCCATTCAGGAGTACGGTTACTGTCTCTGGACCTTTGGCCCAAAAATAAATACACAATTTGGTCGTGCCTTTTGTAGTAATTGGGTACAAAACAGTGGTAAAGATATTTATTTGCTGATTCGATATACCAGCAGTGGTGATAAATCAGCGGTAACCTCTTTCCGACATTTCAACAGAAGCGACTTTAACAGACTTTCCGTAGAGGAACAAAGACTTCTGCTGGGTAAGGACGGGGATGCCTGTGAGTTACTCATTCCCGAAAATATCAATGCCACCGGAACAGAAATTGCTTCTCACGGCTTTATTATTGAAGAATTCTGCTACTTAAAAGAGCATTTCGATTTTGAAGAATTTAAAAAGCTATTTTGGGCGGTATCTCAAAGTTCCTCATACGCAGTGAGTATATATCCTGACATGAACCGACCAAAAGCTGTTTTATCAGAGGCAACCGCTTCCTTAAACGGTCACCACGACACCTCCTGCCTGTGTATGAAAAATGATTGCAACTTAAGCAGTCTTCTGCACAAGGAAATAGAGAACCCTAACCGGGATAACATTGCCGGTTACACCAATTACATTGTGGCAAAATTAAAAGCACCTTATATTGTTGATATTACTAAATAACATCCTTGTGCGTAACTGAAAGACAAAAAAGAAGAGGTAATATATGTTTGGAACCACCATGGGCAATATACTTGCCATACTTTATTTTACATATTTTCAAATGGCCGGAATGATTATCATGTCCATTCTTTTAAGAAAAGAAAGCCCACTCACCAGACTTCTCATGGGAAGTGTGGCCGGGTCTCTTTTGCTTCAATGGACACCGGTACTCTTTGCCTTTGTCTTTGATTTTGGCTTACTTTCGCATGTACTGGCAGCCATAGTTTTGTTGCCGGTATTTGCGTGGGGTATAGGTAATCGTAAGGTATTGGGTAAGCATATAGTAAGTTGTCCCGGACGCATCCGACATCATGCAGTTTTCCTCCTGACACTTGCGGGACTCTTTGTGTTATGGGCTTATCTGCTCCATACCCATACCATTCCTTTGGGTGAGGACGGTGCCATGTACGCGGGACAGTGTACCTACGGCGACATGAATATGCATCTTGGCTTCATCACCAGCATTGCCAATCAGGGGACTTTTCCACCGGAATATTCCCTGTTTCCGGGCACGAAGTTATCCTATCCCTTTTTGAACGACAGTATTTCTTCCAGCTTGTACTTGTTAGGGGCGTCTCTTAGACTTGCCTACATCCTACCCATGCTGGCAGCCTTTGTACAAGTAGTGGGAAGTGTATATTTGCTGGCAATCACAATCTTTGGCTCCCGCGCCAAGGCTTTACTTACAAACCTCCTGTTTTTCCTAAACGGTGGCTTGGGATTTACCTACTTTTTGGATTGGTCCCGTAATGGCGAATACAATTTAGAAAGTATTTTTACCGGCTTTTATACCACACCAACTAATTTAGTGGACCACAATATCCGCTGGGTAAATATTATTGCAGACATGCTCCTGCCCCAAAGAGCCACTCTCTTTGGCTACGCGGTACTGTTTCCCTGCATTTGGCTCCTTTACCGGGCTGTATTTCAAGGCAAAAAGCAGTTCTTCCTTATGGCGGGGATTTTTGCAAGCGCACTGCCTATGATACATACCCACTCCTTTTTGGGCATCGGTCTGATTAGTGCTTCATGGCTACTTTTGTATTTGTACCGGAGCGTGACTAGTGACGAAAACCCTGATCGTGAACGTAAATGGTTCGGCGCCTGGGGACTACTGCTCTTTGTCCTTATTATGTGTCTATTACAAAAACTCAACGAAACCGGGCGACTTGCCTCTGAGGATTTCATGGTCTTCGGATTGGTGGGTATCGTCTGCTTAATCATTTACGGTATCACCTTGCTTGCCCGCTCCATTCTGAAAAACGGCTGGAAAAAATTATTGCAAACCTGGGGAGTTTACCTACTTTGCGTACTGGTACTTGCTGTTCCCCAGTTACTTTTCTGGACCTTCCGGCAAGTGGCAGAGGGCGGTTTCTTACGCGGCCACTTTAACTGGGGCAATCAGGGAGACTTTTACCTCTGGTTCTACTTAAAGAATATGGGACTGCCCCTCCTGCTGATAGTGGGCGCTATTTGTGCAGGACGTAAGAAAAGCATCCCGCTTATTTTACCGGCGGCTGTTATTTGGTTTGTGATTGAATTGATTGTGTTTACACCTAACACTTATGACAATAATAAGCTTTTGTACATTGCCTACTTGCTTCTGTGCATGGCTGCGGCAGATTACGGTGTGGAATCGTACTACCAGATCCGCCACTTAGGAGGTGTAAGACTGTTTGCCGGTACATTCCTCTTCTTCTCTGTGATTTCCGCAGTACTGACGCTGGGCAGAGAAGTGGTATCGGAGTACACTCTATACGGTACCGCCCATGTGGAGCTGGCAAAATACATCGAAGAAAACACCGAACCTACGGATATGATTTTGACCAACACCCGCCACAATAACGAAGTAGCTTCCCTGACCGGAAGAAGCATTGTGTGCGGTGCAGACACCTTCCTTTACTTCCACGGTATTGATACCAGTGAACGTAAGGAGGAGGTCCGCCTGATGTACGAAGCACCTCTGGCAAACTTGGATTTGTATGAGAAATATGGTGTGGATTATGTGGTGATTTCCTCTTGGGAAAGAAGCAGCTATGCCATTGATGAAAGTGTGTTTGCAGAGTATTTTGAGTTGGTATATAACCATGGAAGCATAAATCTGTATAAAATCAAATAATTTTTAAAAAATTACCCTACGTAAGGGCTTGCTTGTGACGCTACGTCATGATGTAAAGTAAGCCTCGAAAGGTGGTGAAACGCTATGTCACAATATACAACCGGAGAAATTGCCAAGCTGACAGGGGTAACTGTCCGCACCGTACAATACTATGACACCAGAGGCATTTTAGTACCCACTGATTTCAGTGAGGGTGGACGAAGACTGTATAACGATGATGATTTAAAGAAGCTTCGTGTTATCTGCTTTTTAAGGGATTTAGGTGTACAAATCAATAGTATCGCTGAAATTTTGGAAGCAGAAAATGCACAAAAGGTTATTTCCCTATTACTGGAACAACAACTTTCCATGGTACAGGAAGAAATTTCGGAACGCGAAAAACAGCGTGACAAAATCCTAACTATCCAAAAAGAAATGAAAAGCTATCACAATTTCTCTATAGAAAACTTAAATGATATAGCACAACAAATGGAAAACAAAAAGAAACTGAATCGGGTTCGTGCAACAATGTTAGGAATCGGTATTCCCTGTGAAATACTGGAAATTTTCACACTGATACTAGGTATCACAAAAGGAATATGGTGGCCTTTCCTTTTATGTCTGGTAGTAATTATCGGCTGTAGTATTCTTCTCTTTTGGTATTACGACCACAATGTTTCCTTTATTTGTCCGGAATGCCACAAAATATTCAAACCGGGCCACTGGGAGAACTTTTGGGCAAAGCATACCCCTACCACAAGGAAGCTACATTGTAAGGAATGTGGTTATCACGGATATTGTGTAGAAACTTATCAGGTAAGGGAGGAAAAGTAGTCATGGATAAAAAGAAATTTCGAATTTTTATTGCAGGAGCTTTCGGAATTGGCTGGATACTTCAGATAATTGGAAGCCTCCTTGCCAGACAGGGCAGCCAGCTGGGATTTACCCTTCTTTTGACACTGGCAATGTATGCCCCCTTTATCGCCACTTTAATAGCCAAGATCCCAGTAAAAGGCATGGGCTGGAAACCGAAGCTTAAGGGCAAGGTACGCTTTTGTCTTGCTGCATGGTTATTACCGGGTGTATTTACTATATTAGGCGGCATATTGTACTACATTATTTTTCCGAACAGACTGGATTTGACAGGACAATATTTAACTATGCAGGCAGGAGAGGCTGCCATGCAGCAATTGGAAGCTCTGGGAATTACTGTATCTATGTATTTGGCAATTATGACTGTACAGGTTTTTACCTATGCCCCCTTCATAAATATGTTTGCTGCCCTTGGGGAAGAGGTAGGATGGCGTGGTGCTATGCAACCTATGCTGAATGACTATTTTGGTAAAACAAAAGGACGCATCATCGGCGGTATCATTTGGGGAGCCTGGCATTGGCCGGTAATGATAATTGCCGGATATGAATATGGACTGAAATATTGGGGTGCTCCCTTCCTTGGTATGGTTTTGTTTTGTCTGATTACTACAGTTATGTGTATTTTACTGGATGCAGCCTATGAAAAGACGAAATGTATCTGGATACCTTCTCTGGCACACGGAGCCATCAATGCAAGTGCAGCTCTGCCTATGATGTTTTTGAATATAGAGTACGCAGATCAAATGATACTGGGACCGGCACCGGTGGGAATCATCAGTGTACTTCCGGCATTATGCTTTGCCGTGTGGGTGCTTCTGAGAAATAAAGATTAATATATAAAAAAGGAAAGCACCCACTCCAAAGGTGGATGCTCCGAGTTTAGGTTAATATTTATCCTTACGGACGACGCCTATCCTGTAGTGCAGACAGGATAGGCATTTTTATTTACACACCTCACACCTGCCAATATTCACGCGTCCCTTGCCGCCAAAGCTGGCAAACTCTGCCACTTCCTTTATCTCTCCGCAGACCTCGCACTTGGCCCAACGATTACCATAAGCATCCAGTACAGGTCGCTCCTGTTGCCCCATAAAAGGTAACACGGACTGCTTTCGTGACTCATAATCATCACTTCCCGAAGTTTCTGCATACAGTCGGTTATCTTTAATCTCCCTATCCATGGTAAGTATCTCATACTGTCGTAGCAAATCTGCCTTTTCCTGCTCCAGCATATCCTGATAGGCCCAGAAGGCTTCCCGCTTGGCTTCCAAAAAATCCTCAAACGCCTCCTCGAAGCCACAAAGCTTTAACTGCCCGTCTACAAACAGCAAATCCTTAACATAGCCTCGACACTCGTAAATATCAGGGTATTCTTCCAACACTACTTCTTTGCCGTCGATTTCGTATACGTTCGGGTCCTCTCTGTATTGCGTAACGGACTTGCCGTCATACCCAAGCACGAACAAGTCTCCGTTTACCGATTCATTCAGACAAAACCTCTTCAAAAAATACGTATGCTCCTCCTGCACAGACTTGCCCGGCTGGTCCACCACCAGCCATAACACCTCTATGCCGCCTTGCTCATACTCTGCATTTATTCGCTCCACATCCTTCAAATTCGTAGCTTTAGTCCCCAGCTCTACAGCGGTCCGGCTACCATCCCTCCATGTAAAAAGCAACTGACTGTAATGGTGCTTTAACACCTTGGCTTCCATCTGCACGTCATACCCAAAAGCCCTAAGGTGCTCATACAACGCCAGACGCAGCCCATGAAATACACCATTGTCCCGTTCAAAAAACACATAGTCACATTCCTCTTTGTCCCTATGGGCAAAATAAGGCTCCCGGATTTCCCCGTGACAATACTTCAGTATAGGACTCTTGCACTCCGGGTCCGGACAACGAAGCTCGCCCTGATAGCTGGCTTTACGAATTTTCTTCTCTGTATAATAATCCCCTGCCACCTCACAGGCTAACAACCTTTCCCCGTTCCAAAGTGCATTCTCCATAATATTCCTACTTCTTCCTCTTAAACCGATCCTTCAAACTACTTCCTCTATAGAACAGCTGATTCTTATACACCTTACCGGTTACCACTACCAGCACCAGTGTCGTCACCAGCAAAATACCAGCGTACAGCATCCCCTGCCAAACGGTAATATTTCCTACCATAATGTCGCCCGGCAATATATAGGCACTGGTCACCGGGATGATACGAAGTAAAGTATTCAGCCACTCTTTCTCCTGCAATGGCCCCATATAAGCCCCGAAAAATCCGGCAATCATAATCAATTGATAATAAGCCATCATCTGTGCCAATTCCTCTGCCTTGGTAGCAAAGCTGGCTACCAGACCGGCAATCATGCTATAGAACAAAAACGCCAGGCAAATCACGAATATTGCCAACACCACCGCACCTGCAGTGAAAGCCGTACTGCCTTCCTGTCCGCCTAAAAGTCGCAGTGCTTCCAATACTACATTGTTGTACTCCGAATATAACTGCCCGGCTATTACATCACCTACGATAAAACCAACCACAAAGCAAACCATCCAAAGAACTATCTGTAAAATAGCGATCACCGTCATGGCGAACACTTTACCAAAAATCAAACCATAAGGACGTGTCAGTGTCAAAATCATTTCCATCAGCTTGGATGTTTTCTCCACACTGACGATATTTCCGATACTTTGACCGTAGAGCAAAAACATCATGTACATAAAGAACACCAGAATCAGGGGAAGCAACATGGCTACCAGCTCTTCGCCCAGACTCTTTTCCTGCTCTCCTGCATCCAAAAACGTGGTGGATATGCCACTCATGGCAAGTACCAGCTTCTCTGTAGCAATGCCGGAGGAGAAAAGCTTACTTTGCTCCATAACTATGGTAACATCCTCTAAGAAATCCTCTGCTTCATCCTCTTCTATTAAAGAAATTTCCGGCAGGTACAGGGTCATTAAATATCCTTTCTCCGCCTTGCCCACATGCAAAATCACATCCTTGGGCTCGTGAATATCATTGTCCAAAGTGTACAATTTCCAGGCTTCATTTGCCTCTTCCACACTACTCATGCCGGTTACAAAGGACAGCTCAGGATACTCTTCCCCAAAACTTTCCATAAAACCATCCAAATACAGTACATCCAGACCACTTTCGTCCACTACATACACTTTCTGAATAGGGGACACTTCTGTGGCATCCTTCTGCTGCATCACTGCCATAATCACACTGATAGCACCGCCAATCAAGAAAAGTGCCAGTCCCAGTCCGATGGTTACTGCCTTAAATCCTTTCCCGCTGACACCCTGCTTAAAGGTAAAGGAAAATACATGATTCCAGCCACTAAACAAACTTTTATTCATGGTTTTCCTCCTTTCCGGCTACCTGTCTACGGTTCTTTGCAATCTGCAAAATATCCTTCAGCTTCATTACAGAACCATTGTAGAAAATCATGGATTCATATACCTTTGCCGTAAAGCTGAAAAGTAAGCTCGTTACAATCAATAAAAGCACCAGACTAATCAGCGCCACACCCATAGAAACCTTGCCAAGCAGCAGACACGCAGGTACTACAAAAGGCGCCGATATGGGTATTAGACTGCAAACAATGGTAAATACCTGATTGCCGCCGCCCAGCATCAGCACAATGCACAAACCAATGCCCAGATACGCACCGATGACCATGGTCATCTGGAACAGCTTCATTCCCTCTGCCACTTCCTCCATTTTGCTGACAGACGCACCGGCCAAACCTGCCAAAATACTGTAAAACAGTACACCGCACAAAATCACCGCGATTGCCACAATTACATCTATCAGGGAAATCTGTGAAACCATCTGCAAAAGCGCTGAAGTATCCATCTCCGCTCCCTGCATGGTATTTTGTAAAGTATCCTCCAAGGTACTGCTTCCGAAAAGTATCAGATTTAATACTGCTGAAATACTGTAACTTATCCACATTACCGCAAACTGGATAAATACCATCAAAAGCGACGCCAGAATCTTACCCACAATAAGTGCCATGGGACGTACATTTATCATCAAATACTCCACTACTCTGGTGGATTTCTCCGTTACAATAGAGGTGGCAATACTGCTGCCGCTCAGGGAAATAATCATGGTTACCACCATAATTCCCATAAGCAGAACCATATACTCTTCTAAGGAAATACCTTCATTTTCCGCCTTATCGGGCACTACCTCACCGGTATGTGTGAGCATTTCTACTTTTGTACTCACCGGCTGATTTACGAAATCCATCTGCTCCTTGGTTACTTGGATAGCCTCGATTCTGGCTTCATCAAAGAATGCCACCAAGCTATCTGCCACACTCTGACAATCCTCGTCACTTAAATCTGCATTCACAGCCTTTACAAAAGTCAGATTGAAATAGCCGCTCTGCTCGTAAACTATTTTTAGCAACAGCTCCGTACTGTCTTCGCTTTCTTCCAAAGCATCCACATGACTTTCGAAGGTCTGCCCGCTGTTTGTATTAATTTGCACACCCGTATACGCAGCCTGTGGCAAAGCCTTGGAATAATCAATGCCCAGCCCGGTTTCATCATATATAGTCAGCTTCGTTACCCCACTGACGTACTCTTCTTCCTTATCCATGCTTTGAATCAGACTCATGACCGGCATGGAAAGAATCGTTACCACACTCAAAAAAATCAGGAAGCCGTAATAAGCCTTTTGCTTCATGCCCTGCACCAGAGAAAAGCGAAAGACCTCCTGCCACCCTATGTAATCACTCTTCTTCATGGGTCTCTCCTGCCTTCTCTACAAATTCAGCGTTTTCGTGAACCTCGCCTGCCTTTTCCACAAAAATTTCATGCAAGGAAGGCTCACGCAACTCAAATCGAACTACCTTCCTGTTTTCCTTTAACAAATCCTCTAAAAACTTCAGCGCCTGCTCCTCACCGGTTACCTTCAGCTGTGTACCGTCCGGTGTATCGTTTACTACCGGCAAGCCATGCTTTTCAATCAAATCAGCAAAACCTTCGTCACACTTTACAATCATGTTGACACGACCGTAGCTTTTCTTGATTTCATTTAAGTTCCCCTGCAGTACCGCCTTACCGCGGTTCAAAATGGTAATGTCCTCGCAGAACTCCTCTATAGTTGCCATCTGATGTGAGGACATAATCAGGTACTTCCCCTTCTGAATTTCCTCGCGGATAATACTTTTAAACAGGTCCGTATTGACCGGATCCAAACCACTTAAAGGCTCATCCAATATAAGCAGCTGCGGCTCAGAAAGAAGTGCCGCCATCATCTGAATCTTCTGCTGGTTACCCTTAGAAAGCTGGTCCGCGGTCTTGGGTTTCTCTTTCTTCTGTCCCTTCACCTTGGTTTTCTGAGGATACAAATACTCCTCCAGCTCCAAACGCTTCGCCCAATAATCGATACGCTCCTTGGCCACATCCTTTGCTACACCTTTCAGCTTAGCAAAATAAAGCAGCTGGTCCATCAAAGCATACTTTGGATACAAACCTCTTTCCTCTGCCAGATAACCCACATTCATGTGCATGGGGTCGATAGGCTTTCCATCCCAGAGCACCTCGCCGCCATCCTTGGCAAGCATGCCCAGAATCATACGGATGGACGTGGTTTTACCTGCACCATTGGTTCCGAGCAGGGCGTACACTCCCGGCTTTTCTAAAGTAAATGACAAACCGTCTACTACAGTTTTTTCACCATATTTCTTGGTTAAGTTTTTAACTTCTAATGACATCTGTTACCTGGTATATTGTAATTGACTCATCTAGCAGTCATTACAGATATACCGTCTCCTTTCTATCAACCTTTTCATCCGTGGTTGATTACGTTGTTGTACATTTGTATGATGTAAATATGTGATGTGGATTTGTATATTGT
>JBGVKL010000149.1:0-3681 GCA_045123675.1 Acetatifactor sp. | reverse complement strand
GTAACTATTCAGAACCCCCCTTATTCAAAGATGAACTCTGAATGACCTGAAATAGCATTTTTAATTGCTTCATATGCATTATAACCTTGTTTATGAGCAGTACCGATATATGACATGATTTTCAGGTATTCTCTGGCCCCATCCTCACTTCGGAAACATCCAGATACTTTAGTTTTCACTTTGATCATTCTTAAATCCCGTTCCGCTTGGTTATTATCAAATGGAACAGAAAAGTTATGGATAAAAAGGCAGACTGATGCCTTGTAATTCGCAAGGCGTTCCACCAGGGCAAGGATTTTTCCTTTTTTCTTCCGTCCACGTTTTTTCTCAGTGGTTTTTTGAAGTGGATTTTCCTTCCTGGCCTGTTCGATAAGTCTATCATACTTCTTATCGAACTTATGATAATAATAATAGCTCAGAGAGTCCTTGCCTTTCTCTACAGCTTTATCTTTGACCTTTTTCATTTCCAGTAAAAGGTCTATAAATGCAGATGCCCATTTCTGCTCAGAATGATTCTCATCAATCCCGGTCAGTTCACGGAGAAGATGGGCACAACAGACTGCATGCCGAATATCCGGGTAATTCCAATAGGAAGCCCAGCAGTCATGCACGGCAATCCCCTGAAATTCTGTGAGAACACCGCATTGTTCCATTCCTGCAAAGCCACGTTTAGGGCTGATATCCAAATAGGTAAACTCCCAGTTGGAGGCATTATGAACCCACCAGAGCTTTTTATCCACTTTGGTTCCGGTTTCATCGAAATGTCCGAGTCCTGCCCCGATCATTTTCTCTTTGATTTTGCCCACAGTATCGGTCAGTTTATCTGCACAACGTTTTACCATATTACTTATGGTTCCCGTAGAAATTGGGATGTCAAACACACCGGAAAGGATTTCATGGGTACGTTTTATACTGACAGCACCTACTGTATTTAAAGCAACAGCCAATGCCTGGAGGTTTTCCCCATACTGCACAGTTGCTTTTATATCAGATGGAAATTCACCTTTGCGGTTATCTCCGTGTAGCATACAGATTGGTATTTCCAGTGTTTGATGCTCTGTTACATTTACAGTAACAACAGCATCAATTACATGACGTTTTTCTGCAACACAGGCAGTACCCTTGCACATTTCATAATGAGGACATCCTTCACATGCAGATGGCATATGCTTTATGGTCTCATCCGGTTCTGCAACTATTTCCAGGTGTGTCCCTTGATGTCCTTCCTGGGCGCCTGCTTTTTTTCCTGATGGCTTGCGAAGACTTTTTGGTGCCGGTTTTTTTAATCCATCACTTGAAGGTGGCTTGGAACTGTTCTTTGAATTTTTGTTAAGCTTTTCTTTCAGTTCCTTGATGGTTTGGTTTAATTCTGCTACAGTTGCAGTTAAGGCCTGATTTTGTGCTGTTAATGTTTCTATTTGGGTTATAAGATTACGAACGAATTCTTCTGTAATATTAACTGGCATTCAAACCACCTTCTTTCCTGCGAATTTTCTACTCTAATTATACAAGATAATGTAGGAAAATGCGAATTTATTATATTTGTGATACCGGCAAAATGACGGTGGATAATTATTGTATTTAGTAGTGAAAATGTTTGTAATACAGCAAGTTTTTTATATACATTTTTCGTTTATGAAAGCTAAAATCAATGATATGCGCTGAATTTATCCAACATCAAATGATAAAAAGATACTTTATCCACAACCACCATAAATTGATGAAGAAAATCTAAAAATAATTTCTATGATTTGCACAAAGTTTTTTTAGAAAATCACAGGGGGTTCTGAACAGTTACATTCTCTTTAACCTTAATCCGTGAATCTCATCGACCAACATACCTCTCAAATTACCTAAAATACTGGCATCTTTCATTATTTGTGTAAAATTTTTATTTCACCCATTCGGTGGTAGATTTTTCTGCTATAATAGTCTTATCAGAAAATGTTTTTAAGGAGCAGATGTCATGAGTAATATAAAAGTTGAATTCACAAATGAACGTATTATTCCAGCAAGCGGTCTTGCCGTAGTTGGTGCCATTCTAGGAAAAAGCGATTTTGTTAAACGCTGTAACCGGATGGATGTTACCAAAAACAGATCACAGCACCAGATTAAAAACGGAGATATTCTGCTTACTTATATCGGAATGCTCTGTATGGGAAAACCACAGTACGGATCTGTTCATGAGATGGATGATGATCCTGAATTCTACCAGTATGCACTCGGCATCACAAGAGCAATACCTTCCGAGGAAACGTTGCGCCAACGGATGGATGACATCGGCAGCTCCATGCGTGAAAAAATCCTGTCCGAAAATGTGGAAATGCTGCATTCCAATGGGATTGTTCCCGGCAGACTTCCAAGCGGATATGTTCCGGTAGACATTGATGTCACTCCATTTGATAATTCAAAAACAAAAAAAGAAGGGGTTTCCCGCACCTACAAAGGATACGACGGATACGCTCCGATCATGGCATATATAGGAACCGAAGGTTACCTAGTCAACGCTGAGCTGAGAGAAGGGAAACAGCACTGCCAGAACCACACACCGGAATTTCTGAGGGAAACGCTGCGCCTATGTAAACAGATTACAAAGGAACCACTTTTGGTGCGTCTGGATTCTGGGAATGACGCAGTTGAAAATATCGGTATCCTTTTGGAAGAAGGGTGTCGGTTCATCATCAAAAGAAACCTGCGCCGTGAAAGTAAGGAAGAATGGTTTGCCATGGCACAGAAATACTGCCGGAACATCACACAGCCGCGTGAAGGTAAAACCGTCTACACCGGAAGCGATTGGAAAGAAGTTTCCTATACAGCAGAAGACGGAACTCAAAAGGCGGTCACTATCCGTATCGGATATGAAATCACGGAACGTACCATAGACAAATACGGACAGTTCCTTCTTCCGGCAGAACTGGAGGTGGAAACATGGTGGGATAATACCGGAATGACCGACGAAGAAGTGATCAGGCACTACCATGCCCACGGGGAATGTGAACAGTTCCACAGTGAAATCAAAACAGATATGGATGTGGAGCGCCTTCCGTCCGGAAAGTTTGATACAAACGAGCTGGTATTGGAACTGACGATTCTGGCATACAACATTCTGCGCATGATTGGACAGGAAACCATAGGAAGACGCAAAACACGGCATAAAGTAAAACGCCGCAGACTGAGAACAGTCATAAGCAACCTGGTCATGATGGCAAGTCACGTAACGTCACATGCGAGACAACTGATTATTGGACTTGGTAAAAGCAATGTATGGAGGCATACGTTTTCTGAAATTTATACTGCATTTGCGGATTTCAGTTTATAAAAAGTAAAAAATGAAAGTTTTTCTATAGGGAGAAGTCTGCCCTTTTATCGGTCAGTCCTCTCATTTCAAGAAGAAAAACAGCTGAATTTAAAGCATACATGCTGATTCGAAAGAAAATAACCGAATCAGCATAAAAAAATATTCAGTTTCACGGATTCAGGTATTATATATTTCTCCCCAGTTATCTCTTAATCCCTTTTGCGACAACTCTATATGGTTTGTTTTCACAACTCTATCTACAATTTTTCTTGGTAATCTGTTTCTCGATACTTTTCTTAATATCTCTTTATTTACACCATAACTACATTTATATTGTCCAGGAATATCATAAAGTGCTTTCACTAAATTCAAATCCACAAACG
>JBGVKL010000148.1:0-2018 GCA_045123675.1 Acetatifactor sp. | reverse complement strand
CCATTCATCCCCGATAGCGAAGATTATGATGAAACCTGTAATGAAGTTATATCCATTCAATGTGCAGGACTGGCAAAACGAATAACACATACTCAAGCAAAAAGTGTGGTGGTAGGCATATCGGGAGGACTGGATTCTACTTTAGCCTTATTAATCTGCATTAGGACATTTGATAGACTCGGTTTGGACAGGAAAGGTATTATTGCGATAACAATACCCGGCTTTGGCACTACAAGACGGACATATATCAATGCCGTCAAGTTGATTGAAACATTGGGTTGTTCATTGAAAGAGATTGATATAAAAGAGGCTTGTAGAGTCCATTTTAAGGATATAGGACATCCTAAAGAACTACGTGACACTGTATATGAAAATTCCCAAGCACGCGAACGAACCCAAATTCTGATGGACATCGCTAACCAAAACAATGGTTTTGTAATAGGAACCAGCGATTTATCCGAAATAGCTCTTGGGTGGTCCACATACAACGGCGACCACATGTCGATGTATGCGGTTAATAGTGGCGTACCTAAGACATTAGTCAAATATTTGGTTCAATGGATAGCAGACAACAAGACCGATTCGGCACTTCGAACTATTCTGCTGGATATAATTTCCACACCTGTAAGTCCGGAATTACTACCATCTGGCGAAAATGAGGAGATAGAACAACGTACTGAAGATGTAGTGGGTCCGTACGAGCTACACGATTTCTTCCTGTACCACTTCATACGCTATGGAGCAACTCCCCAAAGAATCCTGGATATGGCTATCCTCGCTTTTGCCGGTTCCTACGATGAAACCATCATTAAGCATTGGCTTTCCGTCTTTATCCACCGATTCTTTGCCCAACAGTTCAAGCGTTCTTGTATGACCGATGGACCTAAGGTTGGCAGTGTTTCTCTTAGTCCCCGTGGTGACTGGCGAATGCCAAGCGATGCATGTAGTAAATTATGGTTAGATAAAATATAAAAAAGCTACAAACATCGAATATCGGAGAAATATATGTAATTTAAATCAAACTAACGAATTATATGTAACTTTGCATCTATAATTAAGCATTCTTTTCAATAATTCAGAATAAGACGGATAAGAGAACTTCGCTTGTTTCTAAATCGTTACCTGTCGTAAATTTAAATTCTGTACATGGGAGGTCTGCCAATGCAGAATTCACTAAAGAACAGTAGAAAGTCTCCGCTTCTCTTTTTGGCATCGAAGAAGTCAAATTCGTTGTCGATGATGGAGATGATTAGTTGAGCCTTGATACCCTCGACTCGCAGCATTGCCTGCTTGTTAAACTCCTTCTCGATGTCGTTCCGAGGCTTATCCCATAGATAAATACCGAGTGTTTCAAAGGCGTGGTCTTTCTTGGTGATTGGGTCTGTAATTGCGGGCGATAACTCAAATATATCGACACCCTTCGGTCTTTGAGTTTGCGTTTGTTGATGGTAACAGTTGGAATCTTCATACTTTGCGAAAGTTTCTGAGTTCGAGCTGTAAAGATACCAATTATCACCAACACCAGCTGGGTAATATCAAACAGTGACAATATGTCACGAGTTCATTTTGCTTCCGAGCTGCAGCATTATTACTGCATTTTGGAAATAAAATTGATATTTGGCGAAAACAACCCACGCATTTTTGCGTCAAACAGAATATGAAACACTTTTACAAAAGCGAATATTTCTACAAAAAACACATCTGCAAAAGTGTTTTTTGATTTTGAAATCACTTTAAGTTCATTGGTTTTTTCAAAACAATTTTGCTATCTTTGTCAAAAGCGTGCCGCCAAAATCAGCGGCAAAGTTACCGAAAAAATCAGGAGAATTTGAGTCCAGAATTTTAGTGTAGAAAACTGTATCAGTGAGTGCAGAGTGAGTCTGAAAAAGTGCCTTCTGTGCGCGTCTGGCGCAGAAACCGACCATCCCGGCGGAATCACGAATTCGAGGAGCAGAGATTTCTGCTCCTTTTTATGTATCTATAAGTAAAATTTCAGACTCAAAAAAAGCATGACTTTT
>JBGVKL010000147.1:0-8235 GCA_045123675.1 Acetatifactor sp. | reverse complement strand
GCGAGAAGCAATGCGTGATGAACATGAAAAGCGATTTGCAGAAGCTGTAAAAGAAACAACATCAAATTCAACAGATAATGTAAATGAAACAGATATTGTATCAAAACTTTTTGAAACACAAAATTCAGAAATAAAAGTGTCTAATTTCAAGGAGCACGAAACTCCAAATTATAAGTTTGTTCCCGAACCGGAAATTGGTTCAGGCGGCATGAGAATTTTGAAAAATGGACAAAGCGTAGCGGTGTTCTCCGTTGATGATTTGAAAATCCGTGTAGATGAAAAAACAGGAACAAGGTTGTTGATCAGTGAAATGGGCGGCTTTGGCGGTGCATGGTATGATGCAATTCCGGTAGATGCAGAACTGGAGAACGGATTAGCGGAGGCAATCGGTGTTGATGACATTCCGGAGGTCGAGTTAGAAGGATATTACATAGGAACTCATGCAGGAACCGGAATACAGTATGTGATGAGACCGGGTGATGAAGGCAGAGGCGGTAAGGTTCTCCTTAGAAATGCAGGCGATGTTGCAAAATACAATGCTTGGGCTGAGGAGTACTATAATCGTTATCCGAACTTAGTAACAAGTCAGGAAGCAGGCAGAATTTATGCTTCTTTTGAAATCTGTGGAATGCAGGAACGGACATCAACAGGTTTTGTAAATATTCGATACGATAGCATTTCTTATCATGATAATTTTGATTATAAGAAAAATTGGAGTGCTAAATTGACCGGAGATACTTGGGATATGTTGTGGCAATGGCTGGAAGAAAACAGAAGCCGCATGGAAAAAGTAGGTGAGTTTAGTACATGGGGCAATATTATCAATAAGATTGGCGGTTCCTATGAAAGAATCTGGTCGGATGAAGAATTGGAACAAGGGTATTTGAATAACTAATAGCAAAGCGTTTATCAATAAAATGGTAAACGCTTTTTTGAAAAAATAATTGATAACAAGCGTTAATAATTAACAAATATTAACCGATATAAAATGTAAGAATAAGAAAGAGAGGGTTTGTTATGTCAAAAGAGGAATGGACACCTAGTGAAAGTGAATGGCAGGTAATGGAAATATTTTGGGCAAATAGTGAGCCAATGACATCTAAAGAAGTAATCCGAAAATTAGAGAAGGATATGACAGCAAAAATGGTTCGTGTACTGATTAACCGTTTGTGCGAAAAAGGAATGCTTTCCTATACAGTTGATGCAGAAGATAAGAGAGTATATCACTATTCTGTTCTAAAATCGAAGGAAGAATGCCAGAAAGAAAAGAGCAGAAGATTTGTTGAAAGTTATTTTAAAGGTAATCAGACCAATGCAGTTGCTGCATTATTAGGTGCTACTCAACTAACAGAGGAACAGATTAAGGAGCTGGAGGAGATATTAGAAAAGAGCAAAGGTAAAGGCGGCGATTGTTAATGCAGATATTTTTTGAACAATTATTCGAATTTCTCAAAGGCGTAGTTCTATTTTATACTGTTCAGTTGGGAAGAAGTGCCATGCTGTCGGTATTCATTATTTTGCTTATTATGTTTCTCAGAATGACAATATGTAAGAAAACTGTATTTATAAAAGGATTATTATGGTCACTGCTTATTTCTTTACCTTTTATGGGGAAAATGAATTTTTTTTATGAAACAGAAGTGGGTGTAAGAATATTTGGCTGGTGGCAGAAACTTATTTTTGGTAAACCGGGCTTTGCCTATTTGTATATTGGAATAGTGTTGCTTTTAGGTATTATTGTTTTTGTGAAGCGAAGAAAACTGTGGAAATATGCTAAGACTTTAGGAAAAACTCAAATAGAAGGTAATACAGTCTATGTAAGTGACTTGGAAATAACACCATTTGTTGTGGGAATAATAAGACCAAAGATTGTCTTGCCTGAAATAATGATAAAAGAGTTAGATGAAAAAGAGTTAAAAATCATTATTTCACATGAGAAGATACATATAAAGCAAGGACATCTTGTTTTATATACTGTATGGGACATCATCAGGATATTGTTATGGCTGAATCCAATGATTTTCTTATGCACAAAATGGTTTAAGGAAGATTTAGAGGATATATGTGATAAAGTGGCGATTCGCAAAGGTAATCATGATTTTTATTATTATGGAAGGGTACTTTTGCACAGTATAAGGTGTTTAAAGGAAGGTACGAATACGATACATACCTTAACATTTTCCGGTTATAATGATTATGAGAATATCAAAAGAAGAATAACCAGGGTGGTAGAATATAAACCTTATAAGCGAGTTGTGGCATGGTGTATGGTTGGACTGGTATTTCTTGGGATTATAGGATGTATGGTTGGTGTCTATCATGTTTCCTATAAAAGATGTAATGAAATGAATGTAGTCAGTATCTATAATATGACAGATGAAGAAACGGTTGTTAATGCACATAAGGGTATATTAGCAAGTGCAATTTACAGTGATGAGGACTTTATATACATAGACGTATCTGTATTAGATGATGAAATTTCTCTGGATAAGTATAGAGATAAAGAGCTATTTATTTGTACAGGTGGTTGGTACAAAATCCCCGGCTTTGGTGGCGGTGGAGAATATGTAGTGGTAAAAGGCGAAGAACTGATAGGTGAGGAATTTAAAATTCCTCACGATATGCCAGAGGAGAACATTTGGGTTAAGATGTTGAAGTTACTTTAACATACATTTAAGAAACGGAATTCAAATATTTATGTCAAGGAGGATGAGATTATGGCAGTAAATGGAATTGGTAACAATTATTCATATCCGGTAAAAAGCAATTATTCTACGGATGCAAACACACAGGGTATTAAAAGTGGTGAGACTCAAATGGTTGGTAAGAATACGGGAGTCAGTTATGAGAAGACAATTTCTGATTCTACATCAGCGGGACTTGAGTTTATGAAAAAAATGGAGAAGGAAAATAGTGGGACCAAGTTTTTTGTGGGCACGGTCAGCTATGGACAGACCTATGGAAATTCCACAGATACCAATTTTGTAATAAATCCTAAATTTTTGAGTAAGTTGGGGACAGATGAAGAAGCACAAAAGCAATTTGAGGAAGATATAAAGTATTTGCATAATTTTGCTCAAAACCAAAGAAAACAGGCTGCAGCAAATGGACATGAAGTTATCAGTCAGGGCTGGTTCTGTGATGAAAATGGAAATTGGGGTGGTTGGTGTTATTCAAAATCTACAAATAAAACTTCTGTGCTTCAGGAGATGTCAGATAAAGCTGAGAAAATCAGAAAAGAAAAGTTGGCAGAGAAGAAAGAAAAGAAGCTGAAGGAAGAGAAAAAGGCAGAAAAAGAGCTGAAAGAGCATTTTGGTGACCGATTTAAGGGTATGAAGAATATTTCACTGGATAAACCGGAAATTCAAGTAAAAGCAAAAGAGAATAAGATTGTTTTTAATGACCCGATAATGGATGCGTGTTCACAGTACGGAACCTTAATTTCTATAAATGAGAACGGGGTTCCGCAGTGGGAAATTAACCCGGGAGATGTTTCAAAGTTTGACCAGGCAGTTGAAGAAGGGTTAAGAAAATTCGGTGGCAGAGATAATTATAATTTTTGGATGCGGCTAACACAGAATCCTACATTTATGGGATTGTCATATTCAGCAGAAGATATTCGTAATCGCTTGCATAGTGCCGGTATACAAAAAGGATTTTTCCAAGTGACGGTTGGAGAACATACAGCAACTCAATTTTTATCAGAAGGTAAAAATGCGGCTGCGGTTTATAGCAAAGCATATTATGATGACCAATACTATAATTATGTTAAAAGTGGAGGCATTTGCAGAGATTATGAGCCGGGGGATGTCTTTAAAATTGACGGAGAAGAATATACGGTTAATGCGGATAGGAAATTAGATGTTCCTTATGGGGTAGATATATGGAACATAGAATGGCCCCAGAAATAATATACAAAATGGAGTTGGAATTGAGCCATAGTGGTTATTATGCACTTGAAAATTTCAGTTTTACGAATTGAATAATAATGAATTATGGGCCGATTGGTGTAAAAACCAGTCGGCTTCTTTCTATTATATAGTGGTGTTCAAATAAGGGGTTCATCGTTAAATTGTATCAAAATGCGAGTGCTTTAGAATAGTTACGGACATCCGCATGAAGAAACCTTGGAGAGACTTGCGGCGGAGGGATGTATAGTTGCTACTACGCCACAGTGCGGCGCAATAACGATAGAAATAGATTCGGAGGAAGGATTTACGGTGTCTTGTTGGGAAAATGCCGGAATATCCGACTGATATGGTGTGGGACTTTGTTTGGTCGGGTACCTTTGATGTGCAGGCCCGACTAGATAGTAGAAAAAAACAGGTTAGTCGGGGGTGTAGACTATAAGAATCCGACTAGGCTACGGAAAAGTGGAGGAATGGTCGGGAGAGTCAAAGTGTGAAGCCCGACTAAGTAGTATGGGCGAGAATTTTAGTCGGAGTCCGTGAGAAATTCTTACCGACTGGATGGTGTGTGTTTATGTTTTAGTCGGTTTGGGCGAAAATGCGTTCTCGACTAAAGTTGAGATAAGAAAAAATAGGTCGGGTAATACGAGCATTTAGTTAGGAAAAGGCAAAAAACATCCCGACCATCGTGAGAAAAATGAAAGGTAAGTCGGGGAAAGCATAGTAAAAGGAATCGCGCATAAGAAGGAAACACGCATAAGAGGGCCCCCGCATAAGAAGCCCCTACATAAGAGGACCCCCACATAAGAAGCCCCTCGATGGAACTACACAAAAGTGCTGTTGAGAAACCCTCAAATCTGTTATATAATAAAATCAAGTGTAAAGAGGCAGTAGTATACAGCAATAAGCAACGAGGTGAAGTGATGATTAGGTTTACCGGAAAAGGGGTTTATGGCGGCATTGCGATTGGTAAAGTTTCTGTATTTAAACGTGGGGACATTCGGGTAAAAAAGGAAAAGATAGAGGATGCCGGGGCAGAGCTTGCCAGACTGGAAGGTGCAAAGAAGGAAGCACTTATGCAGTTGGAGAGTATTTGCGAAAAAGCCCTGCGAGAAGTAGGAGAAAGCAATGCTCATATTTTTGAAGTACACAAGATGATGATAGAAGATTATAATTATAATGAATCTATCAAGAGAATTATTACAGAGCAGGCAGTGAATGCGGAGTATGCAGTGTCTGTAGCCGCAGAGGCATTTATAGAGAAATTTTCCGGTATGGATGATATTTATATGCAGGCGCGAGCTGCAGATATCAGGGATATTTCGAATAGAATTATTCTGTGTTTAGCAGATAAAACTGTGGGCGATTATGAGGCGGAAGAGGAACGAATTATTTGTGCTATGGATTTGACGCCAAGTGAAACAGTTGCCATGAACAAAGAAAAGATTCTGGCGTTTGTAACGGCCTATGGTTCCGTGAATTCACACACGGCTATTCTGGCCAGAAATATGAATATTCCGGCTATTGTCGGTTTGGGCGATGACTTCTATAAAGCGGTAAGTGACGAAAAGCTGGTGATAGTGAATGGTTTGACGGGAGAATTTATTATTGAACCGGACGAAGAGACACTAAAGCAAGCTATAAATCTTCAAAAGGAAGAACAAAAGAAGAAGGAGCTGTTGCAAAAGCTTAAGGGGAAAGATAATATTACGTTGGACGGCACCAGAATTAATATTTGTGCCAACATAGACAGTCCTGAGGGGATTGGGGCAGCATTGTACAATGATGCAGACGGAATCGGATTGTTTCGTAGTGAATTTATTTATTTTGAGAAGTCAGATTATCCTACGGAAGAAGAGCAGTTTCAGGTTTACAGACAGGTGTTGGAAAGCATGCAGGGGGAAAAGGTTGTTATCCGTACACTGGATGTTGGTGCAGATAAACAAGCAGATTACTTTGGGCTGACCAAGGAAGAAAATCCGGCAATGGGACTTCGTGCTATACGGTTGTGCCTGACTCGACCACAGTTGTTTAAGACACAGTTGCGTGCGCTTTACAGAGCATCTGTCTATGGTAAATTGGGGATTATTTTTCCAATGCTTACGAGCGTGAGTGAGCTGGAAGAAATATTAATGATTTGCAGTAAGGTAAAGGAAGAATTGGAGGCTGAGGGGATAGCATATTCACAGAATATAGAGCTGGGAGTAATGGTGGAAACCCCCGCAGCGGCAATTATTAGTGATAGATTAGCACAGATGGTTGATTTCCTTAGTGTGGGAACCAATGATTTGACACAGTATACTCTTGCCTGTGACAGACAGAATCCGGCAGTGGAGCGGTTTTGTGATACACATCATGAGGCGATTTTAAGACTTATTGAGTATACTGTAAAAAGTGCACATGCACATGGAGCATGGATTGGTATTTGCGGTGAACTGGCAGCAGATACCGGATTAACAGAAGTTTTTTTGCGAATGGGAATTGATGAGCTTTCAGTTCCGGCTGCATTTGTGTTAGAGGTGCGAGATGCGGTTAGAAACATTGATTTGAGCAAAGAATGGTAATTGTGTAAAATCCTTTGATTAGGAAGGGACGTAGGAATGCAACGAATTAACAACGACATAAAAAGCGGACAGTTTCAGCCGGTGTATTTGTTATATGGTGAAGAGCGTTATTTAAAGAAGCAGTACAAGGATAAGTTAAAAAAGGCCCTTTGCGCATCGGATGACAATATGAACAATCATTTTTTTGAAGGGAAAGGTATTTCTGTTGGAGAGGTGATTGACTTGGCGGAGACCATGCCGTTTTTTGCAGACCGTAAGGTTATTTTTCTGGAAAACAGCGGGTTTCTTAAAAGCGGTGGAGAACAGCTGGCGGAGTATGTGGGAGAACAGAATGAGACCACTGTATTGATATTCGTAGAGGCTGAGGTAGACAAGCGAAGTAAATTGTTTAAAGCCATTCAGTCTAAGGGCTGTGTAGTAGAGTTTACGGAGCAGGATGAGAATACTTTGAAGCGCTGGGTTGCCGGCATGTTGGCAAAGGAAGGTAAAAAGATTACAGAAAATACGGTACAGCTGTTTTTGACTAAAACCGGCACGGATATGGAAAATATTTATGCGGAGCTGGAGAAGTTGATTTGTTATTGTATGGACAAGGAAGTGGTAACCGCAGAGGATGTGGAGGAGATTTGTACCACAAGAATTACCAGTCATATTTTCGATATGGTGGATGCTATTGCGGATAAAAAACAGGCGAAGGCACTGCAGTTGTATTATGATTTGCTGGCACTGAAGGAGCCGCCTATGAGAATTTTGTTTCTCATTGCCCGTCAGTGCAATATACTGCTTCAGGTGAAAGCCATGAAGAATAAAGGATATCCTAATAAGGATATGGCATCGGCTATTGGTGTACCGCCTTTTGCATTGGGAAAATATGCCACGCAGGCAGCAAAATTCAAAACGGCCATGCTTAAGAATGCAGTGGCAAAATGTGTGGAAGCTGAGGAGGCTGTGAAAACCGGTCGAATGAACGATGTCATGAGTGTGGAAATACTGATTATGAGTGTGTTTGAGGAAGAAGATCCTGTCGATTAGATCGGCAGGATTTTTTGATTTTAAGCATTGAGGGAGGTTTTTGGTACTTATATTTATGATATCCTATGTTCAGTAACCGGGAAGGAAAGCCCGGTGTTTAAGGAGGAAGGCATATGAGCAGAACAGTAAGAAGAACATATAAGGAAAAATTGTGGAAGGAAGTATTGTTTGGAATATTGACGCTGGTGTTAATGGCAGGAATATGGTTCTTTATTTCCGGTACCGTAGTAAGTCAGGCAGATGGCTGTATTACTGTGGATGAACAGTATTATCAGGTGCTGGAGAAAGAATACGTAAAAGAGATTCGCGGATTTCTGACAGAACAGGGATATGAAAACAGTGGTGTGAATTTAACTATGGTAGAGGATGAAGACGGTAATCGCAGCTATAGTGTAGAAGTATATCATAAGGGGATTTGCAAGTTGTCAGAGCAGACACAGGAGGAGCTGTTTGCACAGATAGAAGCAATGGCTTTTGAGGTGGTTGGATGCAGATTTGAGGTAAGTTTGTTAGGATAATTCTCAGATGCAAAATTAAACTACTGATATAATGCGACTGTAGAGAAAATGTGTTAAAATATATATAAATGTTGGAGCAGTATTTCAGAAGGAAAAAGTCTGCGGATGGACTAAATAAGAATTCAGAAAAGAGGAAATAAGATGGCAGATAGAGATGATTTAATAAAAGTATTTGAAGATACACAGGAGTGGTACAAAACAGACAAAGATTTA
>JBGVKL010000146.1:0-1647 GCA_045123675.1 Acetatifactor sp. | reverse complement strand
GCATAGAGAAAACCATTTTTATAAGTAAATCGGTAGTCTTCAGATGTAAATAGTTTTTCGTCATTATCCTGGAAAGAACCTTCAGAATTATTGACATTTCCTTCACCAAATTGTCTCCATGGAATTGTTTCGTAGATTCCTTCTCCGTTGATTTTAAGCCATGCACCTATTTCTTTTAGAACAGTTGTCTCTTCATCAGTAATTGTGCCGTCTGATTTTGGACCAATATTTAATAGAAGCATTCCGTTTTTGCTTACAATGTCTACCAAATCACAGATAAGCTGTCTGGAAGGCTTAAATTCATTATCCTTTGTATATCCCCAGGATTTTCTGCCAATTGCTGTATCTGTCTGCCATGGAATTGGCGAGATACCTGTTAATGCTCCCCTTTCTACATCAAATGTTGCGACAGAGCGAGGAAAAGATTCATGTTTATAATTTATCCTGAATTATTCACAGAATAACAGTTCCAACTGCTGAAATCCATATAGTTACTGTATTTTAATTGAATATTGCTTTTCACCTTTTAAGTGAATAGAAAAAGACCTCTATCTATGGTATAATTTAGGTGTTCAATCCAAATAAAAACCAAAGAGAGGGTCTTTATATGAATATATTAAACACTGTAAGCTTAAAAAGCAATAGCCAAATTAAAAAAATTTTGACGGAGGAGATTTGTCTTCCGATGCAGGACTTCTCCTATTCAAAGAGTTCCTTTTTAAGATTGGAGCAGTTAAGCTCATCAATCATATATTCAAAACCAATGATACTGCATGGTTCCGCATCCATAAGGATGATGCGAATCTGATGCAGGTAATCTATCAGATTATCAGCGCCTATTTTGAGGACGACTGTGCAGATGAACTTACAAATGAACCGGTTATGAAAGCTATTTTAGATAAAGATGCCCTAGCGTCCCAGCCTACGCTGTCCCGCTTTTTTAACCGCATGGATAAAGATACTTTGAGCCAGCTGAATCAGCTTACCCGTGAACTTCGTAAAGTCATCTATTCCATTCAAAAACCAGAATTCATGCTTTTTGATATTGATTCCACACTTCTTGATACCTATGGAAATCAGGAAGGAGAAGGATTCAACTACCATTATCAGGCACATGGCTATCATCCGTTGCTGTGTTACGATGGACTTACCGGTGATCTGCTAAAGGCAGAACTTCGTGACGGCACCATGTACTGCAGTAAGGAAGCAGACATTTTTATGAAGTCTCTTCTGGATGAATTTATTGAAGATTATCCAGATATGCCACTTTACCTTCGTGGTGACAGTGGTTTTGCATCTCCGAATTTGTATGAAGTTCTTGAGGATAAGAATTGTAAATATGCCATACGACTGAAAGAGAATTCAAAACTGCGTGAATTAGCCGAGGATGAAAATCAGGCTTTGTATCATGCAACAAAATTCAATCAGGTAGACTATGCTGTCGAGTATGGTGAATTCATGTATCAGGCAGGCTCATGGAGCCATCCACGCAGGGTGGTGTTCAAAATCGAAAAGCCTTATGGACAGATGATTCACATGTATACCTTTATTGTCACAACACTGGAAATGGAACCATATCAGGTGATTCAGTTTTATTGTGGCAGGGGAAAAATGGAAAATTTCATCAAAGAAGGCAAAAGCGGCTTT
>JBGVKL010000145.1:0-2772 GCA_045123675.1 Acetatifactor sp. | reverse complement strand
TTGCCCTTATCAGCTTCCAAGGGAAGAATAAACATAAGTGAAATCGTATAATAAGTTAAGGTGAGCATTTTGCGATAAACCCTTTATTTTCAAAGCTTTTGGAGGATTTTATTAAAACCCTGTGAGGGTTAATAACCACTTATAAAATTGTAATTTTCAAATCCATGTTTGTCGGACTATTAAAAACCAAACTGCAAGGCGCTCCTATCGGGAGTATCGGCATCTTCATTTTCCGTCAGCAGGAGAAAACTGTATGACCAAGAAAATTTCGTCATTTCGTAACCTCAAGGTGGCTACATTACTTTGCGCCGCTAAAGCGGCTATCCCCTGTGGAATTGCCGCAAGCAAGTTAGAATATAGACTATAAAGAATCCTCCGGATGATCTCAACCATACGGAGGATTAACTGTTTTATGGACACATGCCATTCCCTGCGGCTTTTTGTTTTATCACAGCGGATTGTAAGCATTCATACTGCTGGTGTGAGTTCCTTTTAAGGAGGAAATGAACTATGATGAAGCGAATCCATCAAAACCGGTCTTCACAGGGACTTTTGGGCGGGCAAATTGAAACGGAAAAAAGTATTTTAACGGAAATCGACGGCGGCTACCGATTGGTAGACAAATAACCCAATACGAAACGCCCTGGAAGTTCCAGGGCGCTTCCGTTTACAAGTATCGTTTTTTCTTGAAGTAGTAAATACATCCTCCCACAATTAATGCACTCAGCACAACCACCGCCGGATAACCATAGACCCAATGAAGTTCCGGCATATTGTCAAAATTCATTCCATACCATCCTGCAATCAGAGACAACGGCATAAAAATTGTGGTAACAATTGTCAAAAGCTTCATAATCCGGTTCTGCCCAAGATCCATCTGGGCCTGATACTCGCTGCTGACCTGACTGGCATATTCTCGCAGCATCTGGGTTTCCTCTTGTAAGCGATTCAACCTGCGAAGAATATACTGCAGCCTGCCGGAACTGCATTCATCCAATAAATCGGTAGAATTTTCCTGTAAAGTTGCCACCATATCATTCATCTGAGCGTAGTAACGGTTATGTTGATTCAGTTCCTTCCGGAGCCGGCTCATTTGCCTGATAAACTTGTCTGTCCGGTTATCCAATACCATCTGTTCAAGTCCGGAAATGCGTTCTTCCATGTTCTGAATATGGAAGAGGTCATCCATAATCAGAGCCAGAAAAAAATCCATCAGTAAATCATATGCCCCATCCGCATGATGCGGGCGCATATTCCTGACCCGTTCCATACATTTGGCGGCTTCTCCGTCCGCATCAACAAAAAGAAGGTTGTTGTTCCACCATGTGAAAACGATTCTCTTTTCCTGCTGATGTGGTCTTGCCGGCTCGTGAATCTCGCCGAGGATTCGGTTTTGCTCAACCATCAGCCGACAGCCCTTAATATTTCCTGCGCAGAGCATAGACTCCGGCGGAATCAGCATAGCTGGCAGCTTATGGTCCTTGATTTCTTCCGGATTTAGAATGACTGCGATTTTCTCCCAAATCTCAACATCTTCTGGCCGGATTGGTTTTAGCGTCTCTGCTATGTGATAGTACATGATGTATTCCTCCTCATATCTCAACCCCACCGTAAAATCGCATGTTCCACCAATAAGTTATATGGTTGGACTGTGCGGTTTCACGGTGTCCTGCTTTTCTGAACGAAACCCGTTTTTCGAACATTTTTTTTGAAAAACGTTTTTTTCGGAAAGTCTTGCAATGCTTGGGTTTTCCGATTTTGTATTTTGGAGAAGATATTCCAAAAGTCCAGAAATGCAAAAGTATTATTTTTACTCCATGTCGTTATTTGGACACATGTTTTCGATAAAATTGAATCGTGCTCGGTCTCAAAGGCCCGTGGTGTCTGGTATTTCAGGGTTTGATGAGGGCGAACCTCATTGTAAAACTGAATATACTGTTTTACGCTTTCGCGGAAACCTTCTTTGCGACTGCGTTGTCATGAGGCCTGCCGGTAGCTGAAAATGATTGCTTGATACCATTTGATTGGAGCAATTTTCTAAATGCACCCGATGTGTACTGCTTTCATAACATGACAGAACTAAAGCCTTCTACAGCTTCGAACGCATCTTGCTCTTGCGTAAAATAAAGTATAGCATACAAGTGTGAAGTTTTCTACCATTCATACAAGAAACGCCCGAACACTTTCGTCCGGGAGTTCTCGGTATCAATCATAAATCAGTTCAAACTTCACTATTTCTTCTGCCTGTGCCTTGCAAGCGTTCATCTGCTGTACCCATTCCATTTGATTTTCTGCTTTTAACTGTTCTGTCACACCCTGCTTTTGAGCCATTTCATCAATCAATCTGTGGAACATTTGCTCCGCCTGTTGGTTAATATCTGCAAGATAACGGTTAAGTGTACCATCAATCAGCATTGTGGTGTAAACAATGTGCCTATGCTCTTTCAGATACTGCTTGTGGCGTTGTCCCCATAAGCCGATAGGCTGTGTTTCTTCTTCGGAAAGTATCAGACAAGGGATATAATAATCTCCCTGCAATTCATACCATAAACCGTTGCTTTCATCAAAAATGTACTTGTCCATATAATAAATCCTCCAGTATAATATATTCGCACATACGTCGCAGTTCTCCGATTGCCACTCGCTGTTATATCTTGTTATCAGATTTTCTTGCCCTTGTATTTGCCCTTATCAGCTTCCAAGGGAAGAATAAACATAAGTGAAATCGTATAATAAGTTAAGGTGAGCATTTTGCGATAAACCCTTTATTTT
>JBGVKL010000144.1:0-1860 GCA_045123675.1 Acetatifactor sp. | reverse complement strand
CATGACGGTTCACGAAAGGCTCCAACCACAGTCCTTTACAGTATTGTTAATCAGTTAGATACCGCCAGACGGTTTATGTGGAACAAGGTTACAAGAGTAAAGTGTCCTGTGGAACCAGCATCAAATAAACATACCGGAGGTTTCATTATGATTTGCGTGGGTATCGATGTTGCCAAGGATAAGCACGATTGCTTCATTCTCAGCTCGGAAGGTGAAATCCTGGCAGATGTATTCACCATCCCAAACAGTGCAGAAGGTTTTGGCAACCTACTGCATACCATTCGCCGCTGTACCCGTCCGGCAGACAAAATAAAAGTAGGGCTTGAGGCGACCGGACATTACAGCTACAACATTCTTGGGTTTCTTCTTGACTGCGGCCTGCCAACCTATGTCATAAACCCTTTGCACACCAATCTCTACCGGAAAAGTCTGACCCTGCGAAAGACCAAGACTGACCGTGTCGATGCACGAACCATTGCGACTATGCTAATGTCTGATGTGGACCTCAAGTCCTACACAGACACATCATATCACAACGAAGAATTAAAGTCACTAACCAGATACAGATTTGACAAAGTTCGTGAGAGGGCAAAATTGAAATGTTCTGTTTCCAGACTGGTCACGATCCTGTTTCCTGAACTGGAAAAATTAGTACCTTCTCTGCATTTGGCATCTGTTTACACACTTCTTAGTGAGTTCCCAGGTGCACATCAGATTGCTGCAGCTCATCTAACACACCTGAAAACGGTGCTGTCGGATGCCTCCAGAGGCCACTATGACAGGGAGAAAGCTGTTGAGATCCGGGATGCTGCCAGAACCTCTATTGGTTCCAGAATGCCTGCAAAGTCGTTGGAGCTGAAGCACACCATCCAACTTATCCGGGAACTGGATGCAGAGATCGCCGAGATTGAGAACGAAATCAATTCCATAATGAATGAAATTCATTCCCCTATTACAACAATCCCTGGCATTGGTATCCGAATGGGAGCAATGATTCTGGCAGAAGTTGGAGACTTCTCCAATTTCGATTCATCTGACAAGATTCTGGCCTATGCCGGCCTATCGCCCACTACTTACCAGTCGGGGCAGCTCATTAACTGCTATTCCCATATGGAAAAGCGAGGTTCCAAATACCTCCGATATGCCATTTTCAACGCAACCAAATATGTCTGTATCCATGATCCAACCTTTGCTGCTTATCTGGCAAAGAAGAGGGCCGAGGGTAAACATTACAACGTGGCCATATCTCATGCCGCCAAGAAGCTTGTGCGCCTGATCTATGCCATGGAGAAATCTGGGCAACCATACAGACCGACAGCGTAACCACATAAACAAGCTTTTCTCAGAGCGCCGTTTGCGACGCTCTACTTGTCATACCATTCCTGCGGTAGTAACTTTTTTACAACATCCTGTGATTGAGGCTTGACTTATTATAGTTAGTCTTTCGTAAAAATCATATCAAACATATAAAACGAATACCACGACACAAAGCGAGAAATGCCGTGGTATTGTGGTGGACACATTATGTCCTGTGTATTCTATTCGCAAAATTCAAATTTTTCTAACTGTTCTACATATTGGAAATTAATAATTTTTATATGCCCTATCTAAAACTTTTTTTACAACCAATTCCAAATCTTTATGATATTTTGGAATTTCCATTGCTAATGCTTTCAAAAACAAAAGTTTTTCCAATGAAATAACAAGATATTTTTCTTCTTCAATTGCATTTGCTTTAAGATATTGATAATCAAAAGTACATATTTGATTCCATATTTCAAAATCAAACTCACAAACACCTATATCACCATACAAATCTTTAATATTAGATGGATATTTATCTGCTAATACTTTATGGTC
>JBGVKL010000143.1:0-4994 GCA_045123675.1 Acetatifactor sp. | reverse complement strand
CATCATGGAAGTAATCACCGCCTGTTTTTGATACTTCCATTATACCAAAAAAGAGCTTAAAAGTCTTGTAAATACTGACCTTTAATCCCTTTATCGAAAGAAAAATCCACGGCTGTTGCCGTGGACTTTGTCTACAGTCTGAGGAGGGCTTATAAGCCCTCCTTTACTATTAACAGTTTTTGTCCCGGAATCAACAAATCACTTGATAAATTATTATATTTCTTTAACCTTTCCACGGACACGTAGTACTTCTTTCCGATTCCCCATAAAGTATCAGACGGTTTCACAACATATACCACCACTCCCGGAAGACTTCCCAGTTTCTTTGCATCCAACGGAACTGTTTTGATATCACTTACCAAAAAATGTTCATTTTGACGAAATACCGTTGTTGAGAAAACCGGCACTGCTTTTACATCCACTTCTTCACCATCCAAAATAGTGATTTGCAAATGTTCCAGCGTTGCCTGTACCTCCACACGATCTCCCGGCAACAATCCCGGAATTTCCATTTCATACCTGTACGGAATTTGTGCCTTCAAAACATCATACGGCTTACTGTCATCCCCACTGATATAAAGCACCTGAATAGGTATCATACCGGTGAGTACTGCCACATTATCACCAATCTGTATTCCCTCCTGACACACCTTTCCTTCACTATGCAAAAGCGACAAAATACTACTGTTCTTATTTCCGATTCGCACATGCTCTGCCACCTTTAATTTACCGGTGTTCTTAGTCAGCAGACTTCTAAGCATCACCTGCTTCTCCTCCGAAACCACCTCCTGTGACACACCATACACATCCGTAACCAGCTCAACTTTAACATCCTCATACAACTTTATTGCCAACTCTAATTGAACCTCTGTTGCAACCATACGCTCTTCACCATCATTATCCGGCCGGATATTTACATCTTGAGCGGCAATGTGGAAGGTAATATCCGGAATCATTCCTTCCCTGCATCCATAACAATCGATATTTCCACTGAAAGGAACCACACTCTCTATACTGCGAATCGTTTCTTCGTCACTTTCGTATATCAGGAGTATCCGCAAATCTCCCTGAATCGACAATTTATCTTCTAATGGCCTAATCTCCAAATCATCTAAATACATAGTATTCCATAATATGCGAAACAGATTTGGATAACTGCCCGGCAACATTACTTCTTCCCGGATGCGGAACACATCATTTTTACATATTGCAATTTGAGCCACATCTATAGGTGAATGACGATATTCCATACCTTCTGCACCATGCAAGCCGATGGGTACCTCTTCATCATAAATCCCTTCCGCCTTTACACAAATATTAATTACTGACTGTATGCTTAATTTCCGGGAATTAATGATTCCTATACTTAAATCTTCAATGTCACCCTCCGCCTTCAGGCTGTCACCGTTATCCGTTCCCTGTATATGTACCCGCTCTTCAAAGGGAAGCTTTCCCTCCATTACCTCCAGTGCCTTATGATTCTCCTCTGTATGGTACAATACGTAAAAAGCAATCCGTCCCCGTACGATTACTCCGTTTTCTACTGCCTTCACTTCATCTATTTGCACAGCGCCCTTTTCCAGGCATATGCAATCTACATCCGGCTTCGTATCAGGCAAATTAATATCCTCGGCTATGACAAATTGAGTATTGGCGCAGGCTTTTGTATAATCCATGTGTATATTTTTCTTTATTATTTCCACACAAAAACACCTCCATATATGTACTTACGTATATATATGAAGGTGTAATAAGTTTTATTCCTATTTCTTCACAAGAACTATCCCAAACGGTTCTTATTCATTCACTGCTCCAATTAAATCCTTAATATCTGCCACGCCATAAGTCTGCATGTATTTCTCAATACCTTCGATTACTTCCACAGTAGTATAAGGATTCACAAAATTCATAGCGCCTACACTGACAGCTGTTGCACCTGCCAAAATAAACTCAATAGCATCCTCTGCTGTGGCAATGCCACCCATACCGATAACCGGAATCTTTACCGCATGGGCTGCCTGATAAACCATACGTACTGCCACAGGCTTAATAGCAGGACCACTCATACCGCCGGTTTTATTTGCCAAGGCAAACTTACGCTTATGAATATCGATCTTCATACCGGTTAAAGTGTTAATCAGGGAAATCGCGTCCGCACCTGCTGCCTCTGCAGCCTTTGCCATCTCCATAATATCTGTTACATTAGGACTCAGCTTCATGATAATGGGCTGCTTCGCGTGCTTCTTAATCTCAGAAGTAATGTTATAAAGAGCATCTGCCTTCTGACCGAAAGCAATGGCACCTTCCTTTACATTAGGGCAGGATACATTGATTTCCATCATGGCAATATCTTCATGACCTAATCTATCCACAACCTCTAAGTAATCTTCTACACTTTTTCCACAAACATTTACAATAATCTTGGTATCATACTGCTTCAAGAAAGGAATGTCTCTTTCACAGAACACCTCTATTCCCGGATTCTGCAAGCCGATAGCATTTAACATACCGCCATAAACTTCTGCCACACGAGGGGTTGGATTGCCCGGCCAGGGCACATTTGCCACACCTTTCGTCACTACAGCACCCAGTCTGTTCAAATCTACAAACTCACCATATTCCATACCGGAGCCAAAAGTACCGGAACCGGTCATCACAGGATTCTTTAATTCTACACCGGCAATATTTACACATGTGTTTATCATTAGATTTCTACCTCCTCTGCCTCAAATACAGGTCCGTCCGTACAAATACGCGCATTGTTTACATGAGAATGATGGTCTACATCCTTGGTCTTTACCACACAACCTAAGCAGGCGCCTACACCACAAGCCATATGCTCTTCCAAAGAAATATACGCTTTGATACCCTTTTCGGCAGCATATTTCTTAATCGCACGAAGCATGGGCATGGGACCGCAGGCAAAAATTACGTCAGCCTCTAATGCGTTTGCCTCGATGGCATGCATTACATTACCCTTGGTACCTACACTGCCATCCTCTGTAGCCACATAAACAGTAGCATACTTGTCCAAATCTTCTTTTAAGAATAAGTTGCTGTCACGGTAGCCTACTAATACGCTCTTCTCTGCGTCCAGCTCCTTCGCCAGCTGCAAAATCGGAGGTACACCGATACCGCCTCCCATGAGGAATACTTTCTTACCTTTGCCCTCCTCTAAGGGGAAACCGTTACCCAGAATACCTAAAATCTCTACAGAATCTCCCACTTCATATCCGGAGAATTCTTTTGTACCCTGACCCGCAATACGATACACCAAACGAAGTGCCGTATGCTCCTCATTTACTTCACAAATACTGATGGGTCTGGGTAAGATGGTACTTTTGTTCTTGGGATACACTCCCACAAACTGTCCCGGATGCGCCTGACTTGCCAAACCGGTTTCAATCCACATATCATAAATGTTTTCTGCGATTTCTTTTTGTGAAATCACTTTTGCTACTACTTTTTCTTTCATCTTACGCTTCCTTTCTATGTTTCATTATGCTTTGTGTGTAACAATCTCAGGGATATCAAATCTACCTACTCATCAAGCATCAGTTTTCCTGCTTTCGCTTTTGCTTTTAATCGCTCCATCTGCTCCTTTTCAATTTCTTGTATGCTTTTCTCAGGTGTCGGTAAATCCTCCGGCATCGTACCGCCTATTTTTTCTATAGCGCCACGGACTTCTTTACCAACAGAATAGTGAATGGAAGTGGCGGTTTTTGCATTATCCACCCCATCTTTCCTTAATTTTTCTTCTGTCTGCGAAATACGAAAAAGATTTGCAATCAACTCTGTACTACCCATATAGTCAAGTATCTTCTGGCCGACCTCAAGATTCTTTCGCTTGTGAATATCATCAACATCTAATCCACCATATAATCCCATATAACCTGCATTCTGAAAAATTGCAAATTCTTCATTTGTAATTACCCCTGCATTATGTGCAGTTTCCGCCAGCATTTGGTTCCATTGTTTAATATCTCCTCGTACAACCAAACGTCTTCTATCTTCGTCTAATTCATTGAAATGGTCTGCCACCTCTTGCCTGTATGTTTGGATGGCAAAATATGTTTGTCCTAATGCAATTACTTCTTTTCTTGGATCACCATTTTGCACAATCAGATAGCATGCATATCTGGTAAGTTCATAATCCTTCACAGGCTTACTTGCTATACCTGCATCAACGATTTTCCTGGCCTCAGGAAAATCGTCTTCAACCAAATGTCCACTATTTTCACATGCTATCATTGCACGTTTAATTACATTTTGAAAATTCTCCCATTTTGTATATTCTAATGCCGGTGCAAGCTCTCTAGCAGACCAAAACTCCGTTCCGTCTTCTTTAACTTGCTTTATATCTTCAAAGCGTTTATATTCTCTCGCTTTTAATTCTTTCACTATGAACACCACCACTCTTCTTCATATATATTCAAGATTACACATAGTAAATCATACATAAATTTCAAAACTTCTGTTGTTTTTAATCTCTCCAAAAGACTAAAAGTTTGCGCGTAGTAATGAGCCATGCGCAGATGAGCCGAAGGTGCCTGTCGGGTGCTCGCACACAAGCAGGCGCATTCGAGCGAAGATGCATACGGCGAACGCCGCGACAACGAACAAACGCAAGCTTGTGAGTGTCGGCATGGTGAATACTCGTGAAACCTGAAAGTTTTAAGTGTTCTGTTTATTATTTTTTCTCTTATCTATGTAATAACCAAGTACTCCCAACAACACATAAATCACTATATAGATGATGTATGCAATGTCAGATAATTCATAAACAAATCTAGTTATAATCGCACCTGCTATGGCAAGAAACCATGCGATATACATTAATATTTTTCCCATAAGTTACCTGGTATATTGTAATTGACTCATCTAGCAGTCATTACAGATATACCGTCTCCTTTCTATCAACCTTTTCATCCGTGGTTGATTACGTTGTTGTACATTTGTATGATGTAAATATGTGATGTGGATTTGTATATTGT
>JBGVKL010000142.1:0-3263 GCA_045123675.1 Acetatifactor sp. | reverse complement strand
CACAGCGCCCACCCAATGAAATACTTCCGCAATTTTTGTAATGACCATTCCGAGTTTGTTGATACGCTTCATAATATATACCTCCTGTGTTTTGGCGTTTTGGATGGTATAAGCATAGCACCAACTTTAATGTTTGTCAATGGTGTTTTAATGTTGTACATTAAATACCGAATGTTCTGCGATAAAACAGAACAGAGCCGGGACTTGTCCCGGCTCGTATCATCTGTTCGATAGATTGAAATTTGTAGGTTCGCTTCTATTAGTTCAAAAATATGTGCATCAGAAAGCCTATCAATACGCAAACAGCGAAGGTTATCAATGCACTACCTATAGCTAAAAGAATTCTCTGATATGGACGCTTACCGATTTCCCGTTGCTTCTGTATATCATCCAATCGCTTTCCTTCAGAAAATGCGACAATTTCTTTATAGGTTTGAACATCATTATCTTTTTTTATCTTTTCAAGCTTAAAGGCAAAGTAAAGAGAGATTGCCCAAATGATTCCCCAAGGAATGAATGTCCAAACACCGAGCCACATAAACAACGGAACCGCAGAAACAACAGTCGCAATCAGCATTACAGTGTAGATACTTCCATAACGGTTCATCTTCTCAATTTCTTCTTTCTTAATTAGATCTTTCATTATTTCAATATCTCCTTTCACTAATTGGTCAAGTGAGATACCAAATAATGAGCTGAGCAAAAGAAGGCTATGAATATCGGGGTAAGTTTTTCCGTTCTCCCAATTTGATATGCTCTGCCGTGTTACATATATCTTTTCGGCAAGTTCCTCCTGGGAAATATTCATTTGCGTTCGATGTTTCTTGATTTGCTCATTCAGTTCCATACATATCCCTCCATTCCGTCGTGATTTGCTCACCGACCTGCCATAAGTATATAGGGAGTCCATTCCTGTATCTATCAAATACCTTTTCCATTAACCCAATTCACGATGCAAAAGAGCTTTTACATATCCATCTAGGGTAGTTTGCCCTCGTTCTGTAATAGAACGAGGGCTGATTTTAGTCCTTATTACGATTATCCGCAAAAGAATTGCAAATACACATAACAACCGGGAACAGAACCCCGCCAACGGCAAAGATGATCCAAGACAAATGCCATTGATTATTGAGGAAACTTACCGTAAGGTAGATTGCAGTCAAAACGCCCCAATAGCAGAATCCAACAACCTCTTTCACGCCCGTTCTGTTTTTCTCTTTCTCGGTAAAGTCTCCTTCTTTAAGGAGCTTTTGCATACTTGCATTTTGCGTTCCGACTACTATGAACATTCCTGTGCCTATTCCTGCAGTAATCATCAGCAAGGCAAGAGCTACCGCAACAAGTATCTCATTCTCCGAAAACGATAATAATACCAACGGAACAACTGAAAAAATACATACACACGTTGCGATTATGTTATAAGCAATATAGGTTGGTCTGAAAGCGTTTTTCTTTTCTGTAACTAACCCTTTCACTCCGTATTCAAGTTCAAAAGGAATGTTCTTGTCAAGGAACTCATACGGCTGATTTTTGAAGCCACAATAAATATAAAGCGGAACGGCGCACAGAATAAAGGCAAAGAGAACGGTTAACCCAATCACACTCGCTGTTACTTCTGTCACAATAGCATTAGGTAATTCCGATAACATAGTCAACACAATGAGGGTGATGGGAGAAAGAATGCATAGGAACGTAGCAAGAGCAATACGCCAAGAGGCTTTCTTCCTTTGCTCGATATATGCGTTCGCTTCTTCAATCGAAATTCTTTTTACTGCTGCATCTGAAGAAATATCTCCGTTTAATTCTTCATTCTCAATTTCATCCTTTAGTAAGTAGTCGGTGGTGACACCGAATAACTGGCTGAGTTGTAGAACCTTTCCCAGATCGGGAATCGTCTGCGCACCTTCCCACTTGGATACAGCCTGTCTGGATACATTCATCTTCTCCGCCAGTTCTTCCTGGGACCAGCCTAGCTTCTTTCTGAGCCTGATGATCTTATCTGCCAAAATCATATACATACCTCCATTGGATGATCGAAGGAGTTTCTGCCCTTCGTTGACACCAATATAGCGTATTTCAATGTTGCAAACCACCAAACAGACCTATACAATTTGTCAACCGGCGGTTGCAAGGAAAATTTCCACCTGCATTATAGCTCATCACAACTGAAATAACAACCTTTTGTGATCCCGGAGATATGGCAAGAGCCGGGATCGCTCCCGGCCCTTGGTCTATTTCTTTTGCAGAATCCTGCGGATGCTTTTTTCGGACAGATGGTATTTCCGGCTGAGTACCGCAACACTGATGCCTGCAGCATAGTCACTGCGGATACGGTCGTTCCGGATTTTCAGTTCCGATTTGTAGTTCGTTTCTTGTCCCCATTGGTGCCGAGTGCCCGGTTTCCGGGGGATGTAGATGTATACGCCATCGGCGTATTCTTGAATCTGTCGGATCAAACCCTCCGGCAGGATTTCTTCTGCTTTTATATAGCTCACGGCTGCCTCCTTAAAAATTTGCTTCATAAGGAAAGCATCGGCTATACAAAGTCAGTATTCTATTATTCTTGCATAGCCAACGCTTATGCAGCCATTACATAACGAATCAAGGCGCAATCCTCCTTTTTCGGGATTCCACCCTATAATATAAGGCACTGCACCGGAATTTGCAATCTCAAAGTTTTTTCTGAAAAATTCGTGTCCCAGAAATGGATTCTACGGAAAAATGTATGGGGATAGCATCAGGCTATTTTCTGTGATAGTATAAAGAAAATCGAAAAGGAAGGTAACTTCAATGAAAGAATTGCAGTACATTACACTAAGGGAAAAGCCCGAATTGATGGACTCTGCCGCAAGTTGGTTCAACAGCAAGTGGGGCGTTCCCAAGGAAGCCTATCTGGAATGCATGGGAGCTTACCTGAAGCAGGAAACCGAATTGGGCTGGTTCCTCTGTCTGGATGGCGAGAGAATCGTTGGCGGTCTTGGTGTCATTGAAAACGATTTCCATGACCGGCCCGATCTGACTCCTAATGTCTGCGCCGTGTATACGGAGGAAAGCCACCGCTGCCAGGGTATAGCCGGGAAGCTGCTGAACATGGCAGTCGAAGATCTGCGTGCCAAGGGTATTTCGCCTGCCTATCTTGTAACCGATCACACCGGCTTCTATGAACGGTACGGCTGGGAGTTCCTGTGCATGGTCCAAGGTGATGGAGAACCGGATATGACCCGGATGTATATTCACAGATAACCTCCCTAAAAAAGAAAAAG
>JBGVKL010000141.1:0-2019 GCA_045123675.1 Acetatifactor sp. | reverse complement strand
AAAACAGAAATAATTAGTATTCCAGACTTTCTTCGTAATCGTCAGCGCTAAGTAATTCATCCAGCTCAGAATCATCAGATAATTTAACCTTAATGATCCAGTTCTCATATGCATCTTCGTTGATTAATTCTGGTGAATCATCTAGTATAAACCATTTTAAATAACTTTATGATTCAACTACCGGATTATCCTGCTTTTGAGATTTGCGTTTCTTCTTTTCGGGAGCACGTTTATCTTTATTATCCGGACCGGCTGCTTTTGCGTTTACAACCTCATACACGATTTCGTTGATATCCTCTTTCTCAAGATCAATGGTATCCATTTTATATTTCCATTTATAGGGAACCGGTACTGCATTGATTTCTTCAAAGTATTTCAGAATCCGTTCCTTTAATTCTTCTTTGGAATCAACACGAATCCCTTTGAGCATCTGCCGGGTCATCTTGCTGAAGAAACCTTCTACCATATTCAGCCAGGAACCATGAGTAGGAGTAAAGACAAACTCAAACCTTCCTGGTACTGTATTTAAATATTCCTGGGTTTCCCGGGAAGTATGTGCAGAATGGTTATCTAATATGATCCGCACTTTGTCCCCTTTCGGATATTTCTCATCGATTATCCTGAGGAAATTTACAAAGTCACTGCTTTTGTGGGTATCGCTTATCAGGGGAATCGCCTCTCCTGTCAGCAGGTCGATTGCTGCAAGAAGTGAGACAGTTCCCAGACGTTTGTATTCATAATCACGCATGATCGTGGATACTTCCTCTGTATTTGGAACAGGAGGTCTGTCTTCTGATGTTGTTGAAATTGCCTGAATGCCGGGTTTTTCATCATATGATAATGTATGAACGGCTTCCTCATCAGCAGAAAATGGAATCAGGCGGCCTTCTTCATCAAAACGAAGTTCAAGCTGCTTGTATATAACAAGGACATCATGCATCTTTTTATCAAAATCAAGGTCACGTTTTTCGCAGTAATACGTAATTTTATGAGGATTCAGCCGGGCTTCATTCAGGATTTTCCGGATGCTGCTTTCAGATGCTGTCGCCATGCGTGGATAGCCCTGTTCGACAGCCGCGGAATTAATATACCTGGTCAAACTGGTTGGATTCCATAATTCAGCAGATAATCCAAATGCAGTGGGCTTCTGGCAGGCAATGTTAATCACCCATGCTTTGGAATCCTCAAAAATTTCGTGCCTGCGGCCACGCCCGGCAGCATCTGCAAGAGCGGACTTTACACCGGAATCAGCATATTTTTTCAGGCACAGGCGAACGGTGGGAACGGTTGTATCAAGCTTTTCCGCAATCGCTTCATTTGACATTCCTGCTGACTTAAGGAGAAGAATTTTTGCTCTTCTATAAACCCTTGCTTCAATGGTCCCTTTGTTGACCAGGGATTCAAGATAGCAGGTTTCTTCGTCTGTAAGATTAATGGGTGTTGCATTCTTAGGCATATGATTTTCCCCCTGATTTGATATATAAAGCAGTATATCACAAAAGGGAAATAACATAAAGCTTTTAAAAACGAGCTATACTAGTACTACAGCGAACATTGATTGTGTAATTTTATAAGGTAGTGAAGGCTCCATTACAGAGACACATTACACAGAGACACGCTCTCGCTCTGCCCAAACGTAGCGGACACTAAACTCTCGTCTTTCTTTACAGAAAGCCGCTCGTTAAGTGCCGACGTTTGACCAAAGGTCTCCTTAGCAATGCAGGTCTGTAATTCCGCCATTTACGTTTTTTATAAAAATTCAGGCAGTACATGAGTAATGTTCGCTGTAGTAAGAACGGTAAGAAAGGAAGTAAACCGCATGAGTGATATATCCAAAAGCAGAGAAGAACAGACATTGACCCGGGTAAGCCGGGAGAAGGATGAAATTATGAATCTGCTTCGAGAAAATGGTTTTCGGATTACAAAGCAGAGAAAACTGATACTGGATATTGTGTTTACTCATGAATGTACCTGCTGCAAGGAAATTTATTATGAGGCGCTGGCAAAGGATTCTTCCAT
>JBGVKL010000140.1:0-11412 GCA_045123675.1 Acetatifactor sp. | reverse complement strand
GAGTGCGACAGAACATCCGAGAGAATAAAGGCAGTGTTTGAGCATAAGAAAGACAAGAAAGAGGCAACCACAGGAGCTATGCCACTAGGATATAAAGTGGTAGATAAGAAGATAGTCAAGGATGAGGCTCTTGCCCCACTTGTCAATGATGTATTTGATTATTTTGAGGCACACAACAACAAGAATGGTACAGTTAATTACATCAATGAAAAGTATGGCACAACATATCATTACAACACTATTGCCAGAATGTTAAAGAAACCTATCTATAAGGGCTGTTTTAGTGGCATAGAGGGCTTTTGTGAGCCTTACCTTACAACTGATAGATGGAATAAAATACAAGGGCTTGTAGGCAGAAATATAAAGATTAGACACAATGAGAGAGTATATACTTATAGTGGCTTGCTTATATGTGCTGAATGTGGCTTGCATCTTGCAGGTGCATCAACTAAATATGTAAAAGCTGATGGCAGTATTAAGTATTATAAACATTACAGATGTACTAATGCTGTAGTCCGTAAATGGTGCAGTCATAATTTAAGCATCAAAGAAGAAATTATAGATAAATATATTGTGGCTAACTTATCTAAGGAGCTGGAACATTACAAGGCTACATACGATATTAAGACAAAGCAAGTAGATTATACAACTAAAAGGAATAAGATAGAAAGAAAGATTGCAAGGCTCAAAGACTTATACATTAATGAGCTTATCACTATGGATGAATATAAGGCTGATTTAGGCAAGTTTAATGATGAGCTGAATAAAATACCCACTGACACTGTAAAAGTCGATTTAAAGGCTATAGAAATGCTTTTAAATATGGATATAGATAGTTTATACTATGAGCTTACTTGTGAAGAGCGACAAGTGCTTATAAGGTCTGTTGTAAAGAACATCACAATAGATGCTGAAAATAATATGAGCCTAGAATTTATCTAGGCTCATTTCTTGTTACTATCTCACATAGTCCTGTAGGAGCGTGTCAGTTAGTAACTATTTCATTAACTGATTTACTCTTGCCTGTACTGCATTGTAATCATATCCTGCCTGTGCAAGTCTATTCTTACGCTCTGCTCCGTTGCCCCATTTACCTCTGATAACCTCGTAAGCTATCTCATCAATAGACTTGAGCTGTGGCTGTGGTCTTAACATCTCATTTACTCTTGCCTGTATAGTGTTACAGTCATAGCCTGCCTGTGTGAGCCTTGCTTTTCTGTCCTCACCATTTCCCCACTGTCCTGCAATAACCTCTCTTGCGACAGTATCAATAGGCTTTAACTGTGGTTGTGGCTGTACTTCTCTTTTATCCCATTCAGTAAGGTTGTACTGTTCAATGATAGAGATAACCTTGCTGATATAATTAGGGTCTGTCGCATAAGCAAGTCCATCTACTGTGTGGATGAGCTTGTCAACTGCATCCTTGTAATCAGAATTGTTAAGAGCCTTTGCGTATCTCGGTGTATTTGCAAGGAAATCATAGTAGCCTACTACAGAAGAGGCTACATTCGGATATGCTCTGAAACTTGCCTCTATAGTAACCTTATTACCATTGTAATACTCGCTTGTTGTGGCAGTAAAGCCTTTACCCTTAATGCCAAACAATGTTTTTGCGTTTAAGTTCCATCCACTCTCCAACGCTCCCTGTGCAATACAAACTGATGGCAATATCCACTTATCCCTACTCATATACTCATTTCTTGCCAATGCTCCAATAGTATTGATAAAATCATCTGTCTTTTTACTCATCTTTCTCACCTACTTTGTTATATTTTGCTGTGCTAACTCCAATTAATGCACCTAAAAAGGTATCAATTGCTGTAATAGTGGCTGGTATCTGCTCTCCAAATGGCAAGCCCCAAATTGCACTTAATACAGCGTACAATGTTGCTGATGCAGGCAGTACAATGAGTGCTACCCATTTTAACACATCATAAGTCTTGTTACTCAATCTCATAAGTATTGCTCCTCTCATTTTAAATTCTCCACGCCTTGATGCGTGTAAAAGTCCTCTATCTTATGCTTAACATCTGTTGCATACTCTAATGCAGTAGATGTATTGCCATTGACTTTTCCATCTTTCTTTAGCTCTCTAGCTTGAGCCTCGCCCAAGCTAATACTCGCTAAAGTACCTTTAACCAAGAGATAATCTCTCTCTGCTCTTGCCTTTTCTTTCTCATCAATATTAGTTTCTAATCTTCTCAATCTCCAATTAAGAAAAAACATTAAGCAAGTTGACGGTACGCTTGCAACCCCAAGTATACCAAGTATATTTAATAGTTCTCGCATAGGCTATTCCTCAAATGTTAGTGTATAAGTTACTTTCATTGTCTTAGAGCTTGTTTTCACAACTGGCTCTGTTAGATTGTTGATAGTTGCAAGGTATCGTGGGTCTTTCATTACATATAAGTTACAAGGGTCGTTATTACTTGAGCTTGTTGAATAGTCAACTCGTAAATACACTCCCTTTTTATCGGGAAATGGTATATATATATAATTATTATTATAAGACTGCGAACCATTTACCTGTCTGTGAGTACGATTTACTACATCATACACTGTAGGGTCATAATATCTATTGCCACCATTTTCACTATATATACCTATAAGGTTTTTTTCTACAGTATAAAGTTTGTACATGCTACCTTTATTTACCCCAGTCTCTATTATCTGTGTACTGTCAGAATACTTAATGCCATACAGATAATAAGAGCTACTGTAAACATATGCCCACAGATAATCACCGTCAAATGTAATATATTTGTCATTTAATCTTAATGATTTTCCAACATTATTAGTGAATTTGTAAGCTGTAGCTTTCATGTCTTTATCTATCTTCATTATCCAACAGAAATCACCTGCGTCTAAGCTACTACTTGAACTTTTATTGAATATTACATAGACATTTCTTTCACTATCTCTGGAAATAATTGTATAGTTCGTACTTGTACCCATGTAATCAAGTATATCCTGTGGTATATCCACATCATACGTTGCTACAATATTTCTTAAATCTCTACAGTCTTTAATTCCCACACTCGTAAAGCCTGCTCTAACCTTTAATATCTGTATCTTTTTGGTTACGCTCCAATGTTGTGAGGCGTAAGATGATGAATAGGTGATATTATACGGATTTGTGAAATAAATCGCATTTTCACTATATACTGGATATAATATATGACTTGCATCATTTACAGGTCCAACAATATCAGCGTGGCAAAAATTATCAGATACAAACTTGGCTAAACCATAACTTTCATTATAATACCTGTTGCTGTCATTACCCATGCCCATATATCCACCAACTCTTGATGTTAAACAAACACAAGCAATAGTTCCGTTAGCCTGTGCTGTGGAAAAGTCATATACGAACTTAATACTACCGTCACTCTGCAAACCACTTTCAGTAGCGTTGTAACTTCCAAGCTCTGTTACAGTACCACTATTTGATATATCTTTTGAGCCATTACCAATCATTTTTACACCTGCTGGCATGAATGTATTATTTACATCTTCATCTAAGGCAGTATCGAATAAAAACAAGCCACCTAAGAGATTAACCCATAATGAGTTTATTCTTATAATTTCATCAGATAATATATCACACCCAAAATATCCATAAGTTCTTAAAAATTCCTGTAATCCATTAGTAATCATATTGCTATCTTCTATTACTTCAACCTCACCAGTATTTACATCTGTAAGTTCAAAGGTTGTTTTACCCTTAATTCCCATGACATACCCTCTCTTTCCTTTTTGCTTAGATTGTACCACTACAGATATAGTGGTACAATAAGCTCTTTTTTAATCAACAAAATCCACATTAACGCTGTCCGTAAATCCAATTACACTTATATCACTATTCAAGGCAATCTCTCCAAATAATTCAGTAATACTTGCTGATGTAGGTATCTGCGTACTTGCATTAACGTTAGTGCCAAATGTTAAAACTGACATATCAGATATAAGTGGTATATTACCAAATACATCCTTAAATTCAAGTGTGCCATCCCATTCACCTTTTCCGTTAATACCCTGTGTATATACAATAGCTTTCACGCCTAATGCCTTGATAGTAACTGTTGGCTCTGTTGTATCAACTGTTACATCAACTGTTGTATCAACTGAATTACCAATAATAGCATTAACCTTACTCTCAAGTGTTCTTATCTTAGCATCCTGTACCCTTGTAGCACTTGTAACATCTGCATAGCACCTTGTAAGAACTATCAAGCTACGCCTGTCATTCTTTTTCATATCATCAAGATACATAAAAGTGGCAAAATGTTCTCCTTTTTCATAATAGCCTTTGTATGTCGCATTATCCAATGCTACCAAGCCATTATACAAGCTAAACTCCACATATCCGTCAACATCAATGCTAAATGGTATTGTGAATATACAAATAGGTCTACAATCGGAATTTACAGAGAAGTTAAGAGTAACTATGCCTTTCAGTTCTTGCCCTATGGTTATATCGTTTGGATTGGTTGCATTAACAATAACCATGTCCTTTGACGATATCTGACTTTCCATAGAGCTGTATTGCTTATCATTCTTACTCTTTATATTCTGCAAAAGTGGATTGTCACCATAGCAGTTAATAGTCTCTTTCTTCCTGTAATTGTACTTATATGCCATTACATAAGTATTTACACTGTGACTTGTGTTGTTTACATTCTCACAAGTAATCATATCCCCAAGCTCATAGGCAGGATTTGACGATATATACAGAGTTGCAGGCACATAAGCAATCTGCGATATCGTTTCAAGCATTGCGTCAATGGTGGTATTTTTACTGTCGGCAGTTCCACCAACAATAGGAATATCCCCCAAATCAAGCACAAGACCGTTGATATCTGGATTGTTTGCCGTATATGTTGCATAGTTCTCATTGGCAAAAAATCTTGCCTTAATCCCTGCATATCTGCTTGTATAATCGCTGAATTTACAATTATTAAGTCGTGTAGTCTCGTCATTGCTGTCACACGCACTTGTTGCATACTGTACAATCTTGAGCTTTCCAGTATTGTCAATGGTAGCATTAGCACAGACAACCATACATAGATATGATATAGCATCTCTGTATGTGTCCACCTTATCTTGCTGTATAGTGTAATTCTGATTTGTAGCGTTAATGTGCAATGCTTCAAGTTCCGCTTGAGTTTGTGCAAGCTCTACGCCACACTTATTAGCCACATAAGATATAAGCTCATACCAAGTACCATTTACATCCTCATTTACGGCAATATCAAACTTACTCATGTTGTCAACGGCTGTCAGCTTTATCTTTGAGCCTATACGCTCTGGAGTGTCCACAGTGAACACTCCAAGAGGCAAGCTCTCTTCTGTACCATCTTCAAGCTCAAGCAAGAAATTAAGCGTAATGGTCGCTCCAAATAGGCTGTATCTATCAATGGTACTGTTTATTACAAGGCCACACTCGCCTGCATATACAGCACCAAAGCACAGCTTGCTGTTATTAACTATCTGATTAGTAATATACAAGCTGTCTTTGATTATGTTGCCATCATTAAGCAAATACTCCGTTCCGCTTGATGTTGTAAGCACTCCGTATATAGTGCTGTTTCTGTTTGGAGACTTTATCGCACTCTTAAATTCTTCACTTACACTGTACATACTAACCCTCCAACTTTAAGCTCAAATTATAGTATCGTGTATCTCCGTCTATCAGCTTCAATGTCAACTTAGGACTACTGCATTTAAACGTATCTTCTTTCATCTCGCCAAAGAAATACTTACAAGGAAATGTCGCAAGCTCTACAGCATTAATTATAGCAACTGCATCACTTTCAACAAGATTTGTCCATGCAAGGCTTATATTAGGCACTTGTGACCTTGTCTGCTCAATATAGCTGTAGCCATTCTCAAGCTGTTCACTTGCTCCATTTATGTTCTTGAAATCAACATCATACTTGTTAGGACTAGGCGGTGTATAGCCATTAATAATTATTAAATCCATTATGCTCTACCCCCACTTCTCAATACTGTTCTACTGTTCTTATTAAGGATGTACTCGTCAATAAGCTCATTGCCAATATAAATAGGTACTGTTGTATCTGTGTCTTTATCTAATAACATCTTAATAAGCTCTATAAGCTCATCAATCTTACTCTGATTGTCTGCGGTATTCTCCGTTCTACTTCCTGCCCTTACATTATCAAGTGCAGGTGGAGTAATCAATGTGCCTCTGCCGACCATTCTCTCATCAAGCATATCAGCAATTCTTGTCAACCATCCTGTGTTCTTTTCAAGCGGTACAACTGCCTCTGCTCCGTTACCCTCTAACAGTCCGACCTGTCCTTTTTTAAGAACACCGCCTCGCTCCATTTCTGGTACTTCTAACTTCTTCAACTTAGATATCTCTACACCAGGGATTGCATTGATAAGTCCTATTGCGAAGTTGATAGCTGAAATAAAGCCGTTGATAATACCGCAAGCCGTTGACAATACCGCATTGACAGCTTTACCTACTACGCTATTAATGGCATTACCTATAACCTCGCCTACCTTGCTAAATATTCCAGTAATCTTACTCCATATTCCACTAAAGAAGTCTACTATAGGACTAAATACACTCTTTATAGTATTAATCGCACCCTTGAATATTCCAGAAAAGAAGTTTACAACGCCTGCAAACACGTTTTTTACAGCGTTCCAGATACCACTTGATATAGTAATAATCGCTGAAAATATTGTCTTAATTGCACCAACAACACCATTGAAGATGCCACTAAAGAAAGCTATTACAGGTGCGAACACGTTCTTAATGCCATTCCAAATACCGCTTACAACGTTTATGACTGGTGAAAAGACAGCTTTTATCACATTAACAACGCCACTGAATAATCCGCTAAAGAAGTCTATAACTGGCTCAAAGACAGCTTTTATTACATTCCATGCATTTCCAAATATTTGTGCAACTCCCTCAAGTAATATAGGCATTGCGTTAAATAACGCCTCGACAATGCTTACAATAATCTGTGGTATAGCCTCTATAAGTGCCATAATAATCTGTGGCAAGGCTTCTACTAAGGCTATTGTAAGATTTACGCAGCCCTCAATAAGAGCTGGCAGATTGTCCATTAAGGCATTAACAATACTTATAATAATCTCTGGCAGATTATCAATTAAAGGCTGTATAATCTCACCAAAAGAGTTTGCAAGTGTTACAACCATTCCCACAACTCCATCTATGATTATCGGTATCAATGTCGGCAACTGTGACACAAGTGTCTGCATAAGTGACGGCAACGCCTGTATAATGGCATTATTTATCTGATACATGGCTGTAAGGAATTGTGGCAACATTCCCACTATAATATCTATCAACTGTGGCAATGTCTGTACGATAGCATTTATAATGCTTACAGCACCCTCAATCACTGATGGAAGTAACTGCGATACAATGTTTGGTATCTCCGCAACTAACTTTGGTGCAAGGCTTGAAACAAGCTTAGTAATGCTCTCAAGAACCATGCTAATTCTAGGTATAAGGTTATCACCTACTGTAATCACACTATCAACAAAATTATTTATTAACTGGTCTAAGTTCTGTGTTGGATCAGCAAGTCCAGTAATCAAATTCTGCCATGCTCCACCCATTGCTGATATAGAACCCTGTATTGTACTGCTTGCCTCTTTTGCTGTCGTTCCTGTGATACCCATTTCTGTCTGTATGACATGGATTGCATCCACCACATCTGCATAAGATGATATGTCGTACTGTATTCCACTGATAGCCTGTGCGTCTGCAAGCAATCTTTCCATCTCGCTTTTAGTACCGCCATAACCAAGCTTAAGGTTATCAAGCATGGTGTAATTCTGCTTTGCGAAGCCTTGATATGCGTTTTGTATCATCTCTATAGACGTACCCATCTTATTAGCATTGTCCGACATATCAGTTATGGCCATATCAGCCATTTCAGAGGCTTTCACAGTGTCACCGCCTACACTCTGTAAGAGCGAGGCTGAAAAGCTTGTTACTGTTTCCATATAGGCATTTGCTGACATACCTGCTGTCTTATATGCGTTGCTTGCGTTTTTGATAACAGTGCTTGCATTTTCTTTAAACAGTGTCTCAACACCACCGACTAACTGCTCATAATTAGCATACGCATCTACCGCCTGCTTGCCAAGCCCCATTACTGCGGTACTGGCAACACCTATTCCAACAGTTACGCCCTTTGCAACGCCACCGACAACACCGCCTATCTTACCTAAAGCTCCGCTAATGCCAGAGCTACCCTTATTGACAGCATCTTGACACTCATTCATAGAGCTTTTAACAACGCTACCTATATTGTTTTTGCCTGCAACTATATCAAGAGAAACCTCTCCTACGCTCTGTGCCATAATTCACACTCCTTTCTAAGCAAGAGCCATAGCCAATAAGGCTTGCATACTTGCGTTATACTCGGCTTCTGTCTGCTCTTTCCTGTGGTTTTTAAGCCACTCTTCTCTAATCTCTTTTTGACCTTTGGTAAAGTTCTTAATCACTTCTCCGTCCGTCTCGCTCCTTATAGCAACAACACGCCCCAGTGCTGTATCAGCACTAAGGCATGATAAAAGGTCTGAAAACTCTCTCCAACTCATATCAACCTCGCTAAGTCTTAATCCGTACTGCTCCAAGAATGAGGCTTCTATAAGTGGATAATCTTCCATTAAGTCGTACCATACTTCCTTGTTACTGTTGGGCTTTCTGAAATCGTGCCTCCATGTCCTCGTATTTCTGTCCAGTAGCAAGAGCTAAAAGATTGAGCATGATCACCTTTGCATTTTCGCTGTAATTTGAACTTTCATTGATAATCTTGCAAATCTCTTTTGCCTCTTCCTTGCCAACTAAAAGCTCAATGATTTTCTCATCAGCGTTTTCACCGTTTACCTCTGCTTTAAGCTGTAAATCGTTTAATGCAAGAACTGTCTTTTTATCATTCTTAACTGTGTAAGTCTTTCCGAATAACACCATCTGCGGTGCATCATTGTTAATGTACTTGCTAATGTCTACTATTTTTTGTGCCATTTCTTATTCTCCTTTTTTTAAAAAAGGGTATGCTGTGACATACCCTTTAGTTATTCTTCAATTAAACTGCCTCTGTGAGTGTTGGCTTTCCATGTCCAGTAAGTGTAGCCTCTAAAGCTCCTACTGCTGTTGCACTACCGCCTGTGCCTGCGTTTGCGACTGCACAAGCCATCTGTTCCCATGTAAGAACCTTACCATCTGCAACTGTAAGTCTTGCAGGAACATAAGCATCCTGTCCGTTTGCTAAGAGCTTGCCTGCGATAAAGTCATTGCCTGCATCACCGACACATCTCTTACCCTTAATCTCGATCTTTGCAGATTTACCTGTTACAAGAGCTGACTCCCAACCGCCATTTGCGAAAGACTTCCATGTCTCTGTGTTGTTGTCGATAGTAACATTTACTTCCTCAAGCTCTGCAACAGTAACCCAGTTCTCTTCTGATGTGCCAACATTAACCTCAAACTGATTAACGTTGACTGGGAACACTCCACTTGTCACTTTACCCATGATTTAATCCTCTCTTTCCACATAGAATAATACTTCAATCACATATTCATACACCTTGTTAGTATCTGCATCCACATCAATCGGTGCATCCTGCTGTAAGGCTATGATATTAACTTTTCTGCCTGCTATAACTGCGTTCTTGGCATTTTCTAATGCCTCATATAGCTTTATAGCAAGCTGTTCTGTGTTAGTCTTGTTTGCGTCTCCATGTATGAGCAAGCTAACACCTTTTACCTCATACTTTTGCGTATTAGCACCTATTGTCTTGTGCCTTGCTCGATTTCTCAAGTCATATACACCAAGTATATCTTTTTTGTTAGCATCAATCCTGCCAACATAATAGCCTTTAAAAAGATTGAAAGACTTTAAATAGTCTCTCACATCTGCTAATGTCAACATATTTGAAGACCCCCATTTCTCTTAAATAGCTTTGCAAATGTCTCTTTGATAAAAGTAGATTTAAAGCCATTTATATAAGGCTCAAACCACTTGCCACCTGCATTACGATTGTTTGTGGTCCTAAAATCATACTCTGGATGATAATATAATCGTCTGGCATAAGGTGTACTTGATACAATACTTACTCTGCCCTGTTCTTTCTGGCTATCATCAAGGAAAGTGCTGTCATTCTGCAAGTTTCCTGTATCAAAAGGCATTAACTGCTCATCCCTTATGTCAGTAATAAGTGCATCTGCTGTCTGTGCAAGGCTTATATACTGTTGTCTTGTAAGTTCTTTGAGCTTTGCTTCATTCAGTTTTATTGTGCTACTTACCTTTACTGCCATTATATCAACTCCAATACAGTATAATTTACAGTACCATCAAAATTAAGAGCTTTACTGCCTGCGTGTATGCTGTAACTAACATCATTGTGTATTAGAGAGCCACCCTTGATTGTGCGAATGTCTGGAGCAATATCACCAATGAAATAAGCTGTGCCAGATAAGGAAACTGATTGTTTCTGGTTATCTAATTTCTGCTCATTCTTAAGCTGTAAATTGCACCTTTTTTCAACCTCAAGCTGTGGTATAAGCTCTCCATCTTCACTTACGCCCTCGCCTGCAATAAGCACCTTTACTGTGGCGTTTAACGCCCATTCTGGTATTAAACAAGGGAACATTTAACGCACCCCCAAACTCAAGCAAGTAAGACCTGTAAGACTTAATATCTCATACACATTACGCTGTACGATTATGCCATTAACAAGCTGACAATTTGCACCCTCTCCACTGAATGAAATAGATGCACCGTTGATACTATAGCTGTTAATAAGGCTGTTAATCATTGAAGCGTTTGTACTTTCAAAGTCAGCCATCATACAGCATACTTCTTTCACAGTGTCCTGTTGGAATGGAGTGAGATTGTCAAACCCCACCCCAACAATTCTCCTGTATGTAAGAATATCAATATGCGTGCTTGCCTGCTTTAAGGCTCTTTCAGCCTCTTCCTCTGGGAGCTTTCCCCAATATGTGTTTTTGTAATACTCTAAATCCGCATACATATTAACACCTACTTCTTTTTCTCTGTCTCCTTTTTAACAGGAGCTTCTTTTGGTGGCTGTTCCTTTACAGGAGTAGCCACCTTTAAGCCGATTGTCCTCATACTTCAACACCTGCCTTAAGCCTTGTGTGATAAGTAGATACCTGCTGTCTTATTCTGGAATACATCAACAATTCCGTACTTTCTGTACTTAGAAATATCAGCGTCAGCGTTAGCGTTTGCTGATGCAGGGATAATGTCTGATGCTGTGTGCTTATCAAACTTAATTACAGCAGGCTTGTGTACAATCATAAAGTTGATGTCCTTGCCTGTCTCTGCTTTCTTGTAGTGTCCTGCCTCTTCTCCTACTGACTTACCATCT
>JBGVKL010000139.1:0-120340 GCA_045123675.1 Acetatifactor sp. | reverse complement strand
TATAAATGTAAGCATTTCATCATCCTGCAGATAAAATCTGGTACTTACATTTTGTTCTTTCATTTTTACATATACATCTACCGGTCCTAAATTCTCCATATCTAAATGTAATAGTGCACTCACTTCACCATCCTTAGAGGCCAGATTCTTTTTGTTAGAATACACATATAATTCACCGTGTGCATTACTCTCCGATAGTTTGAAAGGAAGTTGAATATATGCATACATCTGATTCATTTGATTTAGGAAATTAACATTTTGTGACATATTCGTTACGGTTTTGGCTGCGGCGCTTTGTTCCTGTCCAACCATGGACAATGCCTCCGATACCTGTGACAACTGCTTGGAAAGTTTTCCGAAAAACTCCTGTACCTTCTCCTTGTCTGCCGCAGCTTCCGGTTCCAACAACATCTGTTTTTGTAAAAATTCCGAAAGGTTATCTTTAAAGACATCATTTTCTATAAGCTTCGACAGCGCTTCTCTATCACCACCTGCAAGCTCCAATTGATGTAATAGCTTCTGCAAATCATTTATTAACTCATTTGTTTGTAATGCAGGTTGCGACACATTTGCCTGTTCCCCATTTCCGGGTACTGTACCTGTCGGTGTATTTTCTAACATTGGTTGTTCCGAAACATTTCCCTGCACGTTGGCCATTCCCTGAGCGAAAGTATCCTGCACCGGTGTATTTCCCTGCCCGGTTACTTTATCTGTCATCGTATTTTCCAAGGTTGCAACATTATCGGTTGCAAGATTTTCTGAAGCCAAAGAAGAATTCGTAACTGTGCCCTCCGCCTCAGATAAATGGAAGATATTTTGTAAAAGTTGTGATATTTCTTTCCCCTGTCCGTTCCGGGCCATATCACTAACTAAATGTGTCAAATCCTGTGTCAGCTGTTCCACACTGCCAGTTAGCTGATGTGTCATTTCTTTATAAGAATGAATTTGTGCAAGATTATCTGAATTTACCGGCATATTCAGCTTATGCAAATCGATAATATCCATTAATTCTGCATTCTGATTGGATAACATTTCCTGATAGATTCCCTGAAGGCTCTCTTTACTGATGGACATGCCTTCCTGCATCAAAGTAGTGGTCATATGTAAGGTGTTATCATTTAAAGGTAAGGAAGCCGATTCCAGGGCCTTGGCAGCACTTTCACCCATAGCCATATTTTCAAGCAAAGGACTTAAGGAAAGGGTGGAACCATTATTTTTTACCTGAAACAATAGATTTTTCCCGGCAGATAAAGCAATACTCTGCTCAAGACGGGCCTGTAATGTAACATCTTCTCCATTCATATGTACCAGAAGTTTTATAGCGTCACCCGCATTTTCCAATACTTCTCCCTGTAAAATCTGTCCCGAAGTAAGGGCACGTATCTGCGCTGCAATATTGGCATTTGACATCTGTGCTACAGAATTACCGGATGTAACGGCTGTATTATTATGCAAAACACTATTGATTACATCATTTAAGCGCATCCCCTTTCTCCTTTCATGAATTACAGATTCTTAATAAAACTACGTCTATGGATGGGTGTCGGTCCCAGTTCTTTTAATGCTGCAATATGAGCTGCACTTCCATAGCCTTTATTGCCGGCAAAATCATACCCCGGAAATACTTTATCATAATCCACCATCAAACGGTCCCTGGTAACCTTTGCAATAATACTGGCCGCTCCGATAGAAATACTCTTTGCATCCCCCTTGATAATAGGCACTTGTTTTACATCAACACCCGGAATTGTAACCGCGTCATTCAACAAAATATCCGGAACAACACCTAAATTCTTGATAGCTTCTCGCATTGCCTCGTAAGTCGCCTGTAAAATATTTATTTCATCTATTCTCTCCGGTGATGCATAACCGATACCGCAGGCAATTGCCTTATCCATAATGATATCGTAAAGCTCTTCTCTCTTTTTTTCGGACAGTTTCTTGGAATCATTAATATATAAAATATCACAATTCTTAGGTAATATAACTGCTCCTGCTACTACAGGGCCGGCCAGTGGTCCTCTTCCCACTTCATCAATACCGCAAATCAACTCAAATTCGCCGTATTTGCGTTCGTATTCCTGCAAGGCATAAATACGTGCCTTTTCCTCTTCATATGCTTTAAAACGCTTTCTGGCGCTTTCTACCAGTTTAATTACACCACCCCTGGTATCTTCATTAAATCTTTCTACAAATTCAGGCAGCTCATTTTCACAAGCCGCCTGATATATTTCCTTAATCTCGCCAATACTCATTGCCATAATTTTTCTCCTTACTGATGAGTGATAATTCCAAAATTGTCAAAAGGCCAGATGCGCAACCATGCACGACCGATAATCTGATCCTTCTTAATATTACCAACTTCCGGAATACGACTGTCCGAGCTGTGATTACGATTGTCACCAAGTACAAAATATTCATCCGGTCCAAGGGTAATGGGTTCCTCTGCAATACCAATTTTATCAGAATCTATTACTTCCCTGCCATAAGATTCATACAAAACCTCTCCATTAATATAAATCACACCATCTTCATCAATCTGTACGGTTTCACCGGGAAGTCCTATAATTCGCTTAATATAGTATGTATTTTCCTGATACTGAAACGGAAATACAATAATATCAAAACGTTTAGGTTCGTTAAAACGGTAAGAAATTTTATCTACGATTAAATTATCCCCATCCGTAAGTGTCGGCTCCATACTACTGCCGCTTACTTCTGTTCGCTGTCCTACATACATAATTACAAGATATGTTAACAGTAATACAATTAATAAGTAAATACCTGTGCTTAATACTTCTTTTAACAGCTTTTTCATAATTTTGTCCTTCCGTAACTTTAAGGTCTTTCTAAGGAAATACGTCCCAGCTTGCCACTTCTGAAATCATCCACCAAAATATTAGATGCTTTCAGCAAATCCAGTTCTTCCCCTTTGCTATAGCATTTTCGATTTTCTGCAATTTGCCTTAATATCTGGACAGCTGATAAACTAATATCTGCATCAAAACGCTCTTTTAAACATTCCGGATACAACTCTGCCAGCTCTTTAATCAAATCACACGCTAATTCTTCCATTATTATGATTTCATCGTTCATAGAACCGATAAAAGCCAAATGACGACCTACTTCCTGATCTTCAAACTTGGGCCAGAGAATACCCGGCGTATCCAATAATTCCAAACCCTTGTTTAATTTAATCCACTGCTTGCCCTTGGTAACACCGGGTTTATTACCGGTTTTCGCACATGCTTTGCCCGCAAATGAATTAATAAATGTGGACTTTCCTACATTAGGAATTCCCACCACCATAGCACGAACCGGACGATTTACAATACCACGCTTTCGGTCGCGTTCAATCTTTTCCTTACATGCTTCCTGCACCAATGCATTTATGGACTTAATACCTGCACCGGATTTTGCATTGATTTCCAGTACATGAATTCCCTTTTCCTGAAAATATTTCGTCCACTGCTTATTCAAACCCGGATCTGCCAAATCCGATTTATTTAATAAAACAATTCTGGATTTGTTTGCAGCAAGTGTATCAATATCCGGATTTCTGCTACTCAAAGGGATTCTGGCATCTACCAGTTCAATCACTAAATCTATTAACTTAATATTTTCCTGCATCATACGTTTCGCTTTTGTCATATGACCGGGATACCATTGATAATTCATATCTTCCTCCAAAAACTATTCTATAAAACCTATACCATCCGTTTCGCTCTGAAGATGAAACCAGGCTTTCCCAATAATATCCTCCGTCTCCACCGGCCCGATATTTGCCGAACGGCTGTCTTCACTGTTATTGGGATTATCTCCTATACAAAAATACTCTCCTGCACCCAGAACAATTTCATTTTCCGCAATACCTGCATCCAATATTTTCACATTTATATACGGACTTTGTATACCATTCACAAAACATACACCATCAATAATCTGCAATTTGTCCGTAGGTGTTGCAATGACTCGTTTCACATAATAGTGGGAATTCTGATTACCGTTTGGTAAAAATACAATAACATCTCCAGCCTTGGGTGACGCCAGTGTGTATGCAAAACGATTGATATAGATAGTCTGACTATTCGAAAGTGTAGGTTCCATGGATACTCCTACTACATTTGTGGACATTCCGAACGTAAATGTCAGGACTACAGCAATTACCATGGCGATTACCATGGTTAAAATATAGGAAAACACCTCTTTAATAAGAGGCACACTTATTTTCTTTTCTTTTTTCTGATAAAAACTTAATCCTCTATGCTTCTGTTTTCGTGACATACGCAACCTCACCGAAAAAACACTTATACAAAATCTATTCTACCACATATTTTAGAATTAGAAAAGGACAACTACTAAAAAGTAATTGTCCGATTCCTGCGTAAATTATTATTTTACTAATTCTTTTACCTTTGCCTTCTTACCAACACGATCTCTTAAGTAGTTAAGCTTAGCACGTCTTACTTTACCCTTTCTTACTACTTCAATCTTCTCAACGTTAGGAGAATGTAAAGGCCAGGTCTTTTCAACACCAACACCGTTAGATGACTTTCTTACGGTAAAGGTTTCTCTGTTGCTTCCACCCTGTCTCTTTAATACAACGCCTTCGAAAATCTGAATTCTTTCACGGTTTCCTTCCTTGATTTTACCGTAAACCTTTACGGTATCGCCTACGTTAAAATCTGCAATTTCAGCTTTTAACTGTTCAGCTTCGATTTCTCTGATAATATCACTCATTATTTGAGCCTCCTTATTAAACTGGATGTTCTTAATACACTTCGTAACAGAGGACCATCTCATTTTCGCAACGCTGATAGTATATCACAGTGAGGTATATAATGCAAGCATAATTTTATAATTTTTTATGGATAAAAATACGTTTTATCTTTGCGATAGTTTTAGAAATCATCGGACGCATGGGTCGAAGCCATAACCATGTACCTGTAAGCATCCGGTACATAAGGTTAGAAGCCTCTATAGCTTTACCATTACGAATGAAACGAACCATAATTCCCAACATCTGCTCCCGATTTAAAGGCCCTTCAATTTCTGTTTGATTATCTCCTACCAGATAAATCCCCTGATCATTAACCTTCCATATACGGTGCAATACCAGAATATCCTTTTCTCCGCTTTCCTTCAGACGACGATACAACACCACATCGTTACGCTTCAGGGTTGTATGTGCATTCACAGGTGCAACTACCACTTCATCTCTCCCTGGTACTAAAACAGGATACATACTGTAGCCCTGGGGTTTAATCTGTATGTAATTTTCCTCACGCAAAAGCTTCTCTATATCCTGCACGAACGGTTGCATCCCTTTTTCCTTTCGAATTGTTAAGTACTCTTTTTAAAAATTATAATAGAAACCGAAAATTAATACAATAGAAAATAAATACTCTGCATTAATAGTGGATTTTTAAATTTATAAATGTTAAAATTAAGTATATTTCATTATGAAGGAGTCGTTAACATATGATTCAAAATCCCGGTTATGTATTAAGAGAATTGGCAGGTGTTCCGTATCTGTTACCATATGGGCAAATGATTGCCGACCATAGGCGCGGCACAAAAATCAATCACAGCGGTGTATATTTGTGGAATCTGTTGGAAAAAGACATGACTTTGGAAGATATTTTAGAACAGGCGGAAACTTATTTTGAACCCGCTCCTCAGGAAAAGGCTGTCTTTCATCAGGAAATCACCCAATTTCTGGATACCTTACTTGCTCACGGCATCATCCTTCAAGCATCAAATGATACTATCCATTCCAACGACAGTAAATACCTTACCATAGCCGGACTCAATTTAAAATTTAATAATTTTCATAACTGCTTCCCGGAACAGTTTAATGCATTTTTAACCGAAGAAAAACAAACAATTCATATGAACATTAATTTCTTCATCGGAATGCCTGCTAATCCGGAAAATGACAGGATGATTTTACGCAACTATGAATTAAATGTTATGGAGCTTGCAGAGAAATATATTCTAACACTTCCGCAGAATCCGGAAATAACGGTAATACAGCTTTGGAAAGACGGTACACGAACAGATATCTATTCTATTCCGCTTATTTCTGATGAATATAGAGAAAAATTATTCCATGCCATTCGTCTTCCATTCTTATATCTGGCTCAGATGAACGGTATGGCTGCAATTCACTCTGCCTCTATTCTATACAAAGAGAAAGCATGGTTATTCTCCGCTCCTTCCGGCACCGGAAAATCCACCCATGCAGCCTTGTGGAACACAAACTTAAATACAAAAAATATAAACGGCGACTTAAATCTTCTTGCTTTTGAAAACGAAGTACCGGTGGTTCATGGTATTCCATGGTGTGGCACCTCCGGCATATATGATACCGCATCCTATCCCTTGGGAGGTATTACTCTGCTAAAGCAGGCCCCGACAGATCATGTCAGAGAACTAACGAAAGATGAAAAGCCATTGATGGTTTCCCAACGTTTTATCTCCCCTTCCTGGGATATAGATATGTTTGAAAAAAATATGAAATTGGCCGAAGAAATCTCCTCTCGTAGCTTGATTTGCCGGTTGTACTGCACGAAAGAAAACTCGGCAATGGAAATTATGAAACAAAGAATCGATAAATACTTAGAGGATGCCTGATTAAGGCATCCTCTATTAAAATCCTCTTACCAATTCATCTATTTCTTCTTCATTTAAAACCACACACTTCTTATCCCGAATTGCATACACCCTTGTACACGCACTTAAAACCGTTGGTCTATGAGTGGTAACTACGCAAGTTCTTGGTTTTTCATCATTCATAATGTTACGTAACACTCTTCGTTCCGTAGCTACATCCAATGCTGAAGTTGCTTCATCCAACAACAAGAGCGGCGCATCACGAAGCAGTGCCCTGGCAATGGAAAGACGCTGTGCCTGACCTTCCGAAAATCCGCCTCCACGCTCCTTAATTTCACTGTGGATACCATCAGAAAGCTTCTCTACAAATTCCCATGCACAAGCTGCTTTTAATGCCTCTATAATCTCTTCATCCGTTGCTTCCGGCTTTACATTACGCATATTCTCTGCAATTGTACCGGAAAACATAGTGTTGCCCTGAGGAACATAAGAAAACAACTTTCTGGTAGAAGGTGTCAATGGTACACTTCCCTCTCCTGTCAAATACGCTTCCCCATTCTGCGTCTGCATAAGTGATAAAATCAATCGAAGCATGGTAGTTTTACCTTCGCCGGAAGGACCAACCAAAGCAATAATCTCATGGGGGTGTACTTCCATGGAAGCTCCCTCAAAGACTTTCGTTCCGGTTTTATAAGCATAATCAATCTCATTGATATGTAAGCTGATTCCCTTTGCTTTACTCTTGTCCCAAAACTCTGCCACTGTGTCGTCATTGCTATAATCCTCACGCGGCATCTCTACGATGTCCATAAGACGTCCTGCAGAGGTGGTGAGGGAAATGGCATTCGGAACAAGTGATGTCAAACTATGTAATGTATTTGTCAACGTTCCTGATAATGATAAAAACATAGTCATTGTACCGTATGAAATCACACCGGACCAAACACGGTATATTCCCCAACCATAAGATGCATACGAAACAAAAAGACCAATTGTTGTTACTAGCAGAGAAGTCCATATTGACATTCTTTGAAAATCTAACCGCATAGATATATATTCTTTTTGAATATTTCTAAGTCGTTCTGTATATAGCCGAATAAGGTCAAAGGCTTTTATCGTTTGTATATTCGAAAAAGCTTCTTGATTAAAACCAGACATTTTAGCCCCCATTGCGGCACTGCGTTGATTATTGTTTACCATACGTCGCATAAGTGTCTTAGATAGTATCAAACTAACAGGCATACCTACAAATGCAAATATAGCAAATGTCCAATCATAATATATTACAACAGCAAATGCACTTATAAATCTAAATGTAAATATAATAACACTAGGAATAAAGTTTAGAACACCATTTGATACATTTGCGGCATCACTCCCCCATCGTGTTAGTAAATCTCCTGTATGATAGTTTGTTAATGATTCCCAATCTGTCACAAGTATTTTCGAAAAAATATCAGCTTTCACTTCTGCATCAACTTTTAAATTTATCCACTGAGATATATAACTTGAAAGTTGATTCATCAGTACTGTACCAATATTTAAGCCTACCATTATAGCAAAAGTTGATGCTATTTTTCCAACTTCATACCCTGTAATAATATCAACTAAATTCTTTGATATAATACTAGAAACCAAACTGATTACTGTACCAATCATGCCCAATAATGTATACAAAATCATGTAAATCCAAAACTGTCGAACATACTGATATATCCATTTTGTTCGTTCAATAAATATATTGATTTTTTTAAATAAATTTTTTGTTTTTCTTTTTTCCAACGTGATTCGTCCCTTATCAAAATATCAAAAAAGCAAGTGGAACATATCCACCTGCTTTTCACAAATTATAACATTACTAATTTGCACCACCATCAGCAATTGAAACACTAACAGTTAATGAAGTTACTGCAGCAGAAGTTGTTACATTTAATGCACCACCACCAAAGTTCTCATTTGGATTAACTCCATTACTATAATTCGTCAATCTAAATACTGCTCTATTACCAACAAGCTCTACCGGTTGATAGCCACAAAAGTCAGCTGTTGAAATATTTGTATCAAAAATAAATGTAGCATAAACGTCAGCCTCATGTCTCTCATTAATATGAGAACCATCTATTTGAAAACGCCAATCGGTTCTTGATACTTCGCTCTCCTGTTTTCCATCTCCGCTACAAGTCCAACAGCCACTACTCTTACCCCAACCACTCGCAGCATAAACGCCTTCAGCCATATCTTCATTTATCATTACAATCGGTTTTTCATAATTCTTCATAATATTTTCCCTCCATCAGAATAAAACATTCTTACATATAGACTTTATCATATTTGTAAATATTTGTAAACTATTTTTTTGAAATTACATTCACTTTTTTACAGAAATAGTGTGTTTTTTTTACTTTTGTACAGTAAAAACTATATATTTTTACGGAAATAATCTTAATTCTTCCATTAAGGCGCTTCTTCTTTTTGCTTCTTTCAATATTTCTCCTGTTGATGTATCACGTAACCTGCGATTATTTTTCAGAAAGCGTAACAAGGTTATTATCCATAGTATTGGCCATAACAAAATACATTTTCCTGCTTTCGGAAAGTTTAAATGCATCTGATGATGAAACTCTTTTACGTACGCTGACAATCCTGTTCCACTCATCATAACCATACGATTACTGTCAGAATTACCAAATTCTTCTGCATCCAAAATTTCACGCAACATCTTATCTGCCATATCTGTTTGATTTATTAATGAATCGTTATCTTCTGTCGAAAGTCCTAAAAATTTCTGACAAACTGCAGTAATAGCATCTGAAAAAACACTTAACCCAGCCTCTTCTATTAACGAATTAAATAAGTCCTTCTCTTCCTGTGACCAATTTACCCTCCATATCATAACCCAGTCACATAAAAGCTTTAAACCAAAGCCGGAATACATAAAGTGTTGCAACATGTGAAGTAACAATTCATATGCATGAAATGGTTTATCCAATATGGGTAACTCTACCCCCATAATCTCCGCTACATGCAGGTGTTCCCAACACATCGTGCCATGTTTTGCAATGGCACGATTTAGCTTTTTATAAGCAAAAGGTTCAGCCAACATAGTATGTATTTCTACATGGATGCCTTCCTCTGTAACAAATGCAATATGATGATTTGCATGCTGAGCTTCTGACAAACGAAATCCTGCGGCAAGCATAACTTTCCTGATTACTGCTTCCGGTATATCATTCGGTACCAGTAAATCAACATCTCCGGATTTACGCATCTCCGGTACAGGATACAAACTTCCTGTAGCTACGCCTTTCAAAACAATGACCGATATATCATTTTGCTTTAGTATGCTGACCACATATTTCGTTAAGAAAAGCAACCGATAAGACTGCATTACTATCTGTCTGCTTTCCTGCTGAATAAATGATTTCCCTTGATGCATCCAAGCTTCGTTAGATATATCATAAAGAAAAGAAAGAACTGCATGTTTCTTTGCTAACAACAGTACGTTATCCATATTTACTTTTTCATCCAAACAGATCTGTTCATTCTTCAATGCCTTGGTAAGCATATACAACAAACATTTTTCTTCTTCAGAAAACATTATATTCACCGTTGTTACTTCTCCTTCTTTTTGTATCTGGATTTCGTAATTTTACTATCAATTTCCATCTTTCGAATTAAAGCAATTCCAAGAGCCATCAACCAATAACCATGCATACAAAACAGTGTGGATGCTGCCCAAATAACAAATTTCCAAGAAAATGGTTCGATTTGATTTAAATATTTACCCTTTGCCAGACCTTTCATACTTTTCTTTACAAAAGGCTGTTTTCCATATTCTTTTAAAACCTTTGCAGCTTCCCGTATTCCCTTTTCTTTAAAGTTAAGTTCCTGCTTTGCCAAAAAGAAACTTCCAAAAAATATATGAAGATACATCAAATCATAATAATCTTCATTAATTTTTCGTTCTTGTAAAAATGTTTCAAAATCGGATGCAATAGATATCCATACAGGCATATAATTGGTTTTGTACCGAAAAGTTACTGATTCCTCATTGACACGATACCGATATACACTGTCCGATATAAATGCATATACGGGATTATAAGCATAACAACGCATATTGTGCGCTTTATCCTGTGTAAAAGGATACGCATCACAATACAATTCATTTTCTTCAAGGAAAACCTTACGATACAATTTCCCCCAATTATATGCTAAATGACCGTACATATAGAAGCCCTTAAATCTAAAGTCAACGGTTTTCGTATAGTCACCTCCATGTAAATGATGCACATTCACTTCACTGACATAATTTTCATTAAAGCGGCGAAAACCACCCACTGTAATATCGGCCTGTTCTCTTTCGGCACATTCCACCAGCTTACTTATGGTATCGGCTTCGTCCAGACAATCATCGGAATCCAAAAAGAAAATATACTTACCAACCGAAGCTTTTATTCCGGAATTTCTGGATAACCCAAGTCCTCTGTTTGTCTGATGTACCACTTTAATATTATTATACTTTTCTGCATATTCATCACACAGCTTTGGACAATTGTCCGGTGAACCATCGTCTACCAATACAATCTCTATCTGAGGATAGTTCTGCTTAAAGACACTATCCATACATTCTGCCAGATATTTTTCCGTTTTATAAACCGGTATGACGATGCTTACAATAATATCATTCATGTTTTGTCTCACTTTTCTTAAGTTTATATAGCTGCTAAAACGATTAAAACTTTCAACGGAACACTTAAATAAGTATTTTTTAATGCCATTGATTTATTCTTTCGAATATCATTCTTTAACTGCGTTAAAGCTGCCTTGACTTCAGCAGTTTTCTTAACACCCTTTAACTTCGTATAACAATACAACAAGGAATATATTAATTTATATTCTCCACATGGTATCAGGGATGGATAATACTTTTTAACAAACTCAAGATTGTCTATGCTATTGTAGTACCAATCTAATTTTTTCAAAGAAAATTTTGATGTTGTTATACTATTACTTCTGATTCGGTAATAATAGGTATCCGCATCTAAAAAAACAATTTTTTTACATTCTGCATAAGCATGAAGTGCAACTACCTCATCATCATTGATTCGGTCCAAGGGAAATCGAATCTCTTGAAATATATCGCGTTTGAATAAACGATTCCATACAGCAGAACCCTTTAATAAAATCCCTTTCATGGCTTCTTCTGCATCTACGCATCTTACACCTTGAGATTTACGTTCCTGCGGTTGCAGTAAATCATTTTTTTCAATCACATTAACACAACCACCTACTGAACAATCCGCATTATATTCCTTTAAACCATTATATAAAACCTCATACGCATTTTCAGCAATCCAATCATCACTATCAATAAAACTAATGTAATCTCCCGTTGCAATGTCAATTCCATCGTTTCTGGCTCTTGCGACACCGGCATTCTTTTTGTGAATTACTTTGACACGATTATCCTTTGCTGCATACCTGTCACATATTTCACCACATTTATCAGGAGAACCGTCATCTACCAAAATAACCTCCAAATTTCGATATGTCTGACACAAAATACTATCTATACATTTCTCCAAATAATTTTCCACTTTATATACAGGTATTATAATACTAATTATTTCATCCATATGAATTTCCTATAATGTATAAAACATAACCCTTTCTATTAAAATATATTTGCTTCCTTACACTGCTTTTGTTATACTTGATTAATAACATTACGGAGGCATTTCTATGTCAAATAAAGATACCATTCTTATTTTCCGTGAACCGGAATTATATTTTTTCCCTCATTACAAAGATATTATATTTCAACCATTACGAATCTCAGAAAAAAGCTTTTCATATCTGGTTTATAAACTACTATATATTCTTCATATCCCTCAATGTACATTCTTTTGGGGTGATTGGAAAGAGCATTTAAAAACTGCAAAACAAGTTATTATCTTCGATTACGGTTATCAAAGGGGCATGGAGAACTATATCCGCAAAATCAATCCTGACTGTAAAGTATATTTATTTATGTGGAATAAAATTGATTCTGTACACAAGAATCATACCTTGTTCTCTGATAAATCTTCTATTTATTCCACGGACCCTCAAGATTGTAAAAAATATCATTTAAAATATAACCATATGTTTTATCCGATGGAATACTTGAATGAAGATTATTTTTCCGACAAACAACGCTTATTCTTTATCGGAAAAGACAAAAACCGAGGCACAAAAATTCAAACATTATATCATCTGTTAAAAGAAAGCGGTATCGAATGTGATATACGCTTGTTAACCTCTAATAAAAAACCTGAATACTTAACAAAAATAGCAGATATTTTGACGAATGAACCACTCCCCTATTATGATTATTTAAAAGAGTTGACCAACTGCAATATTTTACTGGATATTGTACAGAGCGGACAACTTGCACTTACTATGCGCGTGGTGGAGTCACTATTCTTATCCAAGAAACTGATTACCAATAATACTGATATAAAAAATTATGATTTTTACAATCCCAATAATATATTTATCTTACCGGATGTCTGGGACAGTAATCTTATTCTTCAGTTGAAAGAATTTATAAACAAACCCTATCATCCCTATGGCAAAGAGCTTTTATCAAAATATGATTTTAACCATTGGCTTTCTACTTTTGACGCTTGATATCACGAACCATTCCAAACACACTTTGGAATCTCCATGTCTTGCAAAATAATAATAGATTCAAACCATTTGGAACAATCACGCATAAAATCATTAACACACAGAAATTAATCAAATTAGCGGTTGTATATATATATTGACTCACCCAATATACTGCTATTACTTCTATAACAGAAACTATTATATAGCTTAGAAGCTCACAAACATATTTCTTGCACTGCATTTTCATATATTGCATGATTAATACCCTCATTCTGAATATGAACTGAACAATATATGCTGCAAATGTACCCAAAAGCACACCGACCACTCCAAGAAACTGTACTAAAATCAAGGAAAGAACCAGATTAATAACAGCAGCCACTACAGAGATATTTCTCTCCTTTTTAAACAGGCCGGTAACTCCCATCATCATATTAAGGGGCATAGTTATTATGTTAGTGTAAAAATTGATTACACACCATGCAACAATCTCAGTCTGTAAAACGTAGGCATTTCCGAGCCATATATCCGATACAAAAGGTGTCATTAAGGTTAATAAACTCGTAGCGCAGAAAGATGCTATCCAAAAGAAAATAAATGTAATCTGTCGCAATACTCCGTATTCCTTTTCATGGTCACCTTCCGTAAACATATTTCCAACCGTTGGCTGTAATGCATTTGACAGAGAAACCAAAACATTCGTTAAGGACTGGGTAATCATACAATAATTTGAATATAAACCAACCAGACCTACACTTATAAATCCCGAAATAATTAAGCTATCCGTAGACAATAGGACTTTTGCGGAAATACGCGTCACAAATATGTTTTTAATATCACCAAATACTTTTTTGAACAGATTTTCCTGTAAGGGTTCTTTACGAAGCTCACGCAGGTATCTATATTTTTTGTCCACATATCTTGTTAAAATAAAATTCATAATTATTTCAACAACAATATTCAACCCTAATGCCAAAGCATAGTTCTGCCATAATTCAACTATAACAATAATCAGTGAATAATTTAATACATTGGCTATCAGCAATCCAATGCTTACAATATACTCCTTCTGATCTGCTATAAGAATAGAACGTTTATAGGACAACAAATAGGACAAAGATGTTCGCAACAGCCATAGAATATAAATTAATCTGATATACCCTATCGAAAAACTGTTTTCTTTCATTACCAAATGTACAAATGGTAACACACATAATCCTAAAACTGTTATTATAACAAAAAATATAGTATATGCTTTACGATATAAATTCATCAGGGACGCAATCAACTTCTCATCCTGCTTCGCCAATGCTCCATATAAGTGAAAAATCACAGCAGTAGAAACACCAAGTTCTGTTACTGATAAAAGCGCTATAATATTGGAAATGACACCATTCATTCCAACCAGCTCTTCTCCCAGTCGAAGATTCATCACTCTCTGGCAAAAAAAACCTACTATTATTAAGATAATTTGTGAAATCACGCTAAAAAAGCTGTTTCGAAAAGCATTTTTTATTCGCATAAACTATCCAACACCCTATTCCAACTTTTCATAATACTATCCATACGAAACTTTTCCATATTCGTCTTTGCATGTGCGCCAAACAAATTTAACAGTTCCTCATTTTCGATCAATGTACTTATTTTATGAATCATATCTTCACAATCAAACGGACGGACTAAAAAACCATTCACCCCATCTTCAATGATTTCTGAAGGACCTGTAGGTATGTCAAAACTTATACAAGGCAACTCATGTGCTTTTGCTTCCAACAAGCACATTGGTAATCCTTCTGATTTTGACGTGAACACAAACATCTTTGACTTTGCAAGATATTCACCCACATTATTAACTAAACCCGTTAATACAAATCTGTCCTGCAAATTGTTATCATAAATTACTTTTTCCAAAGCAGCTCTTTCTTCTCCGTCACCAAGTACATACCATTTCCAAGAAGGATATTTTGATAATATCCTTGTGGCAATTTCCGACAGATAATCCGTGCCTTTCCCTATTACCAGTCTGCCAACAGTTATAATACTGTTTTCTCTATTCTCAGAATTTGAATAACCATCTTCTTCTATGGGATTATGTATGGCTTCGATGTTTTGTGTTCTATTTAACATTTTAGCATAATTCTGTTTATCCGTTTCCGTCAGTGTAACAACATAATCTGAAAACTTAACCGAAAACTTAAGAATCAACTTTCGATACAGAACAGAAAATTCATAAAAACAATTTGAATGTTCCCAGGATAATACCTTGGTTTTTATTCCCCATGATGCAGGTATGGATAAACTGTCCAGGACAATATCAATATCTATAATAAGGTCAATCTTTTCCTTTTTTAAAAACCGACGCAACTTCGGTATCAAAGGTAAATACTCGGGACCGGGTTGAATCCATTTCTCGCCAAGCTTATATCTGTTAATGGTAGGATGCAAAGTATAAAACACATCTTCCTTCTGTTCGCATAAGCTTAAAAAACAGATTTTATATTTTCCTTCCTTGGCCAATTCATTGGCAATCATGGCAGCTACTCGTTCCGTACCGCCACTTCTTGTAATATCACCGGAAAAGAAACAAATTTTTTTCATTCTTTCTCTCCAATTCCTAAAATAGATTTCCAATCAAGCTCACGTAAATCTATATCCTCAAACACATTACGCAAAGAGCCTATTTCAATATCTCCCAAAAAATATCCCCACTGCGTTTCCTCCGAATCATTTGCAAGCTGTATATGCCAACCCGTTGTAGGATCCATTAAATAGAAATATACGCTATAATTGCCTTCTGTATATCCGGTTAATAAAATATTGTTTTGAATCGTCAGCGTTTTTTCCTTTTCGGTTCCGCCAACAAGTTCCCGAACATTTCCTTCTGCTTCATAAACATATGATGTGCCGGAATTCTGATTACGTAACACAATATATATATCAGGTTCTCTATACATGGGCGCAAAACCTACATTTTGCAAAGTAATATTCAAACTAATGGTATCATCTGTAAAATGATAACTGCCGAATGCTTCCTTGATCAGTAGGCGATATCCTAAATGTCGCTCTATATATGTTAAGCCGTCCATATTATTATAACAACCATCTTCTGTCACAACGCTATCTGCCCATTTATTTAGAACAGCCATGTCGTGAGACCTGCTTAAATATGTAACATGCATTGTTTCCATAGAATCAATGGCATTTTCCAAATCATTTACTGGATTAGGAACCACAGCTTCCCCGCCATTGGGCACGTATTTACACAATTCATTTTGGAAAGCCAGTTCTTCCTCTCTGTTCCACGCCTGAAAATAGCCCACTTCTGTCTTACTCTGTATTCCATAGGTACCATAATCCTGTTCTGTGCCCATCATGCCATCATTAAACAAACCAAGCCTCAATGCTAATGAAGACTCAAAAAAATCATTACTTGGCATATCTGTAATTTGAGTAAGTTTACGCCAGTATACCGGCGTACGAACTGATAAATAATTCAAATCATCCGTCACATCTGCCAGTTGATTAATTAACTGAACTACACTATCGGTTGATAAATGTTTTGAAGTATGCATCTCCGCAAAACTTCCTACGAAAACACCCTGATATAAAAACACAATATCCTTATATTTTTTCAATATCGGTTCTAACTGCTGCATATGAGTTAAGACAGTATTTAAATCTTCGGGTTCTTTGTATCCATATCCTTCCCAATCATACAAAAAACGAATCATATACTGCTTTCCCATTTTGTCCAAATTATCAAACAAATCTTCTATATTGGTTAAGCCCTCTTGTGAAATAGGACCGCTTATAAATCTGCATAAATTTATCTGTACTAAGTATAAATGAGGTTCCTCCGAATTATCTATCCGCTGAGTTACAAATGGTTCATAATCCTCAACATAGTCATATATAACAAACCCAATCATGGAATAAAATCCTCTGTTCGGATTTTTTAATTCCTTGGCTGATTCTGAAAACTCCTGATTTTGAAAGGAGACATTGCCATGAGTTCTGCCTCCCCAAAAGAGCCCCAGGTGAAATGAACAATAAACACCTATACCAAGGATACATATAATTAATATCCCAATTAATAATTTTTTCAAATCATTTTCCTCATTTATTCAAATTTCTAAATGATAAATTATACAAAGATTTGGTGTTTTGTTTAAAGTAATAACATACCAAATCATCATCTTCATAATATGTTTTCAACTCATTTGGATAAAGTCTTGCAAACTGTTCACACCACGCATACATCTTAGACTCTAATATAGTCCTGCTTTCAATCAATCTATACGAATCTGATTCCTTAGCATAATATAATATGTTTTTATTTGCCTCTTCCTCAGATATCTGAGAGGATAAATACTCGGGCCATACACTGTGTAAACCATAAATTTCCTGATATTTACCAACCCCTAACCAGGCAGGTCCATCAAAAAAGTGATACTGTGCATACCTAAGAGGTTTCTTCTCCACAAAAATAAACACATATTCAGTCGGCAAAGTATACTTATCTGTAGATTGTCTTTGACAAAAAGTCAGTATTTCTTCATGTCTTCCATATTCAATTACTTGATATAATTCATCCGTTGGAGATACTATTGTAAAGCTATTTTGCGGCATGCTATCAATAATATCGTTTGTCAATTCGACCACTTTATCATAACGCGTAACTTCGAAATATAAGAAACCATGATAATTATCCGTCCCGATAATTAATGCAATAATACTGCATCCTATCCCAAAAGAAATATAATGCATCATATCACCCGCCCATAAAAAGTGATTTAATATCATACAAATAATATCCAACGGAATCACTACTATCATTACAACAAACATATGATTAAAAAATCCGGAACGATATGTTTCCATTAACATAGGCATTCCTAAATCTCCTGAAACATAGGAAATAATATAAATGACAGTAATCGCTATAATAATAAAATAGCCGCCAAAAAATTCTGTTTGTTCTAAATTGATTTTCTTAAATAAGCATAAGAAACTTGCAATTATCTTATATAAAATCCCTAATAACAAAATTCCAAATGACAAAAAAACAAGAGTATTTGCACGTTGTTCTTCGTACATAAGATAAACACCTTTATGGTACATAATACTCAATTTTTCTTTTATCAAATTAGCAACTTGTGCAAAAACAGCCTTTATCTTAGCAACAAACGACACTTGCACCTGTTCCTGAGTGTTAACAACAGAACTATCATTATAAACAGTATCTGATACATCCTCATTTGGAGTAATTACCTGACTCTGGGTCGTTTCTGATTCGCCCACAACAACATTTGATTGTTCAACCTTTAGCTCTATAATCACATCTTCGGGATATGTAATGTCTTCTTCTACCGCGTTGGACGTACTACCACGAATAACACTCATCGCCCAATACAACGACCCTTCCAAGGGCATTCCGGAAACAAATCCAACGACCATTGGTGTAGCTGCTATTACCAAACCTATTATTACAGCTTTCACAAGTGAAATGAATCGGGTTTTGTTAAATATTCTTTTTATAGAAACAAGTGCAATCCCCAAACACATGTAAAAAGCTAAAATAGTCGTATAAAAATGTATTATAATAGTGCTTGCAAAGGATAAAACAAATACAAGCAAATTATCATTTATGTTCTTTGACAAAAGTTTCTCTTTTTTTACATTTGTATTTTCAATATGTTCTTTAAGATATTTCAATAAAAATAGGGCACATAACAAAACAGCCGGAAAACCGAATTCCTGCGGCAGCGCACATTGTGCTCTTGCCATACTTATCATAAAAATACGGCTTGTTAATTCCATAGTAAGGAAAATATATATTGCAAAAACAGCACTGTATCGCCATCTAAAAAGCTCTTTCATTAAACAATAAGCCGATATTAATATAATCCCCATAACCATTCCGGGAATAAATAGCATACAGCTATAAATTCTTATATTAAATAATTCGGATACTGCATATATAATACAATGCATACCCTGAGGATAGATACCACCGGCAAATACTTTTCCTTGCGAGATATTGTATATCCAACTGTGATGAACATACATATCACTAAAGCAATAGGAATTATCATGAAATACTCCCCATGAAAAGTATAGCATTCCATAACACACTGCTATCAATAACATACTGTACTCTAACCAATGTGTTTTATATGCTTTTATCAAAGTTTTCCAGGCTTCTTTTATATTTTTAATTGCCTTGTCCCGACATAACACAAGAAAATGTTTCCAGCCAAATGTTCCGGTAATTAAATATTTAATTTTTTTCTTAGCATCTTCTGTCAGCTTAAATTTATCTCTTAAGGACCAAATAAGAATTCCCCAAAAAAGAATGCCAAAGGTCCATTTATTTAAAATATGGAAAATGCCCAGCATTAAAACAATGGTTGAAATTAGTACAATCTGCATTACATTACAAAATGCAAATCGAAAAGTTTTCCCTTTGCCCATTAGATATTTACGAAAGACTATTGATGGCCATATGAACATAAGAAATCCATATCCCAAAAAGACTTTCAAATATTCAATTACCCAATATAACATATCTTCCATACGTTCTAAATCACCTTATTTAATACTTTTAATCTTTCCAAGTAAAACCTTTCCGTCTTTATCCGATTGATTGGCAAAATATATTCTTCTACCGTCTGCTTTATACTTGGCAGATAAATAGATTTCACAATCCATGGCAGGAATAAGACAACATACATCCTGTATACTCCCACTATCCCAGGTTCGCATATCACAATTTAAATGCATCGACTCCCAGCCTGTATTTTCGTAAAACAAATCCAAATAAACCTCTGTCTCGGCATATATATTGGCAAAACCAACATTTAAAACTTTAATATTTATCAATATTTTTTTCTTGCTATCCTCAGGAATATGTATTTCTACTTCTTTGATACAGAAACGATAACCTAAATGATTACCTATGTAATCATACATATTAATACCATTCCACGGATCATTCTCCTGCCATTTCCACTCTTTCCACATATCTAAAATTAATTTGTCATATGTTTTATTCAGATAGGTAATATGCATTTTCCGAAGAGTTCTTACAGTAAGATATGGATTGTATTCCTCTAAATAGTGTTCACCACATAAGGCCTCCCCACCATTAGGTACTCTTTTGCATAATTCATATTCAAAATGCATTTCACTTTCATAATCCCATAATCCGTCCCATGGAGCACTTTCCTTTGGTACATTTCCAAAAGTACCAAGATGTGTAGGAGATCCGAACACTGCATCATCAAACAATCCCATGGTAGAATGTTGTTCTTGCAGATTATCAATACACTCCGGATGAAGTGCTCTCCAAAAGGAGGGTTTTCTTACTGCAAAAAAAACATCACCATCTAAATCCATTTTTAATATCTTCCAAAGTTCTTTCAGCTTATCAACCGTGACAAATCTGGATGTATGCATTTCTCCCCAATTGCCTATCAACATACCTTGGTACACAAAAATAGTTTGAGAAAATTCTTTTATAATCTGTGAAATTTGTTCGGCATGCTCTTTTACTTGCGCAAAGAAAAAAGGTTCTCTTTCCAACGCATTTCCTTCATGATCATAGGTAATTCTTAAAATCACATCATACCGATTTTTCTCAAAAAATCGCAAAATATCTCTAATATTATTTAGTGCAGTATCCGGAAGTCTTTGTTCCCTAAATTCACCAATATTAATAATAACCAAGGCCAATGAGTCTTCTTTGTTTTTGCACCACGCTATATTCGCAAAATCCGGGGTCTCCTCTACATAAAACGGAAAAATACGATACCAACCGCGCATAGGATTATCCAACTCATTTATGCTTTCAATTAAGTCCCCGGGACAAAATATCCACTTCTGCTTTTGCGCAAATAATTTAGGTAATGCTATCCTCATCTGCAGCCCCCACATCTACTTTATACAACCTGATTCGAATCCAAACTGCTATAATAGAAAACATCATACGAAACATATATTTGACGGGTTTTAATCCGGAATGCATACTCACACCTTCTGTCCTGGCATGCATAACTGCAGGCACTTCCTTTACACGGTATCCTAACATCAACATCTGCATAATCATATTCGCATCCGGATATTTATCATCAAAATGTCCAAATCCAGCATAATACTGTAATGTTCTTCTATTCAATCCCTGCAACCCTGTGGTTGGGTCTAAAATCGTCTTACCTGTTCCTAACTTAATAAGCCATCGGAATAATTTGATAGCAAATAATTTTACCTTTGATATAGGAAAAGTAATACTTCCTTCCATAAATCGCGAACCTAACACTATGTCCGGAAATTTACCATTCTCATCTGCAGTAGTAAGCATCTTATAAATCGCAGGGATATTGCATGCATCATGCTGGCCATCTGCATCTACCTGAATTACATATCGATAACCTTTACGTAATGAATAATTGTATCCAACCTGCAGTCCGCTACCATATCCCAAATTAAATACATGTGTAACAACTGCATGATTTCTTGACCTGACAATTTCTGCAGTATTATCTTTTGAGGCATCATTCATAACAAGTATATCTGCAAATTCCGATATTTGCGGCTCCTCCAGCTTGTCTAAAAATGCGCCGATATTTTTGGCTTCATTGTATGCCGGAATAATAATCAATAATTCCTTTTTCATACGAAACACCAACCTTTTCTATATAAGTGATAATAATTTATTAATTTCCGTGTTTTCATTTTTGTGTCTGTTTGAAGCAGCAACTCCAAATTCTTTAGCTTTATCTTTGTGTCCAAACATCCAGACCACGTTTTCACAAATCTCTTCCGGTTTCAATTCACAAATCAAACCGTCTTTTCCGTGAATCACAAGTTCTCTGTTTCCATTAACATTAGAAACCAAAATAGGACATCCTAACACTTGAGCCTCTTGAATGGCTATGCTTCTTCCCTCATATCGCGTTGCATGTACATAAATATCCGACTGCGCCATGTATACATATGGATTATCCTTCGCACCAAGTAAAAAGAAATCGTTACACAAATCTAATTCCTTAATCAATGCTTCCAACTCTTCTCGCAGCTCACCTTCGCCCAATATGTACCACTTAGCATCTATTCCTTTATCCTTTATTAACTTCATAGCCCGAATAGACTGTTGAAACTCTTTTAAAGCTACAAGACGTCCTACAGAAAGAATTCTGTATCCATGATAATCATCAGAAAAGCCACCATTCTGTTTGGATAATTCAAGGATTCTGTCACGATTAATAATATTATTAAATATCTCTGTATTATCCTTGCATTCCGGATAATATTTCAAGAAATTCTCCATTCCATCTTCTGATATAGGAAAAATTTTATCATACTTAAGATAACAGTCCAAATCCAAAGCCCTTGTATATCCCGCACGCTCGTAATTAGTATGGAAAAAAGCTACTTTCTTCTTCGCATTAACATAATCTGCTACATAATAGGAGGAACCACCTTCTATATATGCAACTGCCAAATCATACTGTTCTTCAAAAAAATCTGCACCCTGAGATAAAACTCGCCATAGTAATTTATCAACATATACTTGTTTTTTTCCTAACATTACAAAGAAGTTTTTCACAAGATATGGAAATAATCTTATAATATTTGCCCTTCTAAACAGTGAGGCAAGCGAAGTTTTTAACAATCTGCGTTTTCCCTCAGCTGTAAATACGGAACAATTATAATATTTTTTGTTTAACAATTTCACATTATCCGGAAGCTGTTCTATCATTTCTCCCTGTCCGGTAAGCACATATAATGAAATTTCCACATCACTGGTCGAAAGTGCTCTTAATAATTCAAGTAGTGCTGTCTCAGCTCCGGCACGCCCCATAGTATTTATTACAAACAATATTTTCTTCATGATGTACCGTTTCCTTTATCTTCAAGTAATACAGTAAGCTTTTCAATTTGTTCCATCATTTCACGATTTTCCTGATTAATAAGAGAAATTTGAATTGCCAGCTCCTGATTCTTTCGCGTAAGTTCGGATACTTTTCCGGTAATATAAAACAATCCAAAAATCAAACAATATCCAACTACAACTATAACAATCATTGCAGTAGGACTTAACATACCTGCAATACCATACGGACGAAGTACTAATCCGGCAATAATCATCATTGCTGCAACCAATCCCCATGTCAGACAAAAGGATTCCGTCATTTTTCTTCTTGCAAGGGAAGAAAGTGTTATCGCAAATAAGCCCACTCCGGTTAAAGCTAAAATCAAACGCAATATATCAATTACAAACATATTAATTCGCCTTCCCTTTCTTTGTATCCCTATCATTCAATAAGGCATATCTATCATACACTTTATTTGATGGACAGACTCCGTGACCGCGTTTCATAATACTTCCGTTACAAAAAATATGAACATCTAATATTTTTTCCATTCTTCTCAAACGATAGTATGCTACAGACCACCCAATCAAGGTGCCGAATACTAAACCTATACCAAACCATGTGGGTGTTAAGTAAGTTGCAAAATACGCACCTACTAAAGTAGAAACACAAAAAGATAACGCAGTAAGTACCGCACCTCTTAAGTCATTAAAATAATATAAAAAGATAATTGCGGAATACATTACAAACAATATAAAGTAGCCAACCGAAAGACATGGATACATTTGCATAACTAAGCCGCCAAACCCAAATCGAGGCAAGAAAATAATAAACAGGAAAAATACGACAACCGAGATAATAAACTGAATACGTACCAAATTCATTAGCTCTTCTGATAACTGTCGAAACATTCTCTGTTTTGCATTTTCAATATCCATACCGCGCCCACCGATAACTGCTTCAGAATATGCCTTATATCTTTCGTGAAAATGCATTTCTACTCTAGAAATAAAAATAACGCTTGCAGAAATATTGGTAAACATTGCAAGGCAGGTGGCCATATCATACGAAGTCATACATACAAAACTATTTGCGACCACCATTCTCATATCCGTTTGCCAAAATACAAAATTATGTATATACAAGCCTAAAATATATAAAAAATTGGTTACAACCAATTGCCAATACTTCTTAAAATATTTAAGTACTGCCTTGTATTTATGACTACTTTCTCTAAAGTAACTTTTTACCTGTGCCCACTCCAGACATGCGATCAGCAAAAATCCAACATCTAACGAAATCAGCATGGCTATTGTTGTTTCCACACGAAATATATACACAAGAATCAACGAAAGCAATACAGTTGTTGCCATTCCCAATAAGAAAAAATAAGATATTTTCTTATAGTCTTTGCAAATAGATAAATAAAGCATGGAATAGAAAACAAGTACCAAGGAGACATATCCGCAATACCCGGCAAATACAAAGGAAAGCCGTACATCTCCCATTACATATTCCCAAATACAAAAAGGAATTCCTAACATACAACTAAGAACAATATTTAGTATAAGACCAAGATTATAACACGGAAGAATATCATTATAAGTTTCTTCGTAAATAACATCAGACATATATTTTGATAATACTGCATTGAAAGGTGATGCTGTAAGTAATGCAAATATAAAAATATACAATACCGTACAAGAATACAATTCTCGCTGGGCATATCCTAATTTCGAAACACCCAAAAGCCAATTCATAAGAATTACTGCAGTAATAACCAGAATCATAGGGGCAATAGTAATTACTGCACTATAACCAAATCCCACAAGATTGGTGGTAATTGTATTTTTATTAAATATTTTATTAAGTCTGACACCAATACCTGCCATACCATTCTCCTACTCTGTTACTATTCTAAAATCCTCGATCGGCCAGTCACATCCCTGCTCTTTTCCTACCTTTTCATAGATTTCTTTATAGGTATCACGCATTTGATGCAACTGGTATCTGGCTGAAACCCTTGCGTAGCCGCTTTCTCCCATTTCATAACGAAGCTTGGGTGAATTCGCCAGTTCTACAATTGCTGATGCTATTTCAGACACATTCATAATATGAGTCAATATTCCCGCAGTACCATACCCATCTCCTTCACCATATATCAACCCTCTGCAGTTGCCAACATCCGTAGCAATAACCGGTTTATGTGCAGCATAGCTTTCTAATATGGTTAATGGTTGTCCTTCACTGATACTGGTTAATATAGTAAAATCCATACGTCCTAAATATTCTCTAACATCAATTCTTCCGGTAAAATAGATGCCCGGTATTCTTTGTTGCTCAACAAGTTCAAAACATTCCTGCGCATATTCTTCGTCTTCATCCCACGGTCCCATAATCCATAAACGTAAATTTGAAACCTTTTCACATGCAAAAGAGAATGCTCGTATCATGGTTTTCACATCTTTAATCGGTGTCACACGCAAAACAGCACCAATATTTATATAACCTTCATCTTCCGGTTTCTTTCCGGGAATATTTTCAAAACGTAACAAATCAATACCATTAGGAGTAACTGCCAATTTATGTTCAGGACATCCTAATCCAATTTGCAAACTCCTGGCATGTGCATACAGGCTTGTTACAATATCTGCCCTGTCGTAGGCTATCTTGGACATTTTACGAAACTGTTCAATCCATATATTTTTATAAATACCTGCAACCCATCCGGCTTTTAATAATTCTTCTTCTCTTTCACGTGTATATATTCCATGTTCGGAAATAATCAAACCATTTCCATAGAAATATTTTGACATACTTCCAAGAACACCTGCATATCCCGTTGCAACACAATGATAAATATCTGCCTTGGGAATTTCTGTTTTTAATATCAAAAATAACGGCAAATAAATAGAACGAACTGTCCATAAAAAATCTGAGAAAACCATCTGTGAATATTTGGCATTATATGCCTGTTTAACGATTTTAAGGAAGTCTGCTCCCATAAGTAAATCATCAACAGAAATCTTCTTGTTTTGAAATAAATCAAATAATGTATCCCAGTCTACCTGATTGTTCAGTATTATACTTTCTAATGCACGATACTGTTTTGCATTCAGCTTAGTGCGTTTTCCATATTTTGTCTTTTTGCTCCAGTCAAAATCATCCAAATATGCTTCATGAACTTCTGTCAGATTTTCCGGTAATTCATACACAAATTTCTGGCTTTGCGTTCTATCTGTAATGATAGACAAAACGATAAATTCAATATTCGGAAATGATTTAATCATACTGTGTATCCATCCCGATACACCACCGACCACATAAGGATAACATCCTTCTGCTACAATACAAATTTTCATAACACATCCCTATAATCTTAAAGCAAACTTATTTCAGCAAGTCTCCCTGCTCCCTTAAACTTAATTCTTGTAAACTAATTTTTACTATCGGTTCAAGTACATGAATTAAATACACATTATTCTCCAGACATTCATAGGTACCACCTTCTATAGAAATAGGTTTTTCTTCATGTGTTCGAAGTAAAAACCATGCTTCTGTACCAAAATTTTCTACTTGAAGATAAATTGTATTTTCTATTCTGTTATCCTTATAATTTAAATTCAAAAAATTACGAACACGCAAGTCACTTTCTGAGAGAGTTGTTTTATCAAAACCACCCGTATTCGCCCAAAAAGTGTGAACATTACTGGTCATATCATCAAATAAATGTTGCCACTGATCTGATACATCTTCCGGCCAAATCATTTCATGCATATCTAAAAAAACATTGGAATAACCAAGAGATGTCTGTAAACTACGCAAAACCATATTATCTTTAAAGCTATGATATGCCGCATCTCCAGTGTTCATCTGTAATGTTACATCATTTGTCCAATAGGAAATCAGTGGTTCATTTCCGGAATACTCACTTACTACTGTTCTTGTGTTTTTTAATAATTCAGCGGTATCTAAGAAAGGTTTTGTTTTATCTAATTCCGTTTCTTCTACATACAAAACGTGATAATCATATTCCAAACCACTCTCTTTATAAAAAGCATAATCCTCATCCATGACAAATTCAGGTTCTGTACCATCTTTGTATTTTAGAGCGATTCCGGCTTCCGACCGAATTTGTTTTAACTGCTGCAAATAAAAACTAAGTTCCTCCACATCCGGTTCAAATTCATCTTCATAATCATATTGGGGATGAAACAAACATGTTAGTGTCAAATCATCATTTTTTGCCATTGCAGAAATTCCGGGCCACATAATATCACGAAAAGTCATTTGAGGATTACGACTGTATATACGCATAAACTCATCCTGATTTTCCGCTGAAAATCCCGGAAAATTAACAATCGTTATATTCTGTGCGTTAATAACCGGATATAATTCGTAATCGCTACTTTCATACATTATGGAATCTAAAATGCCTAATCCTGCCAAAGTAGATACATAATCTCCATTTACAGCGAATATAAATGTATTTTTATAACAGTTTCTCCATATAACACCCGGAAAATCTTCTCGTTTAATCTTTTCTTCGTCCTTAAGTCCTACAGCATATGTTTTGGTACCACTTGTAGTAACAAACCACGGCATGGATAATTCAAAGTCTTGTCGTTTTTCTTCTTCCTCTGTTTTTGCTTCGTAAATTGCATTTCCACCCAAGAAAAATCCATCAAAAAACTCAATACCATTTACCGGGGTATCAAAAGAACGAACTTCTTTTATTCCCAATATATCTTTCATTTTTTGGGATGAATTAATTGTTGTTGCATCCGGTAAATTACAAAACAAAATTGGAACATTATATCCTACCATTAAATCTATATAACTATAGTCCAATCCAATTTCTGTCTGTAACGAGTCTAAAATAATTATATCAGGCAAACTCTGAGGCATTGCAAAATCCTCAAGACTTTCCTGCACAACTAAATTTCTTTTGGTATAATCACACCACTGGGAAATAATATTTAACAAATTACTTTCATGGGAAGTAAATAACAATACATATCCGTTATTACTGTAGTTATGAAGTACATCTTGTGTATTATCACTTTTCCACGCTTTCTGTCCTGACGGTAATTCTTTTATATCTACAGTAAAAGCATTCACATCAAATTGGCTTTCATTATCAATGACAATTTGAGAAAAATGAAATAATAAAAAAATAACTGCCATCATCATGATAATACTTATAAAATTTCTACGCGAAATCATATTCCTGCTCCTTACTATCGGAATACTCTCATAAGTTCCAAAGTTTCACTGTCTATAACAATTGCTGATTGTTTTAATTCTTCAATAACTGCAAAAAAACGTTCCTTCTGCCCACTATTAAAAAATAGTTTTAATTGACAAGTATAGGTGGATAAGGTGTTGGGATACTCATATTGTGCACGCTTACACCATTTTTCGCATGTTGTATAGTCTTCTATTTCCAGCATACGAAGACATATCGCTTCATATTGATGACTGGACATAGAAACATTTTCATCATTATAAATAAGTTCGCACAATTCATTCATGATCTGTACATAAGATTTCTGTTCCAAGTCAGACAAAACACGCTGTTCCAGCACTTGATTCATGTAATCTACTAAACGACTGGCACAAATAACGCTATCTTCTTCCTCTTCCATAATATACTGATATTGTCTTTGAACAGTTATTCTAAATTCATTTAATGCATCCTGTAAAACCGACGCCGCATAATGTGCAGTTTCCGTATCTTCACTATTCAAGGCAAGCGAAATGGCTGATAATGTCTTCTTAGTATCTCCTCGTACTATATTCATCATAAGAGCACGTAAACCATCTGTATCTGTCACTGCAATAGCTTCTTCCAACGGAACCATGTTTCTTTCACTTTCTTCATCTGCGCGTACATGTGTACGAACACGTTCCTTGCTGAAAATAACATCTTCCAAGTCTACAGGTTCAGAAAAAAACACCAGATATAATACATGTGATGCCGCAAAAAACACAATACCTACCACAGGACACAAAATCATGATAACAGTCCTGATTACATACGATTTTTTACTTTCTTTCTTTCGAAAAAGAATACTCCAAACCAGGTAGGCAATAGCAATGATTAAATTAATGATGCATACAATTATAAACACAATCATGGGCCTTGCCATGCAATCTCATCCTCCATAACCTCTGTTCCAAAACCCAATTCACCTAATCTGCGAATAACAAACTGGGCATCATTTGGTGTAGTGTTCGCAAGCAAAACATATAAATAACCGTCTGCCAAGGTACCAACATAATCCATCGGTCTAAGATTAGAAGTCAGTATTTTACCTGTTTCAAAATATGTTTCCGGTCTAACGAGCATTCGAAGCAATGTACACTCCGTAAGTCCCTTGGTTTCCGCCTGTACATAAGCTTTTGCCAAGGTACTGAATGCTTCTGTTTCCAGCATTTTGGAACCTTCTACAAATCTTTGTCCTTCCAAAACAGCTATATATCTGTTTGCACGTAATAATGCATTCTGAATCAAAGAACTGATTACAGTTAATTGATTTGCCTGTCCTAAAGTCATCTGTTCCCACTGAATACCCCAGATAAAAATCAACATCTGGATTTCTTCTCCCTCAAAAATGGCACTTGCCATTAAAGGATATTGCTCGTCCATTTTTCGATTAATATATACTTTTCTGCTTTGCAAAGTTTCATAAACTTCGCCCAATTCACGATACTTTATGGAATTGCCCATAACCTTTGCTTTTGCAGAGGTATACGAAAACAATCTGGCATATTCACTATTAGAAACGGTATATATAGCTACATCCTTGCTTTTCATTAATTTTGCAAGAATATCTGCTGCATAAAACAACACTTCTTCCGGGCTGTATTGATCCAGTGCTGAAGTAATACTGTATATTTTACCAACACTGTCATTTTGATTAACAATTTGTGTAGAAAGAGCATCTTTCACACGCACATTACTACTGTTAATATCCTGAATATCACTAAGCTGCTCGGATAAAAACTCTCTTTCTTCTTTGTTTTCACTTTTAATAGCCTTTAGCTGGTCTCTCATATAACCCACGGTAAGTCCCAAAATAAACAACTGTGCAATCCAGATATATGTATAGGTATCCAGCATTACCTCAAAACCCGTTCGTTCTTCCAATTGGGCAACATAGTATCCGACAACAGCCAATAAACCGGAGAATGTGGCCTGTTGTTGACCGTAGACTATAGCAAATAACAAAACATATATTAACCACAAATCTAAACGTGAAAAAATATTTCCGTCAACCAGAAATACGTTTAACGCAAAAAAGATGAAGAAACAAATCAAATTTTCCACAAACGGAATCATAGTACGAATCAGCCAATGCGATTTTTCTAACATTCTTTTCCAAAACGGCTGGTCTGCAGATGCTCCTGTCAGGAATATGTATCGATTTTTCTTCATGTAATCGACCATTTTTTTAATAATCTGCGTCACTTCACAAAAAAACGGATTACCAAACTCTTCATCATATCGCTGATTTGATAATACAACCTTGGTGCCTGCAACATTTGTGGATTGCACATGAATATCAAATCCCATATAATCATTAATGATTGAAGCAATATCAAATTCTGAAATTATTTGCGAAGACGATAAATTATATAAAGGATGCTTATGCTTATGCGCCTTTACGATTCGATATATAATCTCTACCGCATCTGTTTCATAAAGCAAAGATAATCGATTACCTTCCGTAAGCGTCATTGTCTGATTTTCCAAAACTTCCAAACACATTTTAGCGCATATATTATTTACATCCTTACGCTCCTTCGGAATACTATACAAGTGATCCAAGCGCAAAACCACTATATCTTTCCCGCGATAGCCTCTGTGACTGGCACACAATTCCTCTGATTGTGCAAGTACCATGCTTCTGTATCCACTGGGCGACAATGGTTCATCTTCCGTAATATTCTCCTTATAATCAGCTGAATACACCTCATGTGATGACAAATACACAAATTGTCCCGAGCAGTTCTTTGCATAAGACATTAATATATTCATAAAATTCGTAGAATATCGAACAGCTTCTTTTTCCTCTTCCGTCCATCTGTAATTTGTATCAAATGCACCCATATACAACACAACATCAGGATCCACACTTTCAAATATTTCATCCATACAGGAACAATCATACGTAAAATCATATCGTTCAAAAACCTTCTGATATGGAGCCTGCTTATACCTACTTCCGGTAAGCAAATATATTCGATGTCCTTCTTTATTAAATTTTATGATCAAATTATTAATAAGACTTCCCGGTCCACCTATCAATAATATATTCATATTTTATTCCTCTACTTTAACTCCATATAGTTTTAACTGATGAATAAATTGAGTCACGTCATCCAGAATCACTTCTTCGGGTACGGAATATTCTTCAGAAAGTGCAGTAACAATCTGATGAATCGTATATTCTTTCTCTAACATACTCCATATCAATGCCCCGATTTCATTCATAGTCAAGGGCCTTTTATACGGAATTCCCGGTTGCGAAATATCCAATAACCAGTACTGGCCTGCTGCATTTCTGACTGCATAGCAATTGTCTAAGATTTTCAAATTAATCACCAAATCCTCTTATTTTCAAAAAATACCTCTAATTATTATACCATCAAATCACTAATAAATAAAGTATTTTGTCATTTGCCAACCATCCACCACATTGGTTTATATGCAATGTATAGTCCAAGTTTCTCCTGTAATGCTATAGAAGCTTCATTTCCATCTACAATCTGACAATAAGGAATCTGACCATTTGCCAGCTGAAGATTAATAATATAGCTTTCCAAAGATTCTCCGATACCTTTTCTACGGTGTTCGTTTTCCACAAAAAGCATGCCCATACTGCCTTCCGCATGAATTCCGATAAAACCAATTAACTTATCCTGTTCATATGCTCCCCAGAAACATCCTGCTTCCAATCGTTCCTTTACATATTCCGTAGGCATGCAATCATAATTCTCAATGATGTAATTCAAATTATCTTTTGTTAACTCTCTAATATCTTTATGTCGTACGGACAAAGGAACTTTATTTGTATAGCATGCCTGAACACACTTCATAGTCGTACACATGTGATATTCCTGTTCCAGCAATTCTTTTACGTATTCCTCCGTAACCGCAACATCACAGTCCAAAGCATCAAAACGTCCTTTCAGCATCCGCGAAGCTTCCTCTTTAGAAGTGGCCGCAATCATATAAACTCCGGAATTGCCAAGCAAAACATTCATTCCGTCTGCGTATAAAACATCACCGATTCCTCGGTTTAAAAACTCCATCATATGTATATATCGACGCTTTTCCTTAGATAATCTAGTAATGATTTCTTGTTTTTTACAATATTTTTGATACAAATCCGGTCTGCGTATCTTTGTTTTCTCAATGGATTGTTCTAATCTCCAGGCTGTTATATTTTTATGATTACCACTTAATAATACCTGTGGTACGCGCTTTTCATGCCACACTTCCGGTCGGGTATACTGGGGATATTCCAACAAATCATTATGAAAAGTTTCCGTTTCTGCAGAAACATCATTGTTTAACACACCTGGAACCATACGTGAAATAGCATCAATCATAACCATAACCGGAAGCTCCCCTCCGGTCAAAACGTAATCCCCAATGGAAACATAATCTGTAACCACTTCTTCCAGTACACGTTCATCAATTCCTTCATAATGACCACATATAAAAACCAGATCTTCTTCCTGTGCAAACTCTTTTGCCATCTTCTGATTAAATGTCTTGCCCTGAGGTGTAAGGTAAATAGTTCTTGGTTTTTTCATAATTTCTTTTTCGACAGCTTTGTAAGCATCAAAAACAGGCTGTGCCTGAATCAACATCCCTGCACCGCCTCCATAAGGATAATCATCTACCTTTCCATGTTTATCCAAGGTATAATCCCTCATATTTACTGCACGAAAAGAAATAACACCTTTCTGCGCCGCCTTTCCCAGAATACTGGTATTTAATCCCTGCTCTATCATTTCCGGGAAAAGTGTTAATACATGAAATCTCATGAGTCAATTATTCCTCCAAAAGTCCTTCCAGAACATGAATCTGCATACTACCGGAAGTTATATCCACATTTAAAATACATTGTTTAATCGCCGGAAGTAATAATTCTCTTCCGTCAATCATTTTTATAACATATACATCATTGGCTCCCGTGGACATTACATCCTCAATGGTACCCAATTCATTGTTTTCCTCATCATATACCGTAAGTCCGATCAAATCTGCTATAAAGTATTCATCCTTACTCAAACGTACAGCATTCGCTCTTGTAACATACAGACTCTTCTGACGATATTTTTCTACATCATTCAAGGTATCAATACCTTTGAATTTTAATATAACCATCTGCTTAAAAAATTTACATCCTTCCAGCTCTAACGTTATCTTTTCTTTTCCTAAATCCAAGATTACTTCTTTTAATCTTTTAAATCTTCTTACATCATCCGTGGTGGGATAAACCTTTACTTCTCCTCTCACACCATGCGTAGATGTAATAATACCAACCTGAAATAAATCGTCCATGAATTCCCTCTCTTTTGAACATATTTCAACCATATTGTCAACTCAACTCATTAAATGCCCTCAAAAGGACAAAAGGCGAAACACGCCCTCCGCATGTTTCGCCCAAGCTTTAAATAATTTCCACGTCTACATTCTTATTGTCTTTGGATGATGCTGCTTTCACAACGGAACGAATCGCTTTTGCAATCCTTCCCTGCTTTCCAATGACTTTGCCCATGTCGGATGCGGCTACATGAAGTTCAACTACGATATTTTTACCTTCGGTCTTCTCTGTTACAACCACTTCATCCGGGTTATCTACAAGTGCTCTTGCAATAACTTCAACTAAATCCTTCATATTCCACCTCCAGAGATAAGTCAGTGTTTATTTTACAATACCTGCAACTTTAAACAGTTTACTAACTACTTCTGTAGGCTGAGCTCCGTTTGCCAACCACTTCTTAGCTGCTTCCTCGTTAATGTTGAAAGTACTGGGATCGGTAGAAGGATCATAAGTACCGATTTCATCGATAAATCTACCATCTCTGGGGGAACGAGAATCTGCAACGATGATTCTATAAAAAGGTGCCTTCTTCTGTCCCATTCTTCTTAATCTGATTTTAACTGCCATTGTTCTTTACCTCCGTAAAATATACTTATATTATTTCGGTAGTACTTATTGAATACTACTCTTTATTTATGATAAGAACGATTACGTCCATTATCTGCACTAACTAGAAAGGAAATCTGCCTCTTCCCATACCGGGCAAACCGCCGAACATTCCTCTTCCCTTCTTGCCGCCACTGAATTGCTTCATCATTTTCTGGCTTTGTTCAAACTGTTTAATAAAACGGTTTACTACGCTGATATCCACACCGGCACCTTTTGCAATACGGTGCTTACGCTTAGGATTCAAAAGCTTCGGATTACGTCTTTCCTGAGGAGTCATAGACAAAACAATCGCTTCCATATGAGCTAACTGCTTTTCGTCAATCATCCCTTCCAAATCCCCGGCTTTCATACCCATACCGGGCATCATACTAAGCAAACTTCCGATGCCACCCATCTTTCGCATTTGCTTCATGCTTTCCAGGTAATCTTCAAAATCAAACTTACCCTTCTTCATGCGGCCCATCATATCTTTGCCTTTTTCCTCATCGATGTCGATGTTTTCCTGCGCCTTTTCAATCAATGTCAGCACATCGCCCATTCCAAGGATTCGATTGGCCATTCTATCCGGATAAAACTGCTCCATATCGGAGAGCTTTTCACCCATACCAACATACAAAATCGGTTTGCCGGTCACCGCTTTAATAGAAAGTGCCGCACCACCTCTGGTATCACCATCCAGCTTGGTTAAAACCACGCCATCGATACCGATCTGCTCGTCAAACTGTTTCGCAACATTTACTGCGTCCTGACCGGTCATGGCATCTACAATCAACAAGGTCTGATGAACTGCTATCTGTTCTTTTACTTCCTGCAATTCCCTCATCATATCTTCATCTACATGAAGTCGACCTGCCGTATCCAGGATTACAACATTATGACCATTTTTCTCAGCATGTGAAATTGCCGCCTTTGCAATCTCTACCGGTTTATGGTCCGTACCCATGGAAAATACATCCACTTCCATCTTCTGACCATTTATCTGTAACTGTTCGATTGCCGCCGGACGATAAATGTCACAGGCAACCAACAAAGATTTCTTACCTTTTAATTTAAGTTTCCCTGCAATCTTTGCTGTCGCAGTTGTTTTACCGGCACCTTGAAGACCGGCCATCATAATTACAGTAATGGCTTTTCCGGGCTGAAACTGGATTTCTGTAGTCTCACTACCCATTAAGGCAACCAATTCGTCATTAACGATTTTAATCACCATCTGACCGGGATTCAAACCATTCATAACATCCTGACCAATAGCCCGCTCTTCTACTGTTTTCACAAACTGCTTTACCACACGGAAGTTTACATCTGCCTCTAAAAGAGCCATTTTAACTTCCTTTAAAGCCGCCTTAACATCTTCTTCCGTCAAGCGCCCTTTGCTACGCAAGTTTTTAAATACATTCTGTAGTTTATCAGTTAAACTTTCAAATGCCATCCGTTATCCTCACAAATCACCTATGTCTTTTCAGACAAAGGTTCCTAAAATTCATTCATCAAATCATTGGAAAGAGCTCTTACTTCCTGTAATTTATCTTTAACAGGTGCGTCCAAATCCAACAATTCCAGTTCGTTCGTAAGTTCCACAAGCTGCGCGATCTTTTCCTTTGCACCGGTAAACTTAGCAACCAGATGCAACTTTTCTTCATAGCCGGCAAGAATTTTGTCACAACGTTTAATCAAATCATGAACTCCCTGCCTACTGATACCGTACACCTCAGCGATTTCACTCAGGGACATATCGTTATAGACCGCATCTTCATATACACTACGCTGATGCTCCGTTAAAAGTTCACCATAGAAATCATATAAAAGCGTTTGTATTACAATTTTTTCCATATTACATCTGCTCACTTTTCCACATATAAAACGAACACCTTTGCTATCATACTACATGATAACAAAGGTGTCAAGTATTTTTTCTTTACAGATTAATCTTCTTTCTTAAATTTTTCCTGATCCCAGTCGTCAGTAAAATAATATTCGGTATATTCCATAATTGCGTCTTTGTCATCATCTTTATCTGCAATTTCAACTTTTATGGTTACTACCGATTTTGCATCACCATCTTCCAACTTTTCAAACGCATCCTGCATTACAAGCGCCAATAACATTTCATCTTCAGCAGATATGTTAACACTCTTCATAAATTCTTCAACTTCATCAAAATCCTGTGCCACTCTGACAAAATCAGCCGCAAGCATGCGATTTCCTATTTTGGCATAATGTTCACTGTCTAAATTTTTCTCGCAAGATTTTGCAAAACCATCATCGTCACAATCGTCAATCCATTCTTCCAACGCTTCTTCGTAATCGTCAAAATTTACAAGCTCTCCATCCACAAACACCGCCACATATCCGTTACTGTTCTTAAAGCGCATGTACGTACTGTCCACAAATATATCCAGTTCCTTCATGTCCGATTTGGATGTATCATTAGAAATTCCCAGTTTAGACTCGAAATCGATATTGTCCCCCATAAATAAATACTGCTTATAAACTAAAGTTCCAACTTCATCCTCCAGTTCAAGAAGCTTCGGGCTTCCTGTAACATGTCTTTCTATTGCATAAAGAATTGGTTCCTCAATATCCAAATCTTCAGCTTTAACCAATTTCCCATCTTCATCATATAACATGCGATCTATACCTGAAAACAAATATACTACATTGCTTCCATTTGCGACCATCTCGCCTACAACTTCCTGAAAATCACCGGACAAATCGTATGTATTATCTTTAAACGTAACTGTAGCCTCTTTTGTACCGGCCCCACCACATGCGGTAACACCACACACCAGGGATACTGCTAAAAGCATAGACAATAATTTTCTTTTCATAATTTTCCTCCTAAATTTTCTCACTAAAGAGATTTTTATATCCTTGCCCGTAAATCTCAGCTGCTGATGTTACAATCATAAATGCCATAGGATCTTCTTCTTTCACAACATCTTCCGTCTTTGGTGCTACATGCTTTTTCACTACACACATAATTACTTTTTTATCCTTACCGCTGTACGCACCGGTACCTTGCACAAAAGTCACTCCCAAATCCAACTCTGCCAAAAGTCTATGTGCAATCTCTTCCGCCTTATCACTGATGATATATATAAGTTTGGCACCATCTTTACCATATAATACCAAATCCAACACATTGGAGCACACAAATACAGTCAGTCCTGCATATAAAGCGGTTTCAATATTGTGAAATACAATTGCAGAGCATGCTACAACTGCCGCATCTAATATTAAAAACAATGCCCCCGTTTTCATATGCGGAAATTTTAAACGCAAAAGCTTCACAATCACATCCGAACCACCGGTAGTTGAGCCTGCCTTAAATACAAGTCCTATACCTATTGCCATCAAGGTACCGCCATAAATAGCCGCCAAAAAAACATCTGTAGTCAAGGGCGGTATCATAGAAAACACATTAGTTAAAACAGATAAAAGTCCTGTACAATACACGGTAGAAAGAATAAATTTACCTCCAAACTTCCACCATCCAACAAGCAAGATTGGTATATTAATACACCAAATAAGAGTACCTGTTTGAACCGGAATCACACGACTCAAAACAATGGACAAACCTGCCACACCACCGGGTGCCATGGAATTAGGATCTGCAATATTACTGATGGCAAACGCATATAGTGCAGCACCAAAGGTCATGACTATAAAGTTCTTAATTTTATTTATCCGAGAATGCTTCATGCAATACACCTCTTTTTATGCATTGAAAGTCCGCATACAATTTGCGGACTTTTTTTAATACTTATTATGTACAATTTAGAATTAAATATTTGTACGAACAACTTTCGGCATATAACCTTCTTTTTCCAACGCATCAATAATCTGCTGTTTATGTTCCGTACCAAATGCTTCTAGGGTAATTCGTAATTCCACAGCCGCACTACGATTGGTAGTGACAAACTGATTATGTTCCAGCTTAATAACATTACCGCTTACTCCTGCAATCACACCGGACACTCTGCAAAGTTCACCCGGCTTATCCGGCAGAAGAACAGATACTGTAAAGATTCTGTCACGGAAAATCAATCCCTGTTGAACTACCGAAGACATAGTAATAACATCCATGTTTCCGCCACTTAAAATAGATACCACGCGTTTGTCTTTTATATCTAAATGTTTTAATGCAGCAACGGTTAACAATCCGGAGTTCTCTACTACCATTTTATGATTTTCCACCATGTCAAGGAAGGCAACTACCAACTCCTGATCTTCCACAGTAATAATATCATCTAGATTTTCTTTTAAATAAGGGAATAATTTACTTCCGGGAGTTTTTACTGCCGTACCGTCTGCAATAGTACTTACCTTAGGGAGAGTCACCACTTCCCCCTGCTTAATAGATTCCTGCAGACAATTTGCTCCCGCAGGCTCTACACCAATCACCTTAATCTTCGGATTTAACATTTTCGCAAGCGCAGATACACCGGTTGCCAGACCGCCACCACCGATGGGCACTAAAATATAATCTACCAACGGAAGTTCCTTGAAAATCTCCATGGCAATGGTTCCCTGACCGGTAGCCACTCTCAAATCATCAAAGGGATGAATGAAGGTATAACCATGTTCCGCTGCCAATTCATAAGCCTTTTCACAAGCTTCGTCATATACATCACCATACAAAACAACTTCTGCACCATAGCTTTTTGTACGATTTACCTTCATTAAAGGAGTCGTCGTCGGCATAACAATCGTTGCCTTCACACCATAGTTTTTCGCTGCATAGGCAACACCCTGTGCATGATTTCCTGCAGAAGCTGTAATCACACCCTTTGCACGTTCCTCATCACTTAATGTGCTCATAGCATAATAAGCACCGCGCAATTTATATGCACCGGTCAACTGCATATTCTCCGGTTTTAAGAATACACGATTTCCTGTCTGTCTGCTTAAATAATCACTATATACAAGTTTCGTCTCCAATGTGACACGTTTTACAACTTCTGATGCTTCTTCAAATTTTTCCAATGTTAACATTTGTAACTCTCCTTTTTGATATATGCAAGCAGATTACTCTTCCTCCTGCATCTGTTCATCCTTTTTCACATCAAACAATGCATTTACAAATTCATCTGAATCAAACTTCTGCAAATCATCTATGGATTCACCTACACCAATATACTTTACAGGCACTTTAAGCTCCGACTGAATCGCCACAGCAATACCACCCTTTGCAGTTCCGTCCATTTTCGTAAGAATAATACCGGTAAGCTCTGCTACGTCTCCGAATTCTCTGGCCTGAACCAATGCATTCTGTCCGGTGGTGCCATCCAAAACAATCAGATTTTCTCTGTGAGCATTCGGATACTCTCTATCGATAATACGATTCATCTTACGCAATTCTTCCATAAGATTCTTTTTGTTATGAAGTCTGCCGGCTGTATCAATCAAAAGCACATCTACATTTCTGGCTCTTGCCGCATTCACAGCGTCAAAAACAACACTGGCAGGGTCTGAACCTTCTTTACCGCCTATCATGGGGACATCTGCTCTTTTTGCCCATTCTGCCAGCTGATCGCCTGCAGCCGCACGGAAGGTATCTGCAGCAGCAATCAATACTTTTCTGCCACTGTCCTTTAACTTTCCGGCAAGCTTTCCGACGGAAGTGGTTTTTCCGACACCATTTACACCAATCACCATAACTATGGACTGCTTTTCTTCAAATTCATAAGCTGTTTCATCTACCTGCATCTGTTCCTTGATGCTATCAATTAAAAGCTGTTTGCAATCCGCGGGCTGTTTTATGTGTTGCTCCTTTACCTGACGTTTCAAACGTTCAATAATTTCAGAAGTCGCATTCACACCGATATCACCCATAATAAGGATTTCTTCCAATTCTTCATAAAAATCATCATCAATAGAAGAAAACCCGCTAAATACCGAATCAATGCCTCTTACAATATTTTCTCTGGTTTTTGTCAGTCCGGCTTTTAATCTGCTAAAAAAGCCCTTCTTTTCTTCACTCATTTAAAACTCCTTAATTATCCAAATCCTTATCAATCAAATTAACACTAACCAACGTAGATACGCCCTTTTCCTGCATAGTAATACCATACAAACGATCCGCACTTTCCATAGTGCCTCGTCTGTGTGTAATTACAATAAACTGAGTATACTTTGTCAGTTTATGTAAATATTTTGCATATCTTCCTACATTCGACTCATCCAGCGCCGCCTCAATTTCGTCCAAAAGACAGAACGGTGACGGTTTCAAATTCTGAATAGCAAACAAAAGCGCAATCGCGGTTAATGCCTTTTCTCCACCGGATAACTGCATCATATTCTGCAGTTTCTTTCCGGGTGGCTGAGCAATAATACGGATACCTGCCTCCAAAATATCCTCGTCTTCCATCAGCTCCAATGTACCCTTACCACCACCAAACAATTCTTTAAATACTTTATCGAATTCTTTGCTGATTTCCGCAAACTTTTCCGTAAACTGTTTACGCATAGCCGCATCCAATTCACTGATAATACCTTCCAAGGTCTTTTCTGCTTCCACCAAATCATCATGCTGCGTCTTTAAGAAAGTATATCTTTCCATCAATGCTTTAAATTCTTCAATTGCATTTACGTTTACAGGACCCAACTTTTTGATTTCATCCTTCAAAGTAGAAATAGAACGCTTCATAGCAGGCAAATCCGTCATGGACTCATCTCGAATGGAAGAAGCATCGCTTAAGGTAATCTCATACTCATCCCACATATAATTAATATGTGCTTCAATAGACTCCTCCAAACGTTCCTTCTGTGCATTTAATCGATAAACTTCCTTATCCAATACACTCATACGCTCAGAAAGCTCTTCTCTGGTAGTAAAGAAGTTTTTCTGTTTCGCGGTCAATGCATCTTTTCTTTCTATATCTTCTTTTAATTTTGCTTGAGCTGCATTCTGGGCATCATATGAAGCCGCAATGGTTTCTTTAATCTGTTCAATATTATTCTTCTTCGTTTCCACATCCGTTGCATTTTGTGCAATGGCTTCTTCAATTTCCTGAAGCTCTTTTACATAACGCTCCGTTTCCCCTTCAATACGATCCACATTGGACTGATGGAACTTCTGCGTCTGTAACATTCTTTCTACCTTAAGCTCCCACTGCGTCACTTGTGCGGAAACCTGTGTTTCTTCCTTACGTTTTTCTTCCAGTTCTTTTTGGAAAAGCTCAATCTGTTCTTGTGTATTCTTTTCTAATTCTTCACTGGCAAGAAGTTCTGACTGAATCTTATCCTTACCGGTTTTAATTTCCTGAATCTGAGCATCAATTTCCTTCTGCTCTTTCTTCATGGAATCGTATCCCTGCTCTTCTTCCGCCATACGCTCTCTCGCCTGGCTTATGCTGATTCTGGCAGTATTTTGTTCAATCGATTTAGACTGAATGGACATCTTAATCTTCTCAATATCCATACGAAGTCTGTTACGATTTGCCTTCGTATCCTCAATGGCCTGATTTGCCTCTTCAATACTAGCCTGAAGCTTCTTTACCTGCTTTTCCAGCTCATCAATCTCTCTACGACGACCAAGAAGATTACTGTTATTCTTAAATGCACCACCACTGATAGCACCTCCGGGAACAAGAAGCTCTCCTTCTACAGTAACCATACGGATGCCATAGTCAAATTTACGTGCAATCTTAACTGCATTATCTACGTTATCAACGACCATAATTCGTCCGAGCATAGCCTTTGCAACATTACGGTAAGCATCCTCTGTATGTACCAATTCATCTGCCATACCGATAACACCCTTTTCTTTTAGGGCTTCAGGATTTTTAAACTCCTGAGGTTTTGTAATACTGGTTAATGGCAGGAATGTTGCACGTCCCAAACGATTTTCTTTCAGGAAACGAATCATCTTCTTTGCGGTTTCTTCATCATCCGTAACAATATTCTGGATATTACCGCCAAGAGCAGTTTCAATCGCAGTCTCATACTTCTTTTCTACTTTAATGATATCTGCTACTACACCAATGATACCTTTTACGGTTTCTTTTTGCTCCATTACCTTTTTGACACTGCCACCATAACCATCATATCGTTCGGTGATATTTGCAAGTGCCTCCAGCTTGGATTTTTCCTGATGAAAACGAGTCTGCGCCTCACGTAGTTTTTTATCTTTTGAAGCAAGCATTTCACGATAGGAAGCAAGTTCTTTTTCCATATCTGCTTCCTGCTTCTTCAAATCATTCATTTCCAGACTGATTTTTTCAAATGCTTCTTCCAAATGCTTAATGTTTTCGCTACGTTCCGCTTCATCTGTTTTCGCACGTAAAATTCTGGAATTCAATTCACTTTTACGAATATTCACCTGCTCTAACATGGAGTCCAGACGACCCATTTTGGACTTTATGGTAGCTCGCTGATTCAGCTCTCCAATAATAGTGTTTTTTCCTGCTTCCGTAGCATTGTTTAATTCTTCAATTTTAATCTGAACTTCTTCCAAATGTTTTTTTACATCATCTCTGGCACGAGTGAGCTCTGCAACCTTAAAGTCAATAGCCTCTTTATCTGCAAGAATTCCCTCTTTATCCTGATTCTTTCCTTCGATTTCTGCTTCAACACTTTTCTTACGGTTCTGTAAATGTTCTTCACTTAAATGAGCAGAGTTAATCTGTTCTTTCAAGACATTGATTTCGCCTTCTAAACGACCGCGCATCAAATCAGCACCCGTAACCTGATTACGAGCTTCTTCGATTGCTACGTCAAGACTTTCAATCTCACTTTGAATACGTTCATACTCTTCTTTAATGCCTTCATATTTTTGTGAAGTCTGTTCCAAATCGTTACTTGCAATGTTAAGTTTTTCACTGGTAGCATCTAATTGCTCCTTAATGCGTTGATTCTCTAAAAGGAACACATTTACATCCAGCTTCTTTAATTCTTCTTTCTTTTTTAGATATACCTTGGCAACCTCTGACTGTTTTTCCAAAGGTCCCACCTGTTTTTCCAGTTCAGAAAGAATGTCATTTACACGAATCAGATTCTGTTTTTCATTTTCCAGCTTTGCCTGCGCAGCATTTTTTCTACGTTTAAATTTAACAATTCCGGCTGCTTCATCAAACAGTTCACGACGTTCTTCGGGTTTACCGCTCAAAATCTTATCAATCTGTCCCTGACCGATAATAGAATATCCTTCCTTACCGATACCGGTATCGTAAAACAACTCGTTAATATCACGTAATCTGCAAATAGATCCATTAATCAAATATTCACTTTCACCGGAGCGATAAATTCTTCTGGCAACCGTTACTTCATCGTAATCTATGGCAAGATGATGGTCAGAATTATCCAGTGTAATCGCAACATAAGCATAGCTTAAGGGTTTTCTTGTTTCCGTACCGGAGAAAATAACGTCCTGCATACTGGCACCACGAAGCTGCTTAATTCGTTGTTCACCAAGTACCCAACGAACAGCATCAGCAACATTGCTTTTACCACTTCCGTTAGGTCCAACTATACCGGTAATACCATTATGAAACTGAAATGTGATTTTATTTGCAAACGATTTAAAACCATGTATTTCTATACTTTTTAAGTACATATCATTTCCCGCTTTCGCTTATTTGCGCACTCCGCGCTCCTTCAATATCAAAAGTGCTTCATACGCAGCTTTTTGCTCTGCGTATTTCTTGGTACGTCCTTTTCCTTCTCCAAGGAATTCATGGTCCAGATACGCATGAATAGTAAATACCTTATCATGCTCCGGTCCGCTTTCTTCCACAAGGCGATATTCAAAATCTTTTTTAATCTTCCCTTGTACCAACTCCTGTAACATCGTCTTACTATCCAAAAAGAGCTGTTTATGCTCTAAGTCATTTAATACATATGTATCCACAAATTTCTTTGCTTCTTCCATACCGCCATCTAAATAAATAGCTCCGATAATAGCTTCCATCACATCTGAAATAATTGAATCACGAAAACGTCCTCCCGTGCACTCCTCACCTTTTCCCAAAAGCACAAAATCTCCGATGCTTAAATCTCTTGCACAAAAGGCCAAGGATTGTTCACATACCATGGAAGCTCTCATCCTAGTCAATTCCCCTTCCTGTACATCCGTATGACCGCGAAATAAGAACTCACTGGTAATCAGTTCCAATACAGCATCCCCTAAAAATTCCAGACGTTCATAAGAATCCGCTTTATTAATCTGCATTTCATTTGCATAAGACTTATGTGTCATCGCCTGTTTTAATAAAGACAGATCATGAAATGTATAGCCTATTTTCTCCTGCAACGCCTCTACACTATATTCTTCCCTCATTTTTACACCTTTCTTTAAAGCGATAGCGTTCCGTCTCGCTAAAGAGTATCCGGAACGCTATTTTACTTCGAAATACTATTTAAGCCACAAATTAGTTGATAGCACTCTTAATCATTTCAACTGCTTCTTCTACAGTAGTAATGCTTTCAGCTTTTTCAGTAGGAATTTCAATATCAAATTCCTCTTCAATACCCATGATAATCTGGAATACATCAAGAGAATCTGCACCCAAATCATCGGTAAAGGTTGTATCCATGGTAATTTCATCCGGATCAACACTTAAAACTTCTGCGATTACTTTTTTTAACTTTTCAAATTCCATAACTAATTGTTCCTTCCTTTTAATCTTCTAAGATTATTTTTTCTTTAATTTTTTCATTTATCTTCTGTTCCTTAAATGCTATGCATTGAAGGATTGAATTCTTAATCTCTACAGCCTTGCTGCTACCGTGGGATTTTACCACCAAACTGTTAAGTCCAAGCATAGGCGCTCCGCCATACTCGTCTGTACTAAAGCCTTTTAAAGTCTGCTTCAGGGCCGGCTTAATGAGCAGTGCTCCGATTTTACTTCTAAGGGTAGTCATCATACCTTCCTTTACCTTTTTAAGTAAGGATGCAGCAACTCCTTCGTACATTTTTAAAACTACATTTCCTACGAAAGCTTCGCAAACAACAACATCTGCCACACCCGCAGGAATATCTCTGGCTTCTACACTACCGATAAAATTGATTTCGGGACAGTTCTTCAAAAGAGGGAATGTTTCTTTTACCAATGCGTTACCCTTTTCTTCTTCTGCACCGTTGTTTACAATACCAACTTTAGGATTCTTAACTCCCATAATATGTTCCATATATACAGAGCCCATTTTGGCAAACTGTACAAGATGAGAAGGTCTGGCATCCACATTGGCGCCACAGTCTACTAACAGACTGACACCCCTTTCTGTAGGAATAAGCGGGGCAAGAGGCGGTCTTTCCACACCTTTTATACGTCCTACAATCACCTGTCCGCCTACCAATACCGCGCCGGTACTTCCGGCAGATACAAATGCATCACAGGTACCTTCTTTTACCATGTACATAGCCTTTACAATAGAAGAATCTTTCTTCTTGCGAATTGCCATAACAGGGGGTTCTGCTGTTTCTATTACTTCAGAAGCATGTACAACCTCTACCTGTTCTACATTGTAGGTATATTTTTTAAGTTCTTCTTTAATCACATCTTCTATACCTACCAGGAAAACCTTAACTTCCTTGCTTTCCTGAATAGCTTCTATAGCACCTTTGATGATTTCAACAGGGGCATTGTCACCACCCATAGCATCCACTGCTACATTTACCATTTTTCTACCTCCATCAGCCTGTTTATAAGGTTTATTATACACTCTTACAAACATCTTATTTTACTATACTAAACCATACTGTAAAAATCAAGCATATTTTCAACGAAAAAAGTTCCGGTTGTATAATACTCCCGGAACTTTTTATAAATCATTACTGAACTACCATATATTCATATGTATAGCTTGTACTCCAGTCTACCTGACCACCTTCTGTATAAGATTCAGCGAAAGTCTGGTTTCCAAAAACATCATAAGAGTATTCGTATCTCCAAAGAATATTTCCGTTACCGTCATACGCCATTCTCTTAGTAATGTTACCGAAGGAATCATATTCTGTTTCCATAACTTTTAAATTACCGTCAGAATCTGTTTCTGTTACTTTTATCAGATTACCGTCTGCGTCATATTCGTTTTCAGCCTTACTTTCATAGTAATAACCATCTGTATTAGAATATTCACAAATGTAGGTTGCCATACCGTATTCATCATATACATATTCTGAACCATAATCGTATGTCATCTCGCCGCCATCATAATAGGAAGTATAGTAACTTGTATTGTTGCCATTTGCATCATATCCATAAGTATAATAGCTGAGCAAATTGTTATCTGCGTCATAGGACTGGCCACTAATGCAATTACCGTTTGCATCATATTCATAGAAAGTACTTCCGGTTACATTAATATCTTTATCATATGAAATAATTGCTGTCTGATTACCATTCTCATCATATTCATATGCACAAATATAGTAGATTTCTCCTTCATATCCGTATTCTGCATAATAAACCTGATTTCCCTTTTCATCATACTCATATGCATAGCCGTAAGTAACATTTCCTTCACCATCGTAATTTACGGAATTAATCAGGTTACCCTTCTCATCACGTTCGTAAATGCTAAACGAAGTCAATACGTTATCCATATCGTATCTGTAATTAGCGGCTACTGCTCCGTTACTATCATATTCCGTAGTCTCATACCATATGATTACACCTTGATTATCATAGTAGAATGTTAACACAAGATTACCATTGGAATCATACTCATAAGTATGGGATCCGCTTACGTTGCCGTTTTGGTCATAATATTCTTCTCTTAAAACTTCATCATTTGCACCATACTCAGTTCCGTATCCATATGATACATAACCATATTCATCAAAGCTCAGGTATTTAGTACATCTACCCTTTTCATCATAGTGTGCTTCGCTGGTTAACTTGTCATTAGTATATGTAGTTTCCTTGAAAATCTGTACTTTATCCGCATATGCAGTAATCTGCTGTTTTAATTCTTCCGAACCGGTAACCGCCTCACCTTCCATCAAAACAGTAATCGCACCATATATATCACCGTCTTCTATATAAGACTGGGCCCATGCAGCATATGTAGATACTATTGCATCATTCAGTACAACATCATTTGTATCATCATAACCATTTCCCAAAATATTCAGTGCATCTTCATAAGCTCCGTAAGATGCATGACCATCTGCCCATGCTAAATAAATTTCTGTTTTTCTTTCCTGGAAAGAACTATCCTGTGTCTCAACAATCGCTTCGTCTAATAATTCAATTGCTTCATAATAGTACTCACTATTTACATAGTAATCTACATACTTGTCATATGTATTAACCACTTCATCAGATAATGCGTCAGAACCGGTAGCCTTAGCACCATCCTTGAGAGTTGCCAAAGCACTTCTGTAATCGTCTTTATAAATATATTTATCTGCCTGTGCCTTGTATACGCTTTCTAATGCTTTTTTATACTGTGCTTCCTCCATATTACCTTCATATTGATTTAAGAAGTCATAGGCGCCATCAAAATTTTCTTCTCCGATATAATATGCAACTGCAGCGTCACAGGTTGTATCAAAGGCAGTTTTAAGCGAAGTCTTATCTTCTTCAATTTCCACTTCCTTCATACCCTTATCCAGAACTTCCAAAGCTTCACCATACTCGTGATTCTGTGACCTGATATCTGCAATCTTTAAGTATGCATCAGCCAAAGTACTGTCATACTCCAAAGCTTCCTCATAATAGTCCTGAGCATCCTTTAATTCGCCTTCAGCAAAACATTCTGCAGCAAGCTCCATGTTCTTCTTACTATTATATTCATCGCCGGTAAAATACAAAGCAGCCGCCGTACCACCACCGCCTAATACTACTACCGCAGCGATAATTCCTGCAATCAAACCACCCTTACCTTTTTTCTTCGGAGCCTCTTCTGCCTTGGGCGCTTCTGCTACAGGAGCAGCTTCCTCTGCCTTAGGTGTTTCTGCTACAGGGGCAGCTTCCTCTGCCTTGGGTGCTTCTGCTACAGGGGCAGCTTCCTCTGCCTTAGGTGTTTCTGCTACAGGAGCAGTTTCCTCTGCCTTAGGTGCTTCTGCTACAGGGGCAGCTACAGCGGTACCGCATTTACCACAGAACTTTGCACCTTCTTTCAGTTCGTTTCCACAATTCTTACAAAACATCTCTCCCTCATTCCTTTCCTCAAAATACTTTATCACTTTTCATCACTAAATTGTTATTTAATGAAAAAGGCTTCTCCCTGCGGAAAAGCCTTTAAAATCATGTTGAAAATTAATCAACGCTTACAACCTGCTTCTTGTTATAAGAACCGCAAGCCTTACAAACTCTGTGAGGCATCATAAGTGCACCACACTTGCTGCACTTTACCAAAGTAGGAGCGCTCATTTTCCAGTTTGCTCTTCTCTTATCTCTTCTACTCTTTGAAGATTTATTCTTAGGACAAATAGACATATTCGTTACACCTCCTTATTCGCGTTGAAGATATCCTGTATTGCCGCAAAACGTGGATCCGGAACGAATGTATCGCATCCGCATTCCTTCACGTTCAGATTCTGTCCGCAAACCTTACAAATTCCTTTGCAAGACTCCTTGCACAAAATCTTCATGGGCCAATTCAATAAAATTTCATTGTACACAAAAGTCTCTACATTAAGCTGATAACCTTCCATGTAATCGAGTTCATCTTCCCCTTCCTCCGGGTCTGTAGAACCATCTGGTACAGTATCCGGTGAAGCCACTTCTCTTTCCATAGACAAGGTTAACACCGTAGGTACTTCTGTCAGACATCTGTCGCAGGTTGTTTGAAAAACAAGCTCTGTATTACCTTCAATCCTCGCCTTACCCACACCGATATTGGTGAGATTCAAGGTAATGGGTAATTTCTTTATAATAGAAAAATTACCCAATCTGCTTTTAAAGCCGGTCATCTCAAGTTCAACCGTAATAGATGCTGTCATTCCTTCAGATGAAAATACATCAGATAAATTCACTAACATAGTTGACTCCTATGTAAAGAATCTGTACAAAACCATCTTTGTACATACTCTTTGTTTTCACACTTGGTTAATTATACATATGTGAACACCTTTTGTCAATAATAAATTCTTAAAAATTTCTTCATTTCCCCATATTTTGTGTTTTGTCCGTAGAATTTAACTAAAACTGTATTGTAACAGTATCCTTTGTAATTGGAAGAAACTCATATTCCGGAAATTCCTTCAACAATTCTTCCAAACATAGCGTGGTATTATATACAATATCATGAGCCAACATAACTATTCTTTTACGCTGCAAAGTACTTTCCCTTGCATTTTGGATAAGCTGCTCCGGCGTCGATTTTTTTACAGCATCTTCTAAGCTTGCATTCCAATCAAAATAAATATATCCGCGATTGGTCATCTCTTCTATTATTTCCTCATAAATCTCCTCATTATGGGAATTAATACTTCCTCCGGGGAATCTAAAACACCATGCATCTACGCCAGTTACATCATATACTACTTGCTTTGCTTTTTCAAAATCCGCCAAATAACTTTCTACGCTTTCATATAAATTATCATAAGAGTGATTATAACAATGGATTCCTATAGTATGTCCTTCTTCCACAATTCTCTTTGCTACTTCCGGATGCTTTTCTACATTCTCTCCTACCACAAAAAAGGTTGCTTTTACATTCTGCTCTTTCAAAATATCCAATATTTTCATGGTATTTTCTTCACTGGGTCCGTCATCAAAGGTTAAATACATTTTCTTCGGATTAAAATACAGCTCTACTGCATCTGCCAGACCTTCAATAATCTTTTCCTTATATTCTTTGGAAATCATTTTATTACGTTCCTGTTCATTCGACAGAAAACCCACTTCCAGTAAGCAAGAGGGCATGTTGCATTCACGTGTTACATACAGTGTATCCGTATCTACAATACCTCTGTCTTTCTCTTTACAATATAATACTACATATTGCTGCACAAGCTTTGCGAATCGTTCATTTTCTTCATTACTCCCCTTGCAATACCAGGTTTCAATCCCATGAACGTCCTTATCTTCACTGGCATTCTGATGAAGACTAATAAACAAATCTCCCTTGGCATCATTCGCTATTTTCACACGTTCCTCTAAAGAAATCTGTTCATCCCCTTCTCTTGTAAATAAAACACAAAAGCCTTTGCTCTCCAAAGAAGATTTTAACATATACGCAAGTTCAAGATTCAAATCCTTTTCATTAATATCTCCATAATTACATCCCTCATCTTCTCCTCCGTGTCCGGCATCTATAATAATCAGAGGAACCTGTACACTTTCCGTTAAATCCTCTTTCTCTTCTTCCATCCTATAATCTTCCCTATTAATTGTTCCTGTCATACGAGCTGTTTCTGACAGATTCTGCGAAGTATTATCCGGATAGTTTTGTACGTCTGCCGCTTCTGCAACTCCTGATTCATCTTTCTGCCAGATGCATACACCGCACGCACAGAAAAACACCAGCAAAAGACATGCCGACACAAAAATAGCTGTTTTCCTTAAAATCATTTTATTTTTCTGTTTTCTTTTAAACCATGCTGCATCACTTACGTACATAAAAAGCCCTCCGAATACCTTGTAGATTAACTAATACAAGCATATTCGCAGGGCACATCAAACTTTCATATAAATTGCATGATTTCAACATAAAATTTGCATACTTTTTTCATCATCTTGTGATTTTTAAAAACAGCTCATTAATACCTTCATAATAACCTATGGTAACAATAGTACTATTACTGTTTCCTGCAGGAAATCTGTATTTTTTAAAGTAAGGGGTTGTTTCCAGCAAAGGATTGTCCGTATCATAAAGTTCCATTCCATCCAGACCAAGATATTCTGCCCACTTCTCCACCAGCTTATCAGGTTCCAGGCTTTCCCAATCATCTTCGATTCTTACATAGAATTCATATATCTTACCGTTTTCTCCGTCCACATAAGCATCTAACACACGATTAGATTTATCTGCATTAAGCTGACTGGTATTTAAACTGATTTTCCAGACATTCACACTATTTCTCGGTTCCAACACATCGATAGCTGAATATAAATCTGCACTATAAGAAGATGACTTCACTTCTTTTACCTCTTTAGGTAAAATTCCCAACACCTTTAACGTTTCCAATTGTTCATTTACCTTCGAAAATATTTCATCCTCCTTAATTTCCACATCCGTAGGTCCCTGATAATTGGTTACCAATGCATAAGTTCCATTCAACTCATCATAATCCACATCATTCTTTACTTGTGTTTTTTCACTTATCTCTGTTTCCGGCAATACCTGATTACTTAAACACTCCGCTAAGATAAACAATTTTTCATTATTACTTAAGGAATATTTATAACCTTCAGACGCCATTTCTATGGGTTCTGATATAATTTGTCCTAATGTATTCTTATCCCTATAAGAAGCCAGCTTTTCCGGTCCCCAAATGGAGAGTATCAAAATAAACAGAGTGCCAAAAACCACCAGTATATTACGCAAAATCTTTATTATCTTATGCATTCTCGGACACCTCCTTCCAAGGTATCACAAAGCTAAAGCAGCTCCCTTTCCCTACTTCACTTTCAATCTTTAACTCACTGTCATGAAGCTTTAATATCTCCACGCACAAAGCAAGTCCCAGACCTGCACCGTTTTTACTTCTGGAACGGGATTTATCTACCATATAAAAGGCATCGGTTATTTTCGCACATTCCTCCTTAGGAATACCTACACCATAGTCCCGGACAGCAAACATATAACCATCTTCCTGTTTTCTTCCCAGAATTTCTACCTTACCGCCTTCTTTTGATGCTTTACATGCATTATCCACTAAATTTAAAAGCACTGATTTTAGTAGATTTTCTTCCACCGAAACTTCTGCTACATCGTACTGGCAGCGGATTTGAATGTTCTCCTGTTCCGAAAACAATTCTTTCAGGTAAGTAAATAACCTTTCTGTATTAATTGTCTGCTTCTCTATATCCAGACGTTTTGTAACTATCAAATCAAGCAGGCGAAAAGACATGGTCTCCAAACGCTTTCCCTCGGTATATATGTAATTTGCAGATAGAAAATGTTTTTCATCATCCAGTTTTCTGGAGCGTAACATGTCCGCATATCCGATAATCGCTGTTAACGGTGTTTTCAGTTCATGGGAAAATGCCGCAATAAATTCTTCTCTGGCTTTTACACCATCTTCCAGCTTACTGATATTTTCCTCCAAAGAATTGGCCATACGGTTAAAATCGTTGGTAAGCTGTCCCATTTCATCGTCACTAATCACTTTAGCACGATAGCTGTAGTCTCCTGCAGTCATCTTACGGGTTGCCTTGGTCAGTAAACGAATCGGTTTGGTAAGCCATGATGTAATTATAAAAAGAACTACAGTAGCCACAGCAAGCACTACAAATACCACCTGACGATACACGTCGAAGCCTTCCGCACGTTCCTCGTAAACTCCTGTAATATCCTTCATGGTTTCCAGATACAATTCACGATCCAAAACATCCATCGCCATACCGGTCTGCACATAATAAGCAGTTCCCGTATTTATAATTTTGTACACACGGTTTTCTTTTGTAATTTCTGCTAAAAGCTCTGTTTCTTTCACAAATCCGTCGCTGGCATACAATGTTTGTTTATTTTCGTCAGATATGCGAAGCAGTCTGCCGCTTCCTTGTCCGCTATTTTCCAGATTGAAGCCAATCTCCTCTATAGTAGAGTCCTGCAGTAAATCATATCGTGAAGGAATATTTAATGCTGCCGTTTCAAATGCAAACTGTAAAATATTGCTTTCTTCCATGGACTGCTGAATTTCTCGTTCCATGGAAGTCTGAAAAACAAAATTTACAAAAGTATATCCACCTACACTTAGCGCAACGGCCATGATTACGATATTCCATAATAATAGTTTATATAAAAATTTCATATTTGCCCCTTTAAGCTAAATTTCCAGTCGATAGCCTATCTTATATACTGCCACCAGATTGTTTTCCCAAGACATTTTTTTACGAAGTCTCTGTACATGTAACTCAAGAGTTCTGCTGTCCGCTATGTACTCATCTCCCCAAACCTTTTCATACAATGTTTCCTTAAATAGAGCCACATTCTTATTGCGAATAAACAAAAGCAAAAGTCCATACTCCTTATTGGTAAGTACTACCGGCTTTCCACCCTTTGTCACCGTTCTCGCCTGGGTATCTACTACAACATCGCCTACCTGCAATAATTTCTGCGACTTATGGAAACGTCTGCATACTACTTCTACTCTAGCAAGTAACTCTACCACATCAAAGGGTTTTACCAGATAATCTTCTGCTCCTAACTTCAGTCCCTTTACTCTATCCTTCACTTCATGCTTAGCAGTAATAAAAATCACAGGTATTTTCAGTGGTCTGATATATTCCAAAATATCATAACCATCCGCACCGGGAAGCATTATATCCAAAAGGATCAAATCAAACTCTTCCTTTTCAATCATATCAATTGCTTCCAGACCATCCTGAACCGTTTTACAAAAATATCCGGCAGCGCTTAAATTCATATCAATCAAATCACATATTGCTTTTTCATCATCTACGATCAGTACTTTTATCATTTTCTTTCGTGCTCTTTTCTAAAAGATATTCTTTTACTTCTTCAGTTTCCCAACCCCAGTATGCACGGATCTCATTGACTAAATCACTCATTGTCAATTCGTCCGTACATTTAAACTGCTGTACAAATTCTGTATCCATATCAAATCCGCCGGTACGTTGATAATAAATAGAACATGCGCTTTCTATTACAATCTCTCCGGCGTCATTTTCATAACTATATCTGGCAAGTACTACCAAATCCTTCATTCCGTCCCCATCCACATCTTTTCCGGACATTCCACGCAAAGAATACAGATTATCATAGTCTCCCATGGGCTGGAAACTCCAGACAATATTTCCCTGGGTATTGATAAGATAAATCATAAAAACATCATAGTCGCCCATATGGAAAACGCCGGGCAAAACTAATAATTTTCCAAGCTTTTCAAACTCTCTGTAATAACATTGTTCCGGAATTTCTTCGAAATTATTTTCAAATAATTCTTCATGTGTTGTAGCTGTGTACAAAAATTCAGCCGACTGCCCGTCCCTTACAAAGGAAACAATACATTTGGCACTCTTATTCATTCCAAAACGATTGATTTTGTCGGAGATACGGTAATCACGGTAAAAACTTCCTTCTCTTTGAAAAAGTACATCCCCGATTTTATAAAGTCTTCCTTCGTATTCTCCGTCTTCATTCATACATTTCGTAATTAGAATAATATCCTTCTGCTCGTCCATATTTAAATCCACAAAGGAAACCGCAGCAATTTCTTTGGTATTCTGCTCCATCTGACCGGTTACCCGGTTATTGGTTTCCAGCTGATTGCATTTATAAACAATTGTTCCGTCTTCCTTAGCCAGAAAAATAGCCAGACGATTGTATGTATTATCCAATGCAGCCATAAAGGTCAGCGGTTCTTCTCCAAAGGATTCAAACACTTCCGTAAATACTTGTCCTTCCATAATGCCAAAGCCTTGCTTCTCGATATCCTCAACATGATTAATGGAAGCAAATCTGGCTTCATACTCTTCATACTGCTGGCGAACCAGAGATACTCTGGACACTTCTGAAGCATTTACTATAATCGAATCATCCCAAAACAGAAAAATGCCAAACAAACATATGCATATTAAATTTGTTAACCGACATAAAACACGCTCCATTTTGCCTCCTTACATCTTAAATCTCCACTAAATCCATAGTATCATATATAGTATAGCATCTTTTATACAATAGTGGGGCATCATTTTTGCATCAAAAAACAGCCTTTGCACAATTTTATATATTTCCTGTGCAAAGACTGCTTATTATTTGCTATAAAAAACTTATTTTACCAAACGTACTGTCTCTCTCGCAATAGCAAGTTCCTCATTGGTAGGGATAACCATAACCTTTGTTTTGGAATCCGGAGTGGTAACTTCGATATCCAATCCTCTTTTGTTATTAGCTTCCTGATCCAGTGTAATTCCTAAATATCCAAGATATTCACATACCATATTTCTTACAATAGGTCCGTTTTCGCCCACACCTGCTGTAAAACAAATCACATCTACACCATTCATGGCTGCAACATAAGAACCAACATACTTTGCAACACGGTAACAGAAGGTCTTCATGGTACGAATTGCATTTTCGTCTCCCTTAAGTAAACCATCCTCCAAATCACGGAAATCAGAAGATAAATTATCAGAAAGACCTAAAACACCGGACTTCTTATTCAAAACGGAAAGAACTTCACTTAAATTCATATTTTCTTTCTGTGCAATAAACTCAATAATAGCCGGATCAATATCACCACTACGTGTACCCATAATCAAACCTTCCAAAGGAGTCAGACCCATAGAAGTATCCACACAAACACCATTCTTTACTGCTGAAATAGATGCACCGTTGCCCAAATGACAAACAATAATCTTTAAATCCTCATAATTCTTACCAAGTACCTCTGCAGCTCTCTTAGAAACATAAGAATGGCTGGTACCATGGAAACCATATCTTCTTACTTTATACTTTTTATAATACTCATAAGGAAGACCGTACATGTATGCTTCTTCGGGCATCGTCTGATGGAATGCAGTATCAAAAACAGCCACCATCGGAGTAGAAGGCATTAATGTCTTACAAGCGTTAATACCGATTAAGTTTGCAGGATTATGCAAAGGTGCCAAGTCATTACATTCTTCAATAGCCTTAATTACTTCATCTGTAATAATCGTAGCTTCAGCAAACTTCTCTCCGCCATGTACAATACGATGTCCTACTGCACCGATTTCATCCAGACTCTTTACCACACCGGTCTTTTCATTGATAAGTGCCTCTAATACCAATCTGATAGCCTCTGTATGATCAGCCATGGGAGTCACGCTCTTTTCCTTTTCTCCTCCGGCAGGTGCATAAGTAATCATACTTCCGTCGATGCCGATTCTTTCGCATAAGCCTTTTGCAATACACTGCTCTGTCTCTGAATTAATTAACTGGAACTTCAAAGATGAACTTCCGCAATTGATAACTAAAATATTCATTGTATTTTCCTCCAAATTTTATAATTAATGTTTAAGTGCAGAACATCTCGAAAATGCTTCGCATTTCCTCGATGTTTTCGCTCGTCAAATCTCCATAAATAAATCTGCTCAAGCAAGCTCGACAGATTTATTTATGTCGGCTTGACTCTGCCCTTAAACAAGCTGAGCCTGTACCGCTGTTAAAGCAACTACACCTACAATATCCTGCCATGAACAACCACGTGACAAGTCATTTACCGGCTTGGCAATACCCTGAAGCATAGGACCGTAAGCTTCTGCACCACCCAGACGTTGTACCAACTTATAACCGATATTACCTGCATCCAGATTCGGGAAAATAAGTACATTCGCATTACCACCCACCGGACTGCCGGGAGCCTTTGATTTCGCTACAGAAGGAACCAAAGCTGCATCTGTCTGTAACTCACCATCCACCGTAAGCCATGGATACTCTTCTTTGGCAATTCTGGTTGCCTCTACCACCTTGTCCACCAATGCATGCTTCGCACTACCCTTGGTAGAATGACTAAGCATTGCAATGCTGGGTTTCGGACCAACAAGTGCCTTAAAGCTTCTTGCAGAGGAATCTGCAATTGCAGCTAATTCTTCAGCAGTAGGATCCTGATTCAAACCACAGTCCGCAAAAATAAAGGTACCGTTTTCACCCATATTCTTAAACTGAGTGTCCATAACAAAGAAGGCAGACACAAGTTTTACACCTGGTGCAGTTTTCAAAATCTGTAGTGCAGGACGAAGTGTTGCTGCTGTAGAATGACAGGCACCTGCTACCATACCATCAGCATCGTTCGCCTTTACCATGACAATACCATAAGTCAAATAATCAGTTAATAATATTTCTCTTGCCTGTTCCAAGGTCATACCCTTAGATTTTCTGGTTTCATATAAAAGATTCACATAATCATCTAACTTGGGATCCAACTGAGGATCGATAATTTTCACTCCGGTCAAATCAACTTCCAACCAACCGGCACCATCATTGATTTTCTCTTCATTACCAATCATAATAATATTGGCAATTCCCTCTTCCATAATCTTTGCTGCCGCAATCAATGTTCTTTTGTCCTTAGACTCCGGTAATACAATTGTCTTCTTATCCAGTCTCGCTCTGTCCTTGATTAAATCAATATATGACATACCCTTCTCCTTTCCGGCGGTTTTACCGCATAACCCTTTCAAACATTTTATATTTTTATAAAATTTTTACTTAACAAACCTCATTTACTATATTATACTAAATATAATAGGTGGAAACAAGTTGAAATATTCGATAAATTGTACATTTTTGAATACAAAGTGCTTTTTTCTAATATTCAAAAAGTTCCACAATTACAATCATGTAAGCGTTTTCAATATGTGTTATTTTTTTCACACATGTAGTTGATACTTTTTAACGTAATTTCGTTTATTAAATCAGAAAGGATGGTACAGATATGAATATATGCGCAGTCGTGGCAGAATATAATCCACTTCACAATGGTCATCTTTACCAACTGCAAAAAGCAAAAGAGCTTTCCGAAGCTGATTATACAATCGTTGTTATGGGCGGAAATTTTATGCAACGAGGCACACCTGCCATTATGGATAAATACGCCCGTACCAAAGCAGCACTTTCCTGTGGTGCCGATTTAGTTATCGAATTGCCCGCTTACTATTCTACCGGTAGTGCAGAATATTTTGCTATGGGCGCAGTTTCCCTTTTAAATAAACTTGGCGTAGTCAGCCATTTATGCTTCGGCAGTGAATGCGGTGATACGGAAATATTACAAAAAATAGCAGGGATTCTTTTAGAGGAATCTCCGGAATACAAAGAATGTCTGCAGTCCCATCTTCGAAGCGGACAATCCTTTCCTTCTGCCAGAACCTCTGCTCTACTGAAGATTGCTCCACAGCTGAGTGCACATATTTCTGTACTCACTACACCTAACAATATTTTAGGAATCGAATACATTAAGAATATTTTAAAGCAAAACAGCACTATCCAACCTTTAACCACCAAACGTTACGGCTCTGGATACCATGATATGCGCCTTGGCATCAATCAAAGCTCTGCTACCGCTTTACGCGAAGCCTTATGGTCAGGCCGTACACTTGACGAGCTTCGCAGCCAAATGCCCGAAGCATCCTACACTATTTTGGAAGAGTATCTGGAAAACAATGAGCTTATACACTTAAATGATTTTTCTGAGATTTTATATTATAAGCTTTTAGCAGAACGTGACAAAGGATTTACCGACTATGTAGATGTTTCTCCCGCACTATCCGACCGCATCTGCAATAATTTATATGATTTTGACGGTTATGAAGCTTTTTGTGATTTGTTAAAGACCAAGGAAGTAACCTATTCCCGTATCAGTCGTTGTTTGTATCATATCCTTTTAAATATGCACAAGGATGATTTGGACAACTACATAAATAATTTAGGAATTACCCCCTATGCAAGAGTTTTAGGCTTCCGCAAAGAAGCCACACCATTATTTAGCGAAATCGACAAACATACACAGATTCCTCTGGTAACCAAGCTGGCAGATGCCGGTGAACAATTATCTCCACAAGCTTATGAAATGTTAAAGAAAGAAATCACCATCAATGATATCTACAGCAGTATCCGCGCCTCCAAGGCAAAGGTACCCATGTATAATGAGTATTCTACACCGATTGTGATTTTATAGTGAAAATTAACACTCCTGCCGGCTTCTATAAATTCCTATTCGGACGCGTTCTCACTTGATGAAAAACGTAGCCTCACCAGACTCGAAAGAACCTCGTCAAGTGAAGACGTTTTTCAACAGTCCTCATTAGGAAATTTATAAACCGGCAGGAGTGTTTTATGTTCATCCTAGTTCTTAAAACTATGTATCGGTGCAGGTATTCTACCACCACGATTTACAAATGCATCGCAGGAGAAGGGATTTACCGGCATAATCGGTGCATATCCCAAAAGTCCGCCGAATTCTACGGTTTCTCCTACTCCCTTACCAATTACAGGAATAATACGCACTGCCGTAGTCTTCTGGTTTACCATACCGATAGCCATTTCATCTGCAATAATACCGGAAATGGTGGTTGCCTTGGTATCACCCGGAATGGCAATCATATCCAGACCTACGGAACATACACAAGTCATAGCTTCCAGCTTCTCCAAAGTCAAAGCTCCTGCCACAACTGCATCAATCATTCCCTGATCTTCGCTGACCGGAATAAAAGCACCACTTAAACCACCTACATAAGAAGATGCCATAACACCGCCCTTCTTCACCTGGTCATTTAAAAGAGCCAGTGCTGCTGTGGTTCCCGGAGCGCCTGCATATTCCAAACCAATTTCGCACAAAATATCTGCCACACTGTCGCCAATCGCCGGTGTGGGAGCCAAGGATAAATCTACAATACCGAAAGGAACACCCAGAATCTTGGATGCTTCCTGAGCTACCAGCTGACCTACACGTGTTACCTTAAAAGCAGTCTTCTTTATGGTTTCGCAAAGTATCTCAAAGTTCTCGCCACGTACCTTTTCCAGTGCAGTCTTTACTACACCCGGGCCACTGACGCCTACATTAATAATCTTATCTGCTTCTGTTACACCGTGGAAGGCACCTGCCATAAACGGATTATCATCCGGTGCATTACAGAATACTACCAACTTAGCACAGCCCAAAGAATCCTGTTCCTTGGTATATTCGGCGGTTTCCTTAATCATCTCACCCATAAGCTTCACCGCATCCATATTAATGCCGGTTTTGGTAGAGCCTAAATTCACAGAGCTACACACTCTTTCTGTAGTAGAGAGTGCCAAGGGGATAGAACGAATCAGCAGCTCATCCGCGGGAGTCATACCTTTACTTACCAGCGCAGAATAACCACCGATAAAGTTTACGCCTACCTCTGTTGCTACTTTATCCAGAGTCCTTGCAATAGAGGCAAAGTCCTCTACCGTCTTACAAGCTGCACCACCGATTAAAGCAATGGGTGTTACGGAAATACGCTTATTTACAATAGGAATACCGTACTCCTTGGAAATTTCCTCGCCCACCTTTACCAAATCCTTGGTAGCCTCATAAATTTTATTATAAATCTTTTCATTTAAAGCATTTAAGTCTGAATCAATACAATCCAACAAGCTGATACCCATGGTAATGGTTCTTACATCAAGATTCTCTTTCTCAATCATCTCGTTGGTTTCTGCTACTTCGTAACGATTAATCATGTGAATATTCTCCTAAATTCTATGCATTTTATCAAAAATTTCTTCCTTCTGGCACTTAATCATAACACCGATTTCCTCGCCAAGAGCCTTAAGCTCATCTGCAAGGTCACCATGCTTCTTATTCATGCGGGAAGTATCCACAATCATCATCATATTGAAATAATCCTGAACGATTGTCTGTGAAATATCCAAAATATTCACACTGTTCTCTGCTAAATATGTACATACCTTTGCAATAATACCCACGGTATCTTTACCAACTACGGTAATAATTGTTTTTTCCATGTCAAACCTCCGTCGTAAATCTTTCTAAATCACATTCTCATTATATACACTTTTCATTTTTTTGCAAGATAGCTCCTACGCAATCTGCACCACAGGCGATACATCGCTTCGATTTGCTACCTGTATCGCGAAATCCTCTGCTTTATAAGGATTCTCTCCCATGGTAATCTCCATGCGAACCGCCTCATAAGCAAGCTCCGGCAAATTGTTCTCCTTACTTAAATGTCCCAGCACGATGGTCTGTAAATCATCATGAAGAATCCTGCTTAATAATCTGCCGGAATTCTCGTTGGACAAATGTCCTCTGTCACCTAAAATACGTTGTTTCAAATAATAAGGATAAGGTCCTACCTGAAGCATGTTTACATCATGATTCGCCTCTATCAGTAACGCATCCATACCTTTCAAACATTCTACCGTATAATCATTAAATACACCTAAATCTGTACAAACTGCAGCTTTTTTCGTACCATACCCAAAACGATATGCTACAGGCTCCGCTGCATCATGGGAAATGCGCATAGGATTTACCGTGATATCTTTTATAGTCAATTTCTTATCCGCCTGAATCTCTACAAACAGGTCATCCTCAATCTTTCCCACACTATTACAGTTTTTAATATAATCTATGGTTCCGGCCGTAGCATAAATAGGAATCTCATACTTTCTGGCTATTACTCCAAGCCCTGCAATGTGATCTGCATGTTCATGGGTAATCAAAATACCATCCAGTTCTTTGGCAGAAATCCCCAGACTGTTTAGGCCGCACTCCGTCCTTTTACCGCTAATACCAACATCTACCAACAAGTGCGTAGCATCAGAACCTACATAAATACAGTTCCCACTGCTTCCGCTTGCAATACTGCACAATCTCATCTGTCTAACTCCTCCAGTAGATGTCTATCACATCTCCGTCTTTTAAAAGTTCCATATATTCTGCCGGACGACCGTTTATCTCCGTAACAATACTTCTTCCTTTCGGCTCCCGCAAATCAAAATCAATATAATCAAATACATCTACAAAGACATATTCTTTCTTCCCCTGCATTACAATGGGTTTTCTATTTACAATAACTGCCACGATTTGATTTTCTTCCTTAGCAGGTTCTTCTTTTACCTCTTCCTGTGCAGTAACTGCATCTTCCGCAGTATTCTCGATTATTGTTTCCGGTACTTCTGCGGACAAATCTTCAAAGCTTTCCTCCGGCTCGTCTTCCAGCTCCTCCCAAGTTGTTGCCTCAGCCTGCACCGGTTCTTCCACCTTCGGAACTTCAACCTTTTCAAAGGTTACAGAGAACTGATTATAAACAAAGGTATCCGGCTTAGCTGCCACATCATTCACAGATATTTTCATGCTTTCATCCAGAATTATATCAGCGTACTCTGCAATCTCCTGCACAGTATAACAATTCGTTACCTCAATCACATCTCCATCCTGAATTACGTAAGAGGATAATTCCCTGTTACCATTTACCATAGCTGTTCTGTTAAGCACCACTTCACTGCCATTTACGGTTACCATAAACTTTTCCTTCATTTCAGGGAGCTTAGATAAGGTTACACTTACTGCTTCTCCGGCAGTAGAAGGATTCACTACAATTTTGTCACCACCGGCAATCTTCGTATGAATATCCGCTTCCTTTCCATTTACCAAGATAGTAGCCGCTTCTCCCAAATATCCTCGCTGCATCTTACTGGTACCATTTACCGTGTAAACTACACCTGCACCACGCTTCGGGAACAAATCTTCGTTAGCAAAGCCGGAAGCTATAGCCGCATCCACTACGGACAACTTACCATTATCATATAACTTCACTCGCTCCTCATTAAAGTTAACAAAGATAAAGTTATTGTTCTGCTCATAGTAACTTAAACAGATACCAATAGGGGTAACCATAAGGGAATCCTGCTTGGCATCTTCAATATCAAAATCAATGGCCTGCATAACTTCTTTTCCGCGAATAGCCACACGTTCCTTTACAAGAGCCAGTTCCTCTGCCAGACTTTCTGTATAGCCTGCCATGGTACCGCCACCACCTACGATAAACACCGCACTGACCGGCTTATCACCATTTAATTCTTTAATACAGTCTGCCACCTGTTTGGTCATGTTCTTAATAGCAGGCTGTACCAGTTCTTTTACTTGCTCTGCAGTAATGGTTTGAGGGAAACCAAGAATATCTGTGTACTCAATCACATCCATTTCACTACTGCTACGCTTTATATATTCCGCTGTATCAAAATCTACCAGACAATGCTGTAAAATCACATCCGTCAAACTATCTCCCGCAACCGGAATCATACCATAGGCAGTAATTGTACCCTCCTTGGTAATGGAAATATCACTGGTACCTGCACCTACATCTACCAATGCTAAGTTCAAAAGTCTGAATTTCTCCGGAATAGCTACTTGAATTGCTGCAATAGGCTCCAATGTCAGATTTGCCACCTGCAGTCCTGCACCGTTTACCGCTTTATACAAACCATCTACTACATCATCCGGCAAGAATGTAGCAATCAAGTCTACGCCTATATTCTTCGCCTTATGTCCTTCCAGGTTACCGATAACATATCCGTTTAAGTAATAACGAATAGCTGTATAGCCTACACAATAAAACTGCATATCCATATCGTTAGCAGCCGTAAATTCTTCATAAGCCTTTTCTACACCAAGGGTATCCAGTGCATAAACATCCTCTGTAGTCACCTCATGCTCAGTGGTATATGAATGTACCACATTGGTGGTTACCGTACGAAGTACACGACCTGCCGCTGCAATACATACCATCGTAAGTTTCTTTCCAACTTGCTTTTCCAAAGCTTCTTTTACCTGACGTATAGTTTCACTAACCTTTGCAATATCATGAATCTGACCATCCATCATGGCTCTGGTTTCATGTTCTTTTATGTATTGCGCTATTACGTGAAATCTGGCACCGTCACGATAACCAACCGTTCCGACGATGCTTCTGGTTCCAATATCCAGTCCAAATACAAGCTCCTGTTCTTTTTTCACTCTTGCCATGTGAATGCCTCCAGTTTTTTTCTTATCTGTTTATAACTTTCTTCCAAATCACCGCTGTTGTCAATAACAAAATCACTTTCTCTACGAAACATTTCTTCTGTTAATTGCGCTTCCATAATCTGCGATATCTTCTCCATGGAATATCCCCGGCTATGCATCAATCGTTTTCTTCGTATCTCTTCATCTGCATATATATACCATAATTCATCCACGATTTCTTTATAGCCTGCCTCAATCAAAAGTGCAGCCTCAATAAATAGAAGCTCCACATCACCGGACTGCTCCGCTTCGGATATACGTTTCTCCAAATAAATTCTGACCTGCGGATGGACGATTTCATTCACACGTTCCAAAAGTGCATCATCCGCAAAAATCATGGCAGCCATTTTCCCTTTGTGAATTTCACCATCTTCATCCAGTACATCTTCTCCCAAAATTTCAACTAATCTGTAATAACATTCTTCTCCCTTTTGTTTTACCAGATGTGCCACTTCATCTGCCAGATATATATGACATTTATAATGCTTCTCTATATATGCAAGAATTGCTGATTTTCCGGCACCCACACCACCGGTCACTCCAATCAAACGCATAGCAGTTTCTCCGTTCTGTTTTATTTTAAAATTTATTAGTGCGCTTCATACCAATTTTCGCCCACATGTAAATCTACTGCAAGTTCAACTCGCAAATCCGCAGCCTGTTGCATATTTTCGGATAAAATCTTACGAACCTGCTCCACCTCATCCAAACGTGTTTCAATCAACAATTCATCATGAACCTGCAAAATAAGCTTAGACTTTAATCCGGCCTCCTTCAAAGCCTTCCAAACCTTTATCATAGCAATTTTAATAATATCTGCTGCAGTTCCCTGAATCGGAGAATTCATAGCCACTCTTTCTCCAAAGGACCGCTGCATAAAATTAGATGAACTAAGCTCGGGAATAGGGCGTCTGCGTCCGAACATGGTAGTAATATATCCATTCTTTTTTCCATCGCTTACTAATTTATCCAAATACTCTTTCACTTTTGGATACGTAGCAAAATACTGTTCAATATATTCACTTGCTTCCTTGCGGCTAATACTTAAATCCTGACTTAAACCAAAGGAGCTGATTCCATATACAATACCAAAATTGACCGCCTTGGCATTTCTTCTTTGCATAGGTGTTACCTCATCCAAAGGTGTTCTAAACACCTTTGACGCTGTAATTCTATGAATATCCTGATCCATCTTGTAAGCCTGAATCAATTCCTCATCTCCGGAAAGATGTGCAAGCACACGAAGTTCAATCTGAGAATAGTCTGCATCCATAAGTACACAGCCCTCTCCCGGTACAAATACCTTTCGAAGCTTACGGCCAAGTTCCGTACGAATCGGTATATTCTGTAAATTAGGCTCTGTAGAACTGATACGTCCCGTTGCCGTAATGGTCTGATTAAAGCTTGTATGAATACGCCGGTCTTCTTTAATATAAACTGCCAAACCATCTGCATAAGTGGACTTTAATTTCGTAAGTGCCCTGTATTCCAAAATATCATTTACAATCGGATAGTCAGGAGCAAGCTTTTCCAATACCTCCGCCGCAGTAGAATAACCGGTTTTCGTTTTTTTACCTCCCGGTATACCCATATGCTCGAATAAAATCTCTCCTAATTGCTTCGGTGAATTAATGTTGAAAATCACACCGGCTTTATCATGGATACTCTTTTCCAGTTCCTCTATTCGTTCACAAAGAGCTTCTCCATACTCTTTCAGTTCTTCTCGTTTTACTGCGATACCTTCCTGCTCCATATCATACAGAACATAGGATAGCGGCATTTCCATCTCCGTCATCAAAGACAACATGCCGGTCTCTTCCAGCTTCTTACGAAGCACTTCTTCCGCCATATAAGCCACATAGGTCTGATACATATAAAAATGTGCAACCGTTGCTTTATCCTCTTTCACAAGTTCTGCATCTGTTTTCTTACCAAATACCTCTTTACGTCCCGGAATGGTTAAACCCAGATGTTCCTGTGCAATGCTTTCTGCATCATAATCATTCTTTAAAGGATTCAATAAATATGCCGCAATCAGAACATCAAAATATCCTTTTAAATCCTCCGTCTGCATATAAGAGTATTGTCTTTTAATATCTACGGTTGATATCTGAACTTTTCCGGTAACATCCTTCAAAATACTTAGCAATTCTTCATGACTTTGCGGTTCCTCCATCAAGTCAAACAAAGAAAGCTGTCTGTTTTGTACCGGTTCCTCACCTACATAATAAAAATAGGATTCTTTCTCACTGAAAGTAATTGCAATACCGGTAAATTTCCCTTCCGATTCCAAAACGGAAAGACCGGCTCTTTTTGTTTTCTTTCCAATGCCGGTTAATACTTTTTTACAATCCTCCTGCGATTCTAATATATGAAATCCTTTTACAATTTCTTCGTTTTGATTACCTGCATCCACATTTTCAAAACGACTTAACATATTTTTAAATTCTAACTGCTTACACAGCTGATAAGCCTCAGGCGTAAAAAAGCCTTCCACTTTTGCCGCTTCGTAATCAAACGCAAAATCACAATCTGTTTTTATCGTTGCCAAAACCTTACTCAAATCAGCCAATTCTCTGTTGTTTTGCAACGTTTCCTTTACACTCTTCTTCGAAATCTCTTCTATATGCGCATAAATATTATCAATGGAACCGTATTCCACCATCAATGATGTAGCTGTCTTTTCACCGATTTTAGGAACTCCGGGAATATTATCCGATGCATCTCCCATCAATGCTTTCAACTCAATAAACTGTTGTGGGTTCACCTGATATGCTTTTACAACATCCTCTGCATAATAATCTTCAATTTCTGTACGTCCCTGTTTTGTCTTAGGAATACGTATTTTAATAACATCTGTAGCAATCTGCAGCAAATCCCTGTCTCCGGATACCAATGCCACGTCCATACCATCTGCTTCTGCTCTTTTTGCCAATGTTCCCAGAATATCGTCTGCCTCCAAACCGGCTTGTTCTACAATAACCACATTCATGGCACGCAGTACATCCTTCATAACAGGTACCTGCTCATGCAACTCCTGAGGCATGGGTTTACGTGTCCCTTTGTATTCTTTATATATTTCATGTCGAAAAGTAGGTGCTTTTACATCAAAGGCAACCGCCAGATAATCAGGCTTTTCTTCATCCAGAATTTTAAATAAAATATTCAAAAAACCGTAAATGGCGTTGGTATGAAAACCGGACGCATTACTAAGGTCCGGAACACCATAAAATGCCCGATTTAAGATACTATGTCCATCTATCAACACTAATTTTTTCTTCACAGCCATACCTCTCTAATAAAAAATAATAAGAAAAACCACAATTCCTATTCCCAGCATAACCAATAATTCAATCAATCTTCCAAACTTCAAAAAATTTTCATGAAAACGTATCTTTTTATCAGACTCTTTCATCAAATCACTCATCTGGGACTGCAAGTCAAAAACATCTCCATCCTCCAGGCTATTCAAACCCTCGTTTACCAGAAACTGGATATTCAGCTCTTCCTTGCATGCAGGGCAGCTTTTTAAATGCTCGGTAAAGTGCTTTGTAGTTACAAAGTCCATCTTTTTTTGAATATAATCCGGTATCATTTTTTCAAATTCTTTGCAATTCATAAAGCACCCACCTCCTCATTCAAATTTTAACACATTTCTCTATTTATGACTAGCTTACAAAGTCAAACAAACTAATCTGGTTAGACTCAGGCAAATCTCCCAATAGTCCTAAATTACTCATAAGTTCAATTACCGTCTTAGAAACCTTGGTTCGGTCACGGAAATCGTCCTTGGAAAGGAAGGGACCATCCTTCGCCGCCTCAACAATTGCATCCGCTGCTTTTTCACCCAAGCCTTCAATACTGCTAAGTGAAGGCATCAGCTTACCATCCACAATCTGGAACAATCGGGACTGGGCACGGAATATATCAATGGGTTCAAATTCATAACCTCTTGCATACATTTCCTGTACAATACGCATGTCGCCATAAGCTTCCTTTTCCTTGTTTGATAAAGAATCGGAACGCTTCTTATAATCTGCCATAACATCCTCTAAATGCTTTTGTCCCTGACACATAATCTCATAAGAAAAAGCTTTGGCACGAATACTAAAGAATGCTCCATAATACGCCAGAGGATAATATATTTTGCAATAAGCAATACGCCATGCCATCATAACATATGCCACCGCATGCGCCTTAGGGAACATATACTTAATCTTTTCGCAAGACCAGACATACCACTCCGGCACTCCATGATTTAACATATCCTGCTTCCATTCAGGCCATTTATCACTTTTACCCTTAGCTACTACACCTTTACGCACTGCCTCCATGATTTTAAACGAAGCATCTGCTTCTACGCCCATACGAATCAAATACGTCATAATATCATCACGGGTACAGATAGCAGTTGAAATTGTAGCCTGACCATTTTGAATCAGTGTCTGTGCATTTCCAAGCCATACGTCTGTACCATGAGAAAGTCCTGCAATACGAACCAAATCCGAAAAGGTTTGAGGCTTAACATCAATAACCATTTGCATCGCAAAATCCGTACCAAACTCCGGAATACCCAAAGCTCCCAGTTTGGTACCTCCAATCTGTTCCGGTGTAATTCCAAGAGCCTCTGTATTCTGGAACAAACTCATAACCTTTTTATCATCCAACGGAATTGTTACCGGATCAACACCTGTCATATCCTGTAACATACGAATCATGGTAGGATCATCGTGTCCGAGAATGTCTAACTTTAACAAGTTATGGTCAATGGAATGATAATCAAAATGTGTGGTAACTGTATCCGTAGTCATATCGTTTGCCGGATGCTGTACCGGTGTAAAGGAATTAATATCCTGTCCGAAAGGAAGTACAATAATACCACCCGGGTGCTGTCCCGTACTACGACGTACACCGGTACATCCCAATGATATACGTGTAATCTCTGCAGCACGCTTCACTTTTCCACGTTCCTCAAAATAATTCTTTACATAACCAAAAGCTGTTTTGTCTGCCAAAGTACCGATGGTACCGGCACGGAAGGTTTGTCCTGCACCAAAAATAACTTCCGTATATTTGTGCGCCTTGGACTGGTATTCTCCGGAGAAATTAAGGTCAATATCCGGCTCTTTATCTCCCTTAAATCCAAGGAATGTTTCAAAGGGAATATCAAACCCGTCCTTACGAAGGGGTTTGCCGCACTTTGGACAATTCATATCCGGCATATCAATACCCGCAGCACCTAAATCAGCATATTTCTTTACATGTTCACTGTCAAAATCCACATAGTGGCAATCCGTACAATAATAGTGCGGTGGCAAAGGATTAACCTCGGTAATTCCTGCCATCGTTGCCACAAAGGAACTTCCTACAGATCCTCGGGAACCTACCAGATAACCGTCCTCAACAGACTTCCACACTAATTTCTGGGCAATTATGTACATAACAGCAAATCCATTGCTGATAATAGAATTTAATTCTCTTTTAAGTCTGGCCTCTACGATTTCCGGCAAATCCGGTCCATAAATTTCATGGGCCTTATTATAACAAATATCGGTCAGTGTCTTATCACTGTCCTCAATCACCGGAGCACATTTATCCGGTCTTACCGGGGCAATTACCTCGCACATATCTGCAATCATATTGGTATTGGTAATAACCACTTCTTTCGCTTTATCCGTACCAAGATATGCAAATTCTTCTAACATTTCTTCCGTTGTATGTAAATACAATGGTGCCTGGTCATCGGCATCTGCAAATCCTTTACCGGCCATAATAATTCTACGATAAATTTCATCCTCAGGATCCAGAAAATGCACGTCACAGGTGGCTACTACCGGCTTTTGGAACTGTTCCCCCAAGCTGGCAATACGTCTGTTAATATCCTGAATATCCTCTATAGAATTAACATTTGCCACTTTTTCAGAGCTTATCATAAACTTATTATTTCCTGTCGGTTGGATTTCCAGGTAATCATAGAAATTTACAATTCTTGCAATTTCTGCATCACTCTTCTCATCCAGGATGGCACGATAAAGCTCCCCTGCTTCACAGGCACTGCCCAGAATCAAACCTTCACGATATTTTTCAATCAGACTCTTAGGTATACGGGGACGCTTATTAAAATATGTTAAGTGAGAAGCGGAAACCAATCGATATAAGTTAATTCTTCCCAAATCATTTTTCGCAAGAATAATACCATGATAGGTAGGTAATTTCTTTACAAGCTCTATGCTGGAAGCTCCCATCTCGTTGACCTTTTCCAGATTATCCGCTCCCATATCCCGAAGCATAGGTAACATTTTCACAAAAATCTGCGCCGTTGCTTCTGCATCATCCACTGCACGATGATGATTATCCAAAACTACACCCAAGCTTTTCGCAACCGCATCCAAGGTATGTTTTGCCTGCCCCGGAAGTAAAATTCTTGCAATAGGTACTGTATCCACATAGGTGAATTCCGTACTATAGCCGAGTCTGGTTGCATTTTCTATAATAAAGCTCATATCAAAGTTTGCATTATGCGCCACTAACACACATCCATCACAAAAATCTAAAAACTGTGGCAACACGATATCTATCTGCGGTGCATCAATTACCATACTGTCATTGATACCCGTAAGCTTTTCGATTTCAAAAGGAATCGGAACATCCGGATTTACAAAAGCAGAAAAACGGTCTGTAATCTCCCCTTTCTGTACTTTTACGGCACCGATTTCAATAATGCGATTCTTTATCGGCGAAAATCCGGTGGTTTCAATATCAAACACCACAAAATCACCATCAAAATCCTGATAATCCTTACCGGTAACAATTTGCTTTAAATCATCTACCACATAGGCTTCTACCCCATAGATTACTTTAAAGAAGTCTTGTTTATCAGGGTTTTCATCGCCCGCTTCCTTACGTTTGTTTTTTTCTTCCTTCCACAAATCATCCCACACATGGTTTGCATCCGTAAAGCCCTGTACTGCACCATGATCCGTAATAGCAATTGCCTTATGTCCCCACTTATAAGCACGTTTTACAATATCCTTTGCTTCGGAAACACCATCCATATCACTCATCTTTGTATGGCAATGAAGTTCTACTCGCTTTTTGGCAGCAGTATCCATTCGACTGGTGGTAAAGTCCGGAATCTTCTTAATACCGGTAATGGAACCAATGGTTAATTCATGGTCAAACTTATCCATCATACTAATACCTTTGATTTTTACAAAGGTGCCGGGCTTTACACTTCCTTCTATTTCCGGCATTTGCTCATTACGTGCAAACATTTTAACAGTGATGGTATCTGTAAAATCCGTCACTTCAAAAATAAATATGGTCTTCTCATTTTTAATTTCACGTTTATCTATAGAAACAATCTTACCACGAATGACAACTTCACCCATTTCTCCGATTAATTCTTCCAGACGCATTGCATCCTCTTCAAAATCACGACCATATAAAACATCAGGATTATCCGAACGTTTTACGCTCTTACCAAAATCTCCGCCACGTTTAAAGTCTTTCTTATATTCACCTTTTTTATATTCGCCCTTACCGCCGGGTAATGTGACCTTCTTTTCTACATTACTGCCGGAAGATTTTGTCCCTGTCTTTTTATCAGTACCGCTTGAAGGATGCGACGCATTTGCACTACCGTTATCTGCTTCTTTCGCTCCATCTGCAAAAGGCGTCTGTCCCGGCTCTACGAAACCGTCTTCATTCTCGCCCTTATTCTTCACCACACGATTATATATCTGCGCCACTTCCTGCTTTATCTTCAGTTCATCATCCTCAGCAAATTTACCTTCCTGCGCTTCACGATACTCTACATATATAGCCACCGAAAAACCACAACGCTCCACCAGTATTTTCTGAAGAATATTGCTTAATTCTTCTTCCTTACTTCTGGCAATAACCGTATCTTCCAGATTTATAATCACCTGATTCTCCTGAGGATAAGAAAGCTGTGCATTCTTTAATACATTATATTCCACATTGGAATATTCACGCACTTCCTGCAATATACTTTCAAAATATACATCCAGAAGTTTCTGGGGATTATACTGCTCTGACAGATTGAATTTTTCATAAATCTTTACCGTTAGATTTACCCGAGGAAACAGCTGGGACTTAATTGCCTGTTCTGTCTGCCATATATCTTCCTTAAAAATCAATCGCTCACTTAATATATATACTCTTAAATAATCTTTCTTCTTTGTTGCCGAAACTTTCTCCACAGAAGTCTGTTCCATAATATCACGAACATTTCTTTCCAGTGTAAGAGAAGGGAACACTTCAAAAAACGGTTTTCCCACAATACATTCCTCGTTTCTTAAATACTTTTACTGCCAGTTATCCAGTTCTTCCTTTAGTGTCTGTAAAAGAGCTTCCTCCGGTACCTTCTTCACTACTTCTCCCTTCTTTATGAGAAGTCCTTCACCAATACCGCCGGCGATACCCAAATCTGCTTCCTTTGCCTCTCCGGGTCCATTTACCACGCATCCCATGACTGCCACCTTAATATCCAACGGATAATCTTCTACCAGCTTTTCTACCTTCTGTGCTAACCCGATTAAGTCAATCTGGGTTCTGCCACAGGTAGGACAGGAAACTACTTCTATGCCTCCTTTGCGAAGACCTAAGGTACGAAGAATTAATTTTGCAGACTTAATCTCCTCTACAGGATTACCGGTCAGGGATACACGAATGGTATCACCAATGCCCTGATTCAAAATAATGCCAAGGCCAATGGCAGACTTAATATTTCCGCTCTGCACCGTACCGGATTCAGTAATGCCTACATGTAACGGATACAGGGTTTTGTCTGCCAAAAGTTCGTGCGCTTTTACACACATAAGTACATCGGAAGATTTAATACTGATTACCAGATTATCGTAACCCAAATCCTCGATAATCTTCACCTTATCTAAGGCGCTTTCCACAATACCTTCCGCGGTTACACCATGGTATTTTTCTACAAGCTGTTTTTCCAGGGAACCACTATTTACCCCAACACGAATAGGAATATTACGTTCCTTGGCCACATCCACGACAGCCTTCACCCTGTCTAAACTACCGATGTTGCCCGGATTAATACGTATTTTATCTGCACCGTATTCCATAGCCGCAATAGCCATTTTATAATCAAAATGAATATCTGCCACCAAAGGAATATGAATCTGTTTCTTAATCTCTGCAAGCGCTTTTGCAGCCTCCAAGGTAGGCACCGTACAACGAATAATTTCACATCCGGCTTTCTCTAATTCCAGTATCTGTGCTACAGTTGCCTCTACATTTTCTGTTTTTGTATTGGTCATAGATTGAATTAAAATCGGATTTCCTCCACCAATTTTTCTATCTCCGATTTGAATGACTTTTGTATGATCACGGTACATAAAAAATCCCTCCTATATCCGTAATTTTAAATTACCCATATAGAAGGAATTTTACCATATTTTCATTCTGTTTACCATGTCTTTTCAAAGATAATACTAAAATATTACTAAAATTTTTCACTCACATTTTAACGGATGCCATGTTCCTGCAAACTCATCTCCATAAATCGTTCCGGTATATCCGGCCAATTACTGGCTCCCGTCTCCAGATAGCATAGTTCCATGGCTCTGCGAAGTATTTGTCCGTGAGAAATGTCACCTTTTCTTAATAAGTTCTCTGTAATCTTACTCCAACAAGGAGCATACTTATCCAAGCCTTCCTCCCGTAACGCACAGATGGCACCTTCCACATCATATTCCACATCCTCATACTCTATTTCCCATCCATTCTCTGTTGTCTGTAAGATCATATATTGTGCCATTCCGTCACTTTCCATAGGAGCTCCTACGGAACCGGGATTATATGCCACCTTACTGCCATGTTGTATAATACGTCGTCTGTGAGAATGCCCATACAAAATCATTTCCGTTTCACAGGCTTCCATCACTATGAACGTTTCTTCCTCTCCATCACGCATGCTTTGCTTATTACTTATCGGAGATCCATGACATATTGTTATTTCAGGAAAACCGTCTATTACTACCTTTTGGGATATTGGCAGCGACTCAAAAAAATGTAATTCCTCTTCTCTTCTACGTTCAAACTGATAAAGCAAAGTACCGGTAATAGAGTCTCCATATTTCAGCCAGTTTCCCTCATCCTTCACAAATCCAAGCCAACAATCTTCCTTGTTCCCTTTCACAAAGTAGCAGGGATACTTTGTACGCACTTCATAGAGCATGTCCATGGTTTTCTGCGGATTCCCACATTCACCTATATAATCTCCAAGAAAAATAAATTGATTGACTCCTTGCTTTTCTGCATGTTCCAGACAAGCCTTTAATGCTATGTAATTACTATGAATATCTGCTAAGACTGCAATTTTCATGTTTCTTCTCCGCTATGTACACATATATGTTTGTACAACAAACTAACTCTTCATAAAACCTTTCAGCTTCTCTATTACAGTACGATTCATAGGTGATATATCGTCCGGTAAATAATCTAAATTGAAAAATCTTTGTTCTATTACCTCAGATTCTTCCACTTTTAATTCTCCTCGATATTTTCTACAAACAAACACAATTCCTGCCGTATATATTTCATCACCATTTGGATAAACATAATGCATATTCGAACCTGATTGATGTGTAAAATATGATAATTCCAGACACTCCAAACCTGTTTCTTCCAAAACCTCTCTTTTGGCACATTCTTCAAAGCTTTCTCCCAACTCCATGGAACCACCCGGATATGCCCAAAATCCATTGTCTCTCCTTTTGTGAAGCAGTATTTCATTCTTTTCATTCAATATTAGTACACACGCATCCACCATAATCAAGGGACTGTGTCCCACATACCTTCGCAAATCCATTATATAACTCATTTACAACTTCTACCTCTCACAAACATACATGTGACCTTTCACATTTATTCGTATATTTTCTTCTTTTGCCAGTCGCTTTCGAAGATATTTCATGAAATCTGTCCTTCTCTTTTCCAATATTTGTTGTAAGTTATTATCCGAATCACACAAATATTGATATATCGCCTCTGCATCATTTATAAAAAGCGGATTCACAAAAAATCTATTGTCCACACTGGAAAAACATTGTTTCAAACATGTTTCTATATATTGTTGTTCTTCCACCTTTTTTACATTTAATTCTGTATTAATATTCTTATGTAAAAAGGTCTCTACAAGTTTTTCTACATCCTCCTCGCTCACCATAGAAGGGACTGTAGAATACAGTCTGCCATCAAGCTTTAATGCAATCCGTAACTTCTTCATCAATGTCACTTTATCATTTACATATCCCCAAAAATGATTTGCCAAAATTCGATCATATTTCAATGCTTCATAAGATACCGTTTCCGCATCCGCATTCCAAAAGGTAAAGGTCACATTCGAAGCAAGCCGATGTCCATTTTTATTTAGGAATTCTTTCAAAAATTCACGGCCTTTATTGTCCTTATCTAACATGACAATATTGCAACCTGCGGGAATTTGTTCCCATACACGCATCCAAGGGGTTCCATACCCTCCCCCAACATCAAGAATCTGCATATTCTCACGCAACTCCAAGTTCTCCAAACGCCATTGATACCATTCTTCCTGTCTACTGCTAAATCGTTCATAAAAACCATAACGTCTGTCTGCAAAATCATTCTTCGTAATCAATTGCATAATCTCCGTAAAGTGTTGTAAATCTGGAGAACTCTTTTCGCAGACTTTCACTGCACTATCCAAAGCATAAATTATCTGCTCAATCTGTGTCTTTTTTTGAAACATAAGTATTTTCTGCTTCTCCAAAATATGCTTTAGCGAGATTTCTTTATCCTGCTTGATTATTTCACTAATTTCCTCTAAAGAAAATCCCACATATTTCAACATTAATATCTGTTGTAATACGATGACGGAATTATTATCATAAAGCCTATATTCCTCTTCACTATAACTAATTGGCTTCAATATTCCTTTCTCATCATAATAACGAATTGTTCTGGAAGACACCCCTGCAATCTTAGCCAACTCTCCGGCTGTATAATATCTATCCATTCGCAATCCTTCCTTTCCGGACTAGCATAAAATCCTATTAACCAATTGCTGATTTCAATATAAGGCTTTACGTTACGTCAATGTCAATACTTATTTTTTATAATGCAATATCTTCTACTGACACTCCTAAAGAAGACAGTTTTGCTACTGTAACCTTAATCTGATAATCCAATTCTTTATTTTCATAATCACCATTTGCCTTCCTAATCCGTTGCAAATCAGTGTATTTATCAATTGTAATACTAATTAATTCTTCTCTTGTCATACCTTCCTCACCCATTACTCTAACCTCCCTTGTTTATATATAAACATATTATATCAAGATTGGTTTATTATGTAAAGTTTTTGTATACCTTGTTAACCTCCGTTCTTCGAAAACCACCCTCCGCTTTCCTGCTTAATCAGCCCATACAGACACATAAGCATTAATTTCGAAGACAACTCCTCCTGCCTTATTTCTCTATGAAATCGTGCATATAAAAGTTCAGAAATCTGCTCTATTGAGCGCGGGTAAAAATCCATTACCTCTAATATTTCTTTCGCCAAATGATCATCTTCCCCCATATTATTGGCGCTAACATTTTTCATGTTTTCTTTCTGCAGTATCCTACCCGTTCGCGACAACAAAGCTCTTTCCATTTTCTGCGGCAGCAGTTCTTTTAAATCTTCTACAAAATCCTCCGGTGACAAAAATACATGTGCGCCTTCTTTTATCATTTTATTGCAACCGTCACTTAATCTGTCTGTAACTCTTCCCGGTACAGCGTAGATATCTTTTCCCTGCTCCAAAGCCATCTCAACCGTAATAGAAGTTCCGCTACGTCGTCTTGCTTCAATAACTACCAATACATCTGCCAAACCACTTACGATACGATTTCTTGGTGGAAAAAGCTTGGCCATAGGCATGGTTTTCGGCGGATAAGAAGATAAAACGCCTCCTTTTATCAAAAGCTTATCATATAATTTCTGATTTGATTTCGGATAACAAATATCTACACCGCAGCCTAAGACACCAAAAGAAGCTCCCCCAGCCTGCAATGCCTCCCATTGGCTGATTCCGTCAATTCCTTTCGCCATTCCGCTAATCACCTGAACACCTGATTCTCCCAAACATCTACCCAGCTGAGCAGCTACATACTCCCCATACTGGGAGCATTCTCTTGCCCCGATAATGGATACTGCCGGTATATCCTCCTTAGGAAGATTTCCTTTACAATAAATACTAAACGGTTCATCCGGAATGTAATGAAGCTTCTCCGGATAGTCCTCATCATATAAAGTTACCATCCGGATTCCCTCTTGTAGCATCCATTCATATTCTTTATATATATCTTTCTTTTTCTTCGCCTCCCAAAATAATGCTTGCTTCTTCTCCTCCAATATACAATTTACCAGTTTTTCTCTTCCTTCATATACCTCTTTTGCACTACCAAATGCCTGTATTAAATTCTTTCTTGTGTTTTTCCCCAATCCTTCTATGGTATCCAGCCAATACATATATGCATCTGCCATTTATTTCCCCTCCTGTCTTCCTCTGTCAATAAAACGATAGGATAAAGCCTCGCTTATATGCCTTTCTTCAATCTGCTCACACCCCTCTAAATCCGCAATGGTACGGGCCACTTTCAATACCCTGTGATATGTTCTTGCACTTAATTTCAATCGTTCGTAAGCAAGTTCCATTAATTGCTTTTCTGACTTTCCCAATACACAAAATTTTTCAATATCCGTGGCCGACATTTCCGAATTAAATGCATATTTTTGCTTTCGAAATCTTTTCTCCTGCATTTTTCTGGCTGCTTCAACGCGTTTACGAATTTGTTCCGTGGTTTCCTCTTTTCCTCCCTTTTGTAATCTGTCAAGCTCTACCCTGGAGGTTTCCACATACATATCGATACGGTCAAGCAATGGTCCAGACAACTTATTCCAATACGATGTAATATCTTTCTGGGAACAGGTACAACGGTTTCTATCCGGGTAATATCCGCATTTGCAAGGATTCATTGCACATACCAACATAAAATTCGAGGGATAGCTATACTTTCCCTGAGCTCTTGCAATACTAACCTGATGTTCTTCTAATGGCTGTCTCAGACACTCCAATACATTTCTGGGAAATTCCGTCAACTCATCTAAGAAAAGTACACCTCTGTGTGCCAACGAGATAATACCGGGCTGTATACGCATGCCACCTCCCACCATTGCGGCATTGGAAATGGTATGATGAGGATTTTGGAACGGGCGCATGGTTATAAGCGGCATATCCTCATTCAACTTTCCTGCCACACTATAAATTGCAGAAACCTCCAAACATTCCTTGGAAGTTAAAATCGGTAAAATACCCGGTATTCTTCGTGCAATCATACTTTTACCTCCACCGGGCGGTCCTGACATAAGCAAATTATGAAAACCTGCCGCCGCAATCTCTGCTGCACGTTTTGCCTGCTCCTGTCCCTTTACATCTGCAAAATCTTCACATTGTTCCTGTTCTCTTTGCTTCCTGATTTGTGGCATACTACACTGACAGGTCGGTAGCAGTTTTTCTTTTTCACCATCATCATTTTCCTGCAAATAGCGCACCAAATGTCTGATATCCGATACACCTTTTACGCAAACGCCCGGTATAGCGCTTCCTTCCAAGGCATTCCCCTCCGGCACAATACAACATGCCACTCCTTCCATGGATGCTTTTCTTACAATGGGAAGAATACCGCTTACCGGTTTTATCTCTCCATTTAACCCTAATTCGCCTACAAACAGCATATTTTCACATGCTTTCTCCTCGAAATACCCAAGACTCATAAGTAAACCTATGGCTATAGGAACATCATACCCTGTACCCTCTTTACGAATATTTGCAGGCGACAAATTCACAGTAATTTTATTCGGCGGGACATCATATCCTGCATTTTTTAATGCCACCTGTATTCTTTCTTTGGCCTCTCGCACCTCGTTTCCTAAAGAACCGACCATACAAATTCCCGGCAAACCGGTTGAAACATCCACTTCTGCCTGCAGCAAATAAGCCTCCATTCCATTCAGTCCGCCTGTAATAACAGAACTAAACATAAAAACTCCTTTCCTGATTTATAAATTTGTTTGAATCTGCGGCAGAATCTGCCACGAAATAATGAAATAAATGAATTCATTGAATGAATAATTATTTGATATGCTTATCATAACACAATATTTTAAATTATCAAGTGTTTTTTGCCACAAAAAAAGAGCTTGGGATTTCTCCCAAACTCTTTTGCTTCATTAAATTCTCTGTTCCATTGCATCCGGATCCTGAGCAAACTGAACTGCCATATCTCTATCAATACGACCGTCTACATATAACTGGAAGATTGCATCATCCATGGTAATCATACCAATCTTACGGTTGGTCTGAATAATGGAAGGAATCTGATGTGACTTACCTTCACGAATCAAGTTACGGATAGCATGGTTTGCATGCATAACTTCAAATGCTGCTACTCGACCATTACCGTCTGCTGTCATAATCAACTGCTGTGAAATAACTGCTTCCAATACGTTTGCAAGCTGTACACGAATCTGTTGCTGCTGATGAGGCGGGAATACGTCGATAACACGGTCTACGGTACTTGCTGCACCAATGGTATGTAATGTAGACAATACTAAGTGACCGGTTTCTGCCGCTGTAATAGCTACACTGATGGTTTCAAAGTCACGCATCTCACCGATAAGGATAACATCAGGGTCTTCACGAAGTGCTGCACGTAATGCATTTGCATAATTATCTGAGTCTAAACCAATTTCTCTCTGGTTTACCATAGAGAGCTTATGCTGATGCAAGTACTCGATAGGGTCTTCCAATGTAATAATATGTGCATCTCTACAGCTGTTAATCTTATCGATTACTGCCGCCAAAGTAGTAGACTTACCACTACCGGTAGGACCGGTAACCAATACCAGACCACGCTTACGCTGATACAAATCTACGATGGACTTGGGGATACCCAAACTTTCCGGTGAAGGAATTTCTGTACCTACCAAACGGAATGCCATAGCAATAGAACCACGCTGTTTAAATGCATTTAAACGATAACGACCTACATTCGGTAAAGAGAAAGACATATCGTACTCTCCTCGCTCCTCAAAACGCTCACGCTGGGTCTCTGTCATAATCGAAATCAAAATATCCAAGGTATCTGCGGGGAGTAACTTAGGATAATCCATGGTTATCAAGCTACCGTATACACGCATCTTGGGCGGAATTCCTACTGTTAAATGAACGTCGGAAGCTCCCGCATCTTTTGCTACTCTGAGAATATCTTCAATGTTTGGCATAATCTTTCCTCCTACATATTATTTTTAAAATCCTGCCAATTTTAATGCTTCATAATTTATAATACATCTGTTATCCAGACTTTTTAATACATCTATAATTTCTAAATCCGAATACTCCTCAAGCGCCAAATCAATAATACTGTTATCACGGAAGCTTAAAAGCATGGGACGCAAAATATTGCGTGCGTTCTCTTTAATAATTAACGCCTTTTCATCACTGTTCAATATAACACTGATACCGGGTGCCAAAATATGTATTACCTTTGTTAATGCTTGTACAACTTCCGGATCATACACCTGAGGCTTGTCCATTAATTCCCTTAATGCACGTACTTCAGAGTCTGAATTCTTATTATCCATGTGCATAGCAGTAATCTCATCATAACGATTCGCTACCATTAATATTTTCGCACCTGTTACCATCTTCACATTAGAAAGCTTACCATCCAATGCATCCTTTTGTACCTTCGCAGCCTGGAAACAAATACGACGGACACTAATTCCATCCACAAATGCACTTTCAATCAATGAACCGGCTGCAAACTGTGCATCCCATAATCTCTCTTCGGATATATCCTTTGTATTTCTGGCATCATTGTACAAATCCAATCTGCCGATATCGTGTACCAATGCTGCAGTTACCGTATTATTCTGTTCCTGTAAAGAAATATTCATTACGTGAGAAATCATCGTGCACAAAATTGCCACATTCAACGAATGTTTATATATGAAATCCTTACGACTGCGTAAATTCTGATAAAAACTTACTTTCTTATCCAAATGACCGTATTTCTTTACTATCATACCAACCAGGCTGGGCATTTTCTGCGCCATGGAATGAATTCGAATTCTTTCTAATTCCTCTTCTATAGAAAACACCATCATAGCCTGAAATTGTTCAAATTCTGTATCTTCTTCCGTCAAAGGTGGCATAGGCTCTGCCGGCTCCAAAATATAAACTCCTAACAGACCAAAATTCTTAATACTTTGTATGGCCTGATATGTTAATTTTGCATCACCATCAAACAATAATACCCCTTTTTTATTATAAATAGGGCGTGCCAATCTCATACCAAGTTTTAAATCATCTGTTTTTACAAACTGCATGCCCCATCCTCCCCAATATTATTCTTATTATACAATAATGTATATCATTTGACAACCTAAAATCCATCTACTTCATACATGTTTTTTAGTTTTTGCAAGGCTTTCTTTTCGATTCTGCTGACGTAACTTCTGGAAATACCAAATATCCTACCCACCTCATTCTGTGTCATTTCCGCCTCTCCCGTCAGACCATATCGTAATATCAATATTTCTTCTTCTCTTTTGGTCAGACATTTTTTCATATATCCTGACAATCTGCTTAGATGGTTCTTTTTTTCCATTTCTTCTACGATATCATACTGTTGTTGCTCAATTACATCTACCAGCTGGATTTCATTGCCTTCTTTATCCTGTCCGATAGGTTCAAACAATGAAACCTCTCTTGAGGTTTTCTTTTTTCCGCGAAGCATCATTAATAATTCATTATCAATGCATCTGCATGCATAGGTGGCCAATCTGCCCCTTCCTTCATCAAAGGAATCTATAGCTTTAATCAGACCGATACATCCTATGGAAATCAAATCATCCTGTTCCTCGTCAACATATTGATATTTTTTGGCTATATGTGCCACCAAACGCATATTACGTTCCACTAGAATATCCTTTGCCGCTTTAGCAACACATTTATCTTTATTTTTAAGCTGCTTTAAATAAAAAGCTTCTTCCCCTGCACTCAACGGTTTTTGAAAGGTTTTCAAAGCAAACCCTCCGTAGGATTCTCTTAAAAATATTCTATGTCACTAGGACAGTTCCAGTGCTATTACAATTTAAAAAAGAACTGGCTCTAAAAAATCAGCCATAACATAATTACTTACATCCAACCCTTTTTTGGTAAGTGCAATCCACTCTTCTCCATCTAAAGTATTTCGTTGCAATAATCCGTTTTTTATATGTTTTTGAATTACATCCCCATATACCTGCACAAGAGTTTTTCCGTATTTTTTCTCAAAGTCTTTCTCCCTGATCCCTCTTGTCATTCTCAATCCCAAAAACATTGTTTCTTCCATTTGATCAGCAATACTTAGTTGTTGTACCTCCGGGTATTCTTTATTTGGACACTCTATATAAGCAGCCCTGTCGGATGTATTAGAAAATCTGCGGTTATCAATTAACGAAGCCGCTCCAATTCCGAACCCCAAATACTCTCTGCGCTCCCAATAACCTATATTATGTCGGCATTCCTTCCCCGGCTTGGCATAGTTGGATATTTCATAACGAAGATACCCTTTTTCCGCCAAAAATTTTTCTGTATATTCATACATCTGACGTTCTGCCTCCTCCTGTGGCAAATCTAACTTTCCGTCATCATACAAATCCTGAAATACGGTTCCTTCCTCAATAATCAGACTATATGCCGAAATGTGCTCCGGCGGCATTTCCAAATTTACAATTCTTTGCAGTGTCTCAGTATAAGACGCAAAGCTTTGTCCCGGCAAAGCACTCATAATATCTACATTGATATTATTGAATCCGAGTTTTCTGGCAAGATTAAAACTGTCCAGAAAATCCTCATAGGTGTGTATTCTACCCAGTAATTCCAGTTCCTTATTGTTAGCTGACTGAAGACCAATACTTAAACGGTTAATTCCTGCATTTTTGTAGATTTCCAGTGCCTTTTCATTGACCGTTCCGGGATTCATCTCTATGGTAATCTCTGCTTCTTTATCTACGTCAAACTTTTCTTTAAGGAGATTCATAAGCTTACTAATCCACGATGGATTTACAATGGATGGTGTACCTCCGCCAATAAAAACAGATACCACACGATAATCTCCATATTCGTAACTTCTGCCCGCTACCTCCTTACACAAAGCTTCCATATAAGCCTCCTGTACATCCGCCGGGGCCGAAGAAGACAAAAAATCACAATATCTGCACTTTCTCACACAAAAGGGAATATGTATATAGATTTCTAATTCTTTTTTCTTCTCCATGGATATCCTCCCTAATTGCGACAAAAGAGAGCCGATTTACGACTCTCTTTTCTATTATTTTTTATCATCCAACTTCAAAACACTCATAAAGGCTTTCTGCGGAATTTCCACATTGCCTACCTGACGCATACGCTTTTTGCCTTCCTTCTGTTTTTCCAACAGCTTCTTCTTACGGGTAATATCTCCGCCATAACATTTTGCCAAAACGTCCTTACGCATAGCTTTAACCGTTTCTCTGGCAATGATTTTACCGCCTACTGCAGCCTGAATCGGAATTTCAAATAAATGTCTCGGAATCTCATCCTTCAACTTCTCACACATTTTACGTCCGCGCTCATATGCAGAATCTGCATGTACAATAAAGGATAAAGCATCCACTTCTTCTTTATTGATCAAAATATCCAGCTTCACAAGCTTTGATTCTTCATAACCCTTAATATCATAATCAAAAGATGCATAACCTCTGGAACGTGATTTAAGTGCATCAAAGAAATCATAAATAATTTCATTCAAAGGAAGCTCATACTTAATTAAAGCTCTGTTTTCCATATATTCCATGCCCAGATAGCGACCACGACGCTCCTGGCAAAGTTCCATAATAGAACCGATAAATTCCTGTGTCACCATAATCTCTGCACTGACAATCGGTTCTTCCATATGCTCAATTTCTGCAGGATCCGGTAAATTAGAGGGATTGGTAAGTTCTATCATTTCTCCGTTTGTCTTATAGACCTTATAAATAACGCCCGGCGCAGTAGTAACCAAATCCAAATTATATTCTCTCTCTAAACGTTCCTGAATAATCTCCAAATGAAGCAGTCCAAGGAAACCACAACGGAACCCAAAACCTAAAGCAATGGAAGTTTCCGGCTCATAATTTAAAGAGGCATCATTCAACTGCAGCTTCTCCAGCGCATCTCTCAAATCCGGATATTTGGCACCATCTGCCGGATACATACCGCAATAAACCATGGAATTTACCTTTTTATATCCCGGCAGCGGTTCTGCACAAGGATTCTTATCATCAGTAACAGTATCTCCCACTGCAGTATCACGTACATTCTTAATAGAAGCAGTAATATAACCTACCATGCCGGCTGTTAACTCCTCACAGGGGAAAAACTGACCTGCACCAAAATATCCCACTTCTACTACCTCCTGCTTGGCACCGGTAGCCATCATACGGATGGTTGTCCCTTTTTTCACTCTACCTTCCATGATTCTACAGAAAATAATAACACCCTTATAAGAATCATAAACCGAGTCAAAAATAAGTGCCTGTAAAGGCTTGTCTGCATCACCTACAGGCGCCGGAATTTTCTCAACAATCGCTTCTAAGACGTCCTCTATGCCAATACCATTCTTAGCCGATATAAGAGGTGCATCCTGTGCTTCAATACCAATTACATCTTCAATTTCTTCAATTACCCTCTGAGGCTCTGCACTGGGCAAGTCAATCTTATTGATTACAGGGAATACATCCAAATCATGATCTAAAGCCAAATACACATTGGCCAAAGTCTGCGCCTCAATTCCCTGTGCCGCATCTACAACCAGAATCGCTCCGTCACAGGCAGCCAATGAGCGGCTTACCTCATAATTAAAATCCACGTGTCCCGGAGTATCAATTAAGTTAAAGATATATTCTTCCCCGTTCTTTGCCTTATAAATCGTACGGACGGTCTGAGCCTTAATGGTAATACCTCGCTCTCTCTCCAATTCCATGTTGTCCAACACCTGTTCCTGCATTTCACGGCTGGTAAGAAGACCTGTCTTTTCAATAATACGGTCTGCCAGCGTAGACTTACCATGGTCTATATGTGCCACAATACAAAAATTGCGAATCTTGCTCTGGTCTGTTAATGACATTTAAATTTCCTCACTTTACTCCTGCAATTCTTCATCTATATCAGTTAATACCAATATTTCCATAATTAGTATGATTGTAACAGAAATAGCAAAATATCGCAAGACTGTTCCTTTCTTTACGCACCGGTTAATACCATATCTAAAATATGTGCAATCGGATAACAGGCGTTCATGGCTTCTTCTAAGGTATTATTTTGCGCCCCCAGTTCAATCAATGTGGTTCTTGGAAGCAAATGCATATTATACCGGTAACCGTGTATGTAATTTTTGCGAGTCAGTCCAGGGTAATATTCTTCAGCTGCTTTTTTCATCTGAAAAGAAAACGCCAGATTCTCTTTCTGATATTCATTTTCTAAATAACTGATACTTCCCGTATTTTTAGTACAGCTAACACCATTAAAAAACATAAATCTGGCAGTCGGTCGTCCATCTATATCCGTCACAAGTCTGGTATTTTCATTCACTGCATCTCTATGTAAGTCAATTACCACCTCTATGGTCGGATTATCCTGTAACACTTGTACGATATCCGGCAAAGCTCTGGAATATGCATTGTTCCTCGTTTCCTCATCGTATTTGCCCAAATGATGTATTACCTGATAACCGTATTCTTCCCGAAGGATATTTGCCAGATGCTCCCCTACTCCAACAATTGTTGTAGAATCATCTCCCGGCACGGAATCTGCAAAGCCTTCTTGGGAATGTGTATGATATATCAAAATTTGTGGTTCATCCGTATTTTTCGTAATACGAAGGTCTACATCAGCCAACAATCGTGCATCCAAAAGATTACTGCCAACCATAGCACAGGTATCTATAGTGTAAAAATTTTTTAGTAGCGATTCATAATCCTCCAAAATACTCATATCCACCTTTGTTTGTAAAGTATGGGGTACAAATACCATTTGCACTTCCTCCGTTTTTTCTTCCGGTTTCTCAATTAATACCTCCGATTCTTTATATTCAACAGAATCTTTTGAAGGAATTGGAGTTACTTGTATATCAGTTTGAACCGCTGAACCATTTTCCAATCCCATCATTGTTAGTAGTTCCACCGGCTTTATGCTTTTTATCTGAAACTCATCTTTTCTTCTTGCCACAACTTCCCGAGTGGCTTCTACGTATAAATTCGGATATAAATGATTAAATCCGCTCGCCATCCAGGAAGTCGTTATATGCTCCTGTTTGTAGTAACTTGAAACTATCGGAAATAAATGGTCCAAGCCCTTATTCATAAAATCTTTGGCAAAAACTATAAGCATCCCTATTACCAACAAATAATATATCCAAGATAATCTAATTTTTTTAGCCATTGCATTATACAAAAAACAGTTTCATTGTTTCAATATATGAAAGTACATGCTTACCTATTCCTTACAATCCAATGCAATATTAATCCCCTCCGATAAAGTATAACTTACTCTTTTCACCATGGCGTCTATATCTTTTCCTGTCATATACATGTTATTTAGTTCTGAAAATGCAACATGGTAACGTTCCATACTTCTCCAATTATCTAATTCCTTTTTATTCGAAACAATTTTTTCCAAGGCATCATTTACAATTGTTGCTGCATCCACTACCGTTGGTACCCCTATGGCAATAACCGGCAGTCCCAAACTATCCATTGTCAGTGCGTTTCGATGATTTCCCACCCCGGAGCCGGGATGAATCCCCGTATTTGTAATCTGTATAGTACGATTCAATCGTCTGGTACTACGTGCCGCCAATGCATCTACCACAATCAAAGCATCCGGTTTTGCTTCCCCCACTACGCCTTTCACGATTTCTGCAGTCTCCATTCCGGTCTTAGCCATCACACCGGGTTCAAAGCTACTGACTTCATTGATACACTCTTTTTCATAGGCTGCTTTACCATAAGTTCTTACTATATGCCGGTTAATCATCAAATTATCCAACACCCTTGGTCCTAACGCATCTGCCGTCACCTCACGATTCCCAAGTCCTACCACCAAAATAGACATTCCTTCTTCTTTTTGAGGTAACATATCTATCAATTCCTTGGATAAGCATAATGATATTTCCCTGTGGTAATCCTCATCAGCCTCTAAAAGCTGTGGAGCTTCAATTGTAATATAAGTCCCAATCGGTTTTCCCATTGCCTTCGCTGCATTTTTTGTTTCTATCATCACTTTGGTCACATGAATATTATTTTCATCCGGACCATATTCTTCCACATAAACACCATGTAATTCCTGTTTTGCATCTGTAATACTTTCCCTCGCCTCTAATACTAAGTCCGTTCTTATCTGAAAATTACTCATACTGACCTCCAAATACACATTTAAGACTATTTTTTCAAAAAAAACATGAAATATGTATTGACAAATTGGAAATCCTTGTCTAAAATACAAGAGTATGTTTACTTAGTCCTCCGTGTCTGGCTTAAGTGAAACATTTTCAGGTAAAATAACGAATATCATCCAATGGGAGGTGTAGAACTTTGGCTAACATTAAATCTGCAAAGAAAAGAATCGAAGTTGCAAAGATTAGAACTGAGAAAAATAAGTCTATCAAGTCTGGTGTTAAGACTGCTATGAAGAAGGTTTTCGCAGCAATCGAAGCTGGTGACAAGGCAGCTGCTCAGGCTGAACTTGCTAATGCTACTAAGGTTATCGAGATGGCTGCTTCTAAGGGCGTTTATCACAAGAATAACGTTGCTAGAAAGGTTTCTCGTCTTAGCAAGGCTGTTAACGCAATGGCTTAATTTTATGAAATATATAAAAGCACTCGTACCGTCATGCGAGTGTTTTTTTTATACTCATAAAACACCCCCGGATTTTGAAAAACCCGGGGGTGTTTTTTCCACTATTATCTTCTACGACCACCGCCGCCATGACTTCTTCCGCTACTGCTGCGATGCGAACCCCCACGGCCGCCTCCGCCTCCACTACTACGGGAACCACCTGAATCTGTCTGAATAACTCTGGTAGACACACTCTTGCGCAGGAACTGATCCTGTGACACATTCACCTTTGCTCTGCCATTGTCCACATATGTATTTGCCATCGTAGTTACCTGTCCTTCTTTGGACTTTAAGTTAACCAGGATAAATCCGATAGCTACTACAATAGGTATGAATATAGCCCCTAACAGATATGCGCTTCCGCTTCCGTAAACAACCACGTCATTATTGTTACGGCTCATCAGACGAACCATTTCATCAATATACGCTTTATAGGCCTCATATTCACCATCATCTAAGGTGTAATATACTTCATCCAATACACTGTTGATTTCCGACATACCAAACTGTTCATACACTTCACCACTGGTAGATAACCAGCTACCGCCCTGCGATTCATCAGTCCCTACCTTATACCAATTATCCAACAGAAGTGCACCGGAACCACCCACTTCTTCATAACCATAATTATTATAGTCATAAAAATCATCCGCGTAATCCATCATATTATCATCCCAGTTATTATGACGATAACCATATTCTTCCATCTGTTCATCTGTCAAATTTTCAACCGGCTGATTTATAGTAACAAGTACCAGGTCACTCTGAATCGCTTCTTCGGCCTCTTCAATTAACTCACGCAACTTCTCTTCTTCATTATCGGTTAAAACCTCTGCATAATCATAAACACGTTCTTCAGGTGCTTTGGAATTACCCCTCTCTGCTTTTTTATCAGACTTTAATAAACTTCCGACGAAAAGCACTGCAGATACAACCAATAAAATAGCAAATACAATAAACCATATTTTGAAATATTTAAAATACTGCTGTTTTGCAAGCTTTTTTACATCTGTTTCCATACGCCCTCCTACTATGCCAAACGTTCAACGATATATCCTAATAATAGCATAATACCGGTAAGTACACCCCACAATGTAGCGCCATAAGCAAATACCTTTTTCTTGGAAATCGGTACTTTACCCACAATTTTACCGGTCTGTCCATTGATATAGAACGGATACATAATTTCATTATATGTATATACATACTTCCATACCGGAAGCAAAGCGTATTCTGTATTACTATTCACACCATTAACATTCTTGGTACGGTGTGTCATTCTTGCATACCCGCTAATACTCTGATTTAAGAGGGCATTTGCACTCTGTTCCATTTTAGTCCGGGCACGTGATTCTACCACATCTGAAGTCATATTATACTTTTCACCAAAGAATCCTGACATATATTCCGGTGTGAAAGGTACCATCTCACCGTAATTATATGGCTCCATCAAATCCATTACATTATCTGCCATCTTTTCAGACGCATCTACCGGCACATCAGAATAATCCACATCCAAATCACGAATTACATTGTAATAAGAGGTTTCTGTATGTTCTACATTACCCGTTCTCCATGTACGGATTTTAACACCCTCCCCCTGATATATGCATTTTGTTTTATAATCATACATCCAGAAAGGAACATACTCTCCCCTCATGCTGTTTAACCTTGCTTCTGAAAGAAAATCTGTCGGTGCAAATACACATCTCTTAAACTTATCCTTCAGCATATTTTTCACCATTTCTTTACTGAATTTAAAAGGAATGATTTTACTTGGCAGATATTCATTCTCCACTCTGTCATTTAAAATTATATAGTTATCGCAATAAGGACATTGCAATGCTGATGTATGTTCTTCAATAGTCAATTCACCGCCACAATCAGGACATGTAGCAATATTATATGCATCATTGGTACGTTTCTCACTTTTTTCACTATCACAATACGGACAGTACATACTATGATGCTCAGGACTATAAATCGTATTTCCGTCACAATTCTTACACTTAAAAATCATAACCTTAACCCCTTTCCCCATTAAGGAAAATACTTTTATACTTTACTATAACACATTGTAAAGAAATATGCAATAAAGATACACTCAAAAAGAGCGGACTACTTGTCCGCTCCCCATCTGGTTCTAAAAAATTTTTCACGATAACTCTTTGGTGTATAACCGGTATTCTTTCTAAAAACCTGTATAAAATGACTTTCCGAACTAAAACATAGGTAATTAGAAATATCTGCACTTGAATAATCCGAATATTTTAACATATTTTCCGCAGCTTCAATTCTTTTCTTGGTAATATAGGATGAAACTGTTAATCCCACCTCTTTATGAAACAGCTTAGAAAGATAGGACGGGCTAAGTTTCACCTGCTCTGCTAATTGTTCTAATGTGATTTTGGTGTGTAAATTATCATAAATATAATCCAAACAAACTAAAATCGATTTAGAAAATACAGATGTTTTCTGAATCTGTTTCATACGTTTCACATATTCATATATCACATCTTTATGAAGCTTATGTATTTCTTCCTTTGTAGTACACTTATCGATGCTTTGTATATAAATATCACTCAGATTATATGCTGTTTCCATTTCCATACCGCCCTCAATACAGTATCGTGTCATAAATGCAACGGTTATGATCAGATGATATTTTAAATTACGCAAAGAATCTTCGCTAAGCTTTCCAAGAGAATCACTATTTAACGGTTTGAAAAGTCGCATAGCTTCTTCTACATCACCACTCTTTATACTTTCAAAAAAAGCAATTTCCCTATCGTAGGATAAATGCGAAACATTATATTCTCTATTGATAAATTCTACATGCGAAAGCTTTTTATTAATATTCAAAATCTATTCTCCTTATTCAAACGGTGTATACTTTATCCATTCATATTCTGCAGTTAAGGGCATTTTAGAATCATCAAAAGCTTTTAACCAGCCGTCCACACCAATACCACACCATGCATTCATCATAATCTTACCTTTGGTAACCGGTATATTTTCAGTTACACTATGTACTTCAACATCATCCACAAACCATATTATTTTGTCTTCATGCCACTCAAAGGCATATGTATGAAAATCTTCGGAAGCATCAAAACCAAGTTCATACATATATTCATGATTTCCCTTGCCATTAGTATAATAATTAAATTGAACCTTAGTTGTATCCTTACCTAATATTTCCACATCTATTTCATCCCATGGATTATTGTCTGAAGGACCTGTATAAGTAAAGAAGGACGAAACAACACCATCATTCTTAATTGCTTTCATACTTACTTCATATCTTCCGTATCCGTAAAAGTCTTTACTACGAAATTCTCCGCCACTGTAAGGAACTTCATTGGCAGGAACCGGGTCATTATCAATAATAAGCTGCATTTTACCGTTTTCAAATGTTACATTTTTCTTTCTCCAGGTTACATTAAAACAGCTGCCATTGCACCACCCGTTTGCTTCTTCAAAACTATCCGGTTTTCCCTCTGTGAAATCGATATAAATACTCTCAACAGGTGCTTCTTGTGTTTCCTCCAACGCTTCTTCACTCTCTGTCGTTATGATTTCATCCTTTTCTTCCGTGTTTTCCACCGATTGTTCACTATCTATACTCACTTCGTTTCTTGTTTCCTGTGAGTACTCTTCTGCATTATTTAATGAATTTTCTTCCGTCGTACTCTCTTGATTACTACAAGCAGTTAAAATTCCTACCAAAAACAAAACCATTACATAACCAGCTATTTTTTTCATATTTATCTGCCTCCTAATAAATTATATAGATAAATATATCACTCTACTATACTTGATTATATCATATTCTTACTCATATTATCACTTTTTTGTCATTCTTTCCATATAAATTACAACATACATTTGACATAAATATCATTTTAATGATATTTAATGTTATGAAAATATGCTATTTTAGATACATCAGAAAACCATAGAAAGGTGGAATATGTTATGTTAAAAAGCAAAGGATTTTACAAAGGTGTTAATTTAGGCGGTTGGCTTTCCCAGTGCGATTACAGTGAAGATAGACTTAATAATTTTATCAAAGAGGCAGACATTGAAAAAATTGCTTCCTGGGGTGTAGATCATGTACGAATTCCTATTGATTATAATGTTGTAGAATATGAAGATGGAAGTTATAATGACTCAGGTTTTGAACGTATTAATCAGGCTTTAGATTGGTGTAAAAAATACAATTTAAATACTGTTCTTGATCTTCACAAAACAGCCGGATTTTCTTTTGATTTTGGGGAAAAGGAAGATGGCTTCTTTGAAAGCGAAACACTTCAGGAACGCTTCTATCGTTTGTGGGAAGAATTTGCCCGCCGTTATAGCGATTATTCAGACCGTATTGCTTTTGAATTATTGAATGAAGTTACTGATAAAGAATATATTGATGCATGGAATCGTATTTCCAATGAATGCATTAAACGTATTCGTGTCTATGCTCCAAATACTCTTATCCTTGTAGGCAGCTATTATAATAACGGTGCATCTGCAGTAAAGGATTTAGCAGCTCCTTATGATGACAATGTAATTTATAATTTCCATTGTTATGAACCTATAAACTTTACTCATCAGGGTGCATATTGGGTACCATTTCTTAAGCGCGAGGATCGAATCAGTTTTGAGAAAAGTGGAGTTACGCCGGAATTTTTTGATACCTTCTTTGCTTCAGCCATTGAAGCAGCAAAAAACAATAATACCTCTCTCTACTGTGGTGAATATGGTGTAATTGATATTGCTTCTCCGGAAGATACATTAAATTGGTACAAGGCTATTCATAGTGTATTTGAAAAATATCAGATTTCCAGAAGTGCCTGGAGCTATAAGGAAATGGATTTCGGTCTTTCTGATGCACGTATGGATAGTGTTCGTGACGAGCTTATTAAGTATCTCTAATTCATACTCAGATTTTCCATATAACACTTAATATAAAAGTTCCGCCCTACGTTAATAATTAGCGTAGGGCGGAGTTTTTATATTTATTCTGTTTATTAACTTACTTATTGTAGTTTACGATAGCGCCAAAGTCAGGCTTTAAGCTTGCACCACCCACAAGACCACCGTCGATATCCGGCTGAGCGAATAATTCAGGTGCACTTGAAGCAGATACAGAACCGCCGTACTGAATACGGATAGCTGCTGCAGTTGCATCATCATAAACTTCTGCGATGCAGTCACGGATTGCCTTACATACTTCCTGAGCCTGCTCAGTAGTAGCAACCTTACCGGTACCGATAGCCCAGATAGGCTCGTAAGCGATAACTGCGGTTGCAGCCTGCTCAGCAGTAACGTTTAAGAAAGCAATCTTAATCTGCTGACGGATGAAGTCGATGGTAACACCCTGCTCTCTCTGAGTTAAGGTCTCACCACAGCATACGATAGGAGTAATTCCGTATTCGAATGCCTTTAATACCTTCTTGTTAACAGTTTCATCGGTTTCTGCGAAGTATTCTCTTCTCTCAGAATGTCCAATGATAACGTACTTAACACCTACGTCTGTAAGCATGTTAGGAGCGATTTCACCAGTATATGCACCCTTATCTTCGAAGTACATGTTTTCAGCACCGATGTTGATGTTAGAACCCTTAGCAGCTTCCATAGCAGGAATAATGTCGATTGCAGGTACGCAGAATACTACGTCTACATCATCATTTACTACAAGGGGCTTTAAAGTATTTACAAGTTCTACTGCCTGGCTGGGAGTCATGTTCATCTTCCAGTTACCAGCGATAATTTTCTTTCTTGCCATGATTATTTTCCTCTTTCTGGTGCGGATGCACCATATTTAATAATGTAAGAGATTGAGCAATATATATTCCTTTAAGCAAGGTCTTGAAAAACGTCGGCACTTAGGCTGTGTATTTTACAGCCTTATGTGTCCGCTACGTTTTTCATGAAGTGAGAACGTCCTGCGTAAGGAATATATATTGTGATAATCTCGTAAACTTACTTGTCGTCTGCTGCATCTACACCAGGAAGTACCTTACCCTCTAAGAATTCAAGGGAAGCACCACCACCGGTAGAGATGTGGCTCATCTTGTCGCCGAAGCCTAACTGGTTAACTGCTGCTGCAGAGTCACCACCACCGATAATGGTAGTTGCTTCAGTTTCAGCCAAAGCCTTAGCTACAGCGATAGTACCTGCTGCTAAAGTAGGGTTCTCGAATACACCCATAGGTCCGTTCCATACAACAGTCTTTGCAGACTTAACAGCGTCAGCATACATAGCTGCAGTCTTAGGTCCGATATCAAGACCTTCCATGTCAGCAGGAATAGCATCTGCATCTACATAAGTTACTTCGATTTCAGCATCGATAGGGCTGGGGAAACCAGCTGCAACAGTGGTATCGATAGGAAGTAATAACTTCTTACCAAGCTTCTCTGCCTTATCCATCATTTCCTTACAGTAATCGATCTTCTCATCATCTACTAATGAGTTACCGATTTCCTTTCCCTGAGCCTTTAAGAAGGTGTATGCCATACCGCCACCGATGATGAGGGTATCACACTTCTCCAAAAGGTTAGAGATAACATTTAACTTATCAGCAACCTTAGCGCCACCAAGGATTGCAACGAAAGGTCTTACAGGATTTTCTACTGCATTACCTAAGAAGTCGATTTCCTTCTGCATTAAGTAACCAACTACGTTAGAACCACCCTTTTCGGTGATAAACTTGGTAACGCCTGCTACAGATGCATGTGCTCTGTGAGAAGAACCGAATGCATCACATACATAATCATCAGCTAAATCAGCTAATTCCTTGCTGAATTCTTCGCCGTTCTTGGTCTCTTCTTTGCCACGGAAACGAGTATTCTGAAGTAAAACTACATCGCCTTCGTTCATAGCTGCTACAGCTGCGGTAGCTGCTTCGCCGGTAACATTGTAATCTGCAACGAAAACAACTTCCTTACCAAGCTTCTCAGAAAGTCTCTTAGCAACAGGTGCTAAAGATTCCTTCTCGTTAGGACCTTCCTTAACCTTACCAAGATGTGAGCAAAGGATAACCTTTCCACCATCGTTGATTAACTTCTGAATTGTAGGAAGTGCTGCGTTGATACGAGTTTCGTCAGTAATCACGCCTTCCTTAAGAGGCACGTTAAAGTCACATCTTACGAGAACTTTTCTGCCCTTAGCATTGATATCATCTACTGATTTCTTGTTTAAGCCCATTTTGATGACCTCCACTTTCTTTTTTGTTTTAATAATAAAGGTCCGGTCCTAATGAACCGGACCTTTTAGGTCGTTTTAATTACAAAACTATGCCACTCGAAAATCTTCCTGCTACGCAGGAACGCAACTACGTTGCTACTGATTTTCTCATTGTCGCTTCGGATGAAAACAAATATCCGCTTTGCGGCTGCTTGTTTTCTTTCCTCGCTCCAAATTAAGCTAACTCAGCGAAGTACTTAATTGTACGAACCATCTGAGAGGTGTAGCTGTTCTCGTTATCATACCAAGAAACAACCTGTACCTGAGTGTTGCCATCTTCCATAGGAGCTACCATAGTCTGAGTAGCATCGAAGATAGAACCGTAGGTAGAACCGATGATATCAGAAGAAACGATTTCATCAGTGTTGTAACCGAAGCTTTCGGTAGATGCTGCCTTCATAGCTGCATTGATTTCGTCCTTAGTAACTGCACCCTTAACAACTGCTACTAAGATAGTAGTAGAACCGGTAGGGGTAGGAACACGCTGTGCAGAACCGATTAACTTGCCGTTCAATTCAGGAATAACAAGACCGATTGCCTTAGCTGCACCAGTAGAGTTAGGAACGATGTTCTGAGCGCCTGCACGGCTTCTTCTCTTGTCGCCCTTTCTCTGAGGACCATCAAGGATCATCTGATCACCTGTGTAAGCATGAACAGTTGTCATGATACCAGACATGATAGGTGCCAAATCATTAAGAGCCTTAGCCATAGGTGCTAAGCAGTTTGTTGTACAAGAAGCTGCAGAGATAACAGTATCTTCTGCCTTCAAGGTGTTGTGGTTAACGTTGTAAACGATGGTAGGAAGATCATTTCCTGCAGGAGCAGAGATAACTACCTTCTTTGCACCAGCGGTGATGTGAGCTTCTGCCTTAGCCTTAGAGGTATAGAAACCAGTACACTCTAAAACAACGTCTACATCTAATTCACCCCAAGGAAGTTCAGCTGCGTTAGCCTTAGCGTAGATGGTGATAGTCTTACCGTTAACGGTAATAGAATCTTCACCAGCTACAACACTGTCAGCGTACTTGTACTTACCCTGAGCGGTATCATACTTTAATAAATGAGCAAGCATATCAGGACTTGTTAAGTCATTGATTGCTACTACTTCATAACCTTCTGCATCAAACATCTGTCTGAATGCAAGACGACCAATACGGCCAAAACCATTAATTGCTACTTTTACTGCCATTTTAGTTTCCTCCTAAAATATGAATAATTTTATATTTTTTGACATATACTGCCTATTGCTCGTCCAAATGCCAAGGACAGATTGTCAAAATTTTATCAGCAGTCTTATTTTACCTAATTCCTTCACATAATTCAAGATATAATTGAAAAATATTTTAAATTTGGATGTTTTTTACATTTTCTTTACATTTCAATGATTTTTTTCTACATTTTATTGGAAATTACCATACAAATGTTTTATACTAAGCAGGAACATAAAAGAAAGCGAGGAAATATCATGCCGATTACAGCAGATTTTCACATGCACTCCAACTTTTCCGGAGACAGCGATGCACCTATGGAAGCCATGATTCAAAAGGGTATTGAATTGGGGCTGACCCATATGTGCTTTACGGAACACCAGGACTTAGACTTTCCGATTTGTGATGAAGTCCCTGCCGGTAAATTTGAAGTAAATGCAGATGCATATCTATATGATTTATTAAAGTACAGAGATAAATACAAAGATAAAATCAATATTCTATTTGGTGTAGAACTTGGCCTACAGCCTCACATCGCCCGCGAAAATGCTATTTTTGCCAAGGCGCATGACTATGATTTTATTATCGGCTCCTCTCACATCTGTAATAAAAAAGACCCCTACTTCCCTGCCTTCTATGAGGGACGTAGTGAAGAAGAAGCCTATTGCGAATATTTTCAATCCATTATTGATAACATAAAGAAATTCCAAAATTTCGATGTATATGGTCACTTGGATTACGTAGTTCGCTACGGTCCTAACAAGGATGCTGACTACACCTATACGAAATACCAAGATTTGTTAGATAAAATTTTAGAACTGCTGATTGATAACGGCAAAGGCATTGAAATCAACACAGGCGGTGTCGTGAAAGGGTTAAAAGAACTTCATCCCTGTACGGATGTCATTAAACGCTACAAGGATTTGGGCGGCGACATCATTACTATCGGTTCCGACGCACATAAACCCGAAGATATCTACAGGCATTTTAACCGTGCCGAAGAAGTACTGAAAGAATGCGGATTTAAATATTACACTATTTTCGAAAAAAGAATACCTGAATTTAAAAAACTATAAGATAAAATACAGCACCGCTTATTTGCCTAGCGGTGCTGTTTCATTATGGTAATTCTATCCTTATTCCGTTTTTATTTTCTGCCACTTCATCATCTCCGTAAACTGCCACAGTAATTGTATCCTCTGTAGCAGATACTACTACTATCAGATACCCCTCATCGCCTTCTATTACTTCTTTCCGATGAAGTACATAAAAATCCACATTTGATGCTGCATCGTTAAAAGTGAAATCCTCTGCCAATAATACCGGAAGATAGTTTATTGCTACTTTTTTTGCTTCAGTTGCCTTGTAGGTATTAATCAAAGACTCCAAATTATACATACTATCCATAAGCTCAGCTTCAGAATTTATACTATCCGGCATGGGAACACTCTCATATAACGCCTTCAATTCAGCGTATCCCCGGCGGAAATCCTTATAAAGAGATGCCCAGTTATCATTCTCGGTATCTGTATTTACATATATCAAATGCGTTGCAAAAATCAACACATAGACCATAATTAATAAACTGCTTGCAATTGCATGTACATTCGCCGGTCTTTTTTCAATTTGATATTCATCAATCACCCAACCATATGCGGAATAATCCACATGGGCACTACAATATCTGCAGGTACTTCCCTCCAAAATATTTATACTGCTATTACATCCGCTACATTTGTATTCGCGAAGTGCCACCTCTTTTTTATTAATTACATTCTTCTTTCCGGAAAGAAGCAACATCACTCTCTCATATTTCGTCCTTACCCTATGACCTTTTAATAATGCCAGTCGCATGGTTAAGACAACTCTTACGATATACTTATCATTCTGCTCATATGCCCCGATAAACTTACAACGTGTCACATTACAGTCTACAACATCCCTATATTTCTCCACAATCTTATCTAATGGACATGAGGCAAATGCTGCCACTTCTGAAGCATTATCCGTCATATGAATATTGCGAAGTTTATATTCCAGATTCTGGCAAAAGTCTTCTCCCGAAAAATCAGGCATAAGATTTTTTACAATTTCTTCTCCTACGATGCGCGACTTATATATATGCAGGAAAACAACCCGAAGCACGATAAAAATAAATAGTAATATCCAGAGACAACGAAATCCTACAGGTACCAAATCCAAAGCAAATAACAGTCCCCATAAAGAACCTACTGCAGCCACACCATCATTTCCGCCTGCAAGAAGTCCGATTAAAAGCGCCATGCATAATGCACCAAAGGCCATTAACACGCCCGTTATAATTGCCAAAGTTAATGCAGTTTTACCCATGGTTCGTTTTAGCTTCTGCTCGGTGTTCTCCTCCATGGAAAATCCGGATACCTTCGTTTCAAAATCTTTTACCGAAAACTTTGATCCGCAAAAGTCACAGCCATCGATAAATTCCGAAATTTTACAAACATGACCACAATTAGGACAGGTAGCTTCTTCTCCCTCCACCTTTCCCTGAAGCATGTAAATATTCAAATGTTCGTATTCTTTTTTCGAACGAAGCCTTCTATCCTTTAACGAAAAATTCCTTTGGGTTATGATATTCCGTTGATGAGTTCCAACAATATTGGAACCGTCATCAAATAAACGTATGCCATTATTGCCCGTTCCTTTTTTCGTAAGGTGATTCTGCATACTCAGATCCATCTTTAGTCCCTTGGATAACATGCGCCTTTTCGTCAAACGCATACTTTGCCAGAAAGGCTGAGTGGTCATCTCCTGCAATTTCACATCATCGTACACATCTTTGTAATAATCAGCATAAAACTGCGGAAACTGCTCTGCCATCCTTTCCATATCGTAATAAACAGACCTATTTCTTCTTTCTTCCATCTTTTGTCCTCTCTTCTTCCTGTACAGGTACAAGACAGTTTAATTATTTCGACAAAGCACAATCACTTTCTTAGGTGTAGTCTGTGCAGGAATACTTCTGGTACTCATATCATAAATAACTACCAGTTCCCGATTTGCAGGGCTCCCCTGAAATCTCTGATTATTTGTAGTAAATATATTATTACTGTTGCCTAAATTCAGCTGCAAAGTTCCGGTTTCATTTACAAGCATATTGTCAAAACGACTCACCTCTATGCTCCGATCATCCTGCATCATTGCTACTACTTCCGCATTATACTGAGGGGGATAAATAAGGGGGGCCGGTGCATCCAGACGATACCAGAAAGTACACATCATCCCCACTTCCAGTGTAAGAAAATCAACCACATAGGTGGCAGGAGTCACGATAAAATTAGTAATACCTCCGTCTTCATCCTCTACTGTTACCATGGTCATACATGCTTCTGAATTATTTCCTCTGATTCCATAGGGCATCATCTCCACAATCTTACCACCAATACTGCCGAAGCTGTTTCTTGCGTATGTGTTTCTGTAATTATATCTGTAATCCATAAAAATACCTCTCTCCTTTTTTCGTTATAGTATTCCGTTATTTCAAAATAGTTCCACCGCCAAGTACGTATTCACCTTCGTAAAAAACCATTGCCTGCCCCGGAGTTGCGGCACGTACCGGCTGTTCAAAGTTACAAAGCACCTTTCCATCCGTCCTCTTTTCAATGGTACAATATTCACCTTTGTGATTGTAACGAATCTTTGCAAGTACTCTTCTTGGTTCTTTCAAATCTTCCATGCCCATATAGTTCACATTTTCGCAAAGAACCTTAGTTGTAAAGAGTTCCTCGTTCTTACCAATAACAACTTCCGCGGTTTCCGGACGTATATGTGTTACAAATACACGCTCACCCATAGGAAGCTCTAAACCTCTGCGTTGTCCGATGGTATAATGGGTAATTCCTTTATGTCTGCCTAAAACCTTACCCTCCAAATCCACAAAATTTCCGGGTTTAGGTACACGATCCCCTGCAACAGATTCAATAAAGGCAGAATAATCGCCATCCGGCACAAAACAGATATCCTGACTATCCGCCTTATGTGCCACAGGTAATCCTGCTTCTACAGCAATCTGTCTGATTTCCTCCTTGGTATACTCCCCAACCGGCATTAAGGTTTTGGATAATTGCTCCTGTGTCAAATTATATAATGCATAAGTCTGATCTTTTGCAGCTGTCACACTGTTGCGAATCGCCAGTCTTCCATTGGGCAAAGTATCAATACGTGCATAATGTCCCGTTGCAATATAATCTGCACCAATTTCCAGACTTCTTGCAAGCAGTGCTTCCCACTTCACAAAACGATTGCATGCAATACATGGATTCGGAGTCCTACCCTGCAAATACTCCTCCACAAAATAATCCATTACTTTACATTTAAATTCATTTTTAAAATTCATTACATAATAAGGAATATCCAAATGTTCTGCAACTCTTCTGGCATCATCCACGGCACTTAATCCGCAGCATCCCCCGTTTTCTTCCTGGGATAGTTCATCTTCCTGCCAAATCTGCATGGTTACTCCGATTACATCATATCCGGCTTTTTTAAGCAAATATGCCGCCACAGAGGAGTCTACCCCTCCCGACATACCGACTACTACTTTTTTCTTCATATACACCTCTGTAGAAATACACATTTTTATTTGTGCAAATCTGCACACGCTCAAATATATATTATCTATTTATAAATGGTTCTGTCAACATTTGTTCCTGAATATTCTAATATAAAAAAGAGGTTTATTATGTTTGAAAAATTATCCAAACATCCTTTGATTACAGGAAGCTTTCTTTTAACCCTCACAGGACTGATTTCCAGGCTCATCGGATTCTTTTATCGTATTTATTTATCCAGAATCTTCGGCGAAGAAGGTATGGGCATCTATCAGTTGTTAAACCCAATCCTTGCACTAAGTTTCTCTCTGACGGCAGCAGGCTTCCAGACTACTATTTCCAAATTTGTAGCGGAAGAAAACAATGACAACGCACATCCCCGTCGAATATTCAGACCAATGACTATAGGACTCTCTATCTGCCTGCCCGCTTCCATCGTAGCAAGCTTCCTCTGTATTCAATTATCCGACTATATTTCTATGTACTTTTTAGGAGAACCACGCACAGCTTCCTTGCTTCGCATTGTAGCACTGTCCTTCCCTTTAAGCACATTACATGCCTGCATAAACGGTTATTTTTATGGACGTAAAAAAGCAATGGTTCCTGCACTTTGCCAGATTATCGAACAGATTTCCCGGGTTGCAAGCGTTTACCTTTGCTCTATATCTTTCCTAAGCAAAGGGCAAAATGCTCCATTAAGCATTACGGTACTGGGACTGGTAATCGGAGAATTAATATCCACTATCATCTCCTGTGCGTTTTTCCTTTTTACTACCAAGAGCTCGTCTCCGGACACTACCAAACCTACACAACAGCTTACTTACAAAAGATTTATGTTTATGGTATTACCTCTCATTGCTAATCGTGTGACTATAAACGCTTTACAAAGCTTAGAAACCATATCTCTGCCAACCACTTTAAAGCAATATGGTTATGACCATGCTACTGCATTAAGTGTTTATGGTGTATTAACGGGTATGGCCTTCCCGCTTATTTTCTTTCCAAATGCAGTAACGGGTTCCATTGCAGTACTGCTCCTTCCACTGATTTCTCAGGAAAGTGCCCGTGGAAACACTAGGGAAGTCCGAAAGTTAACTATCAAAACCATACAATATTGTTCACTTCTGGGCTTTTTTTGTATGGGTACATTTTTACTGTTCGGTAACGCTCTGGGCAATCTTCTCTTTCAAAGCAAATTAGCAGGAATCTTCATAGCAGGACTCAGTTATATATGCCCATTCATTTATCTAAACAGTACTTTATCCGCCATCCTGCAAGGCATGGGCAAAGTAATTACTTTATTTGTAATAAATGTGTTATCCCTTTTACTACGTTTATTTTTTATATATCATTATGTGCCAACTCACGGAATTCAAGGTTATTTATGGGGACTTCTTGCCGGACAGATTTTTACAACCATTACTTATTTGGCTACTATTTTAAAAAAGAAAAATCTTGCCACACATTCCTCTAAGTGGTAAACTATTCGATAGTGTAATACGAATGAATGCTTAGAAAGGACTTATAATTTATGAGTTTTGAATTTATACAAAAGCTTCCCACACCGGAAGAAATCAAAAACCAATATGCTCTGCCGGAAGCTCTGGCAGAAATCAAAAAGAAACGTGATGAAGAGATACGTGATGTCATTACCGGAAAGAGTAATAAGTTTTTGGTAATTATCGGACCATGTTCTGCAGACAATGAAGATTCTGTTTGCGACTATGTAAACCGTCTTGCCAAAATCAATGATAAAGTAAAGGATAAATTAATTCTGATTCCGCGTATCTATACCAATAAACCGAGAACCACCGGCGAAGGCTACAAAGGAATTGTACACCAGCCGGATCCGGAAAAGAAACCCGACTTCCTGGCAGGACTTATTGCTATGAGAAAAATGCATATCCGCGCTATTGAAGAGACCGGTTTGACCGCCGCTGACGAAATGCTCTACCCGGAAAACTGGATGTATGTATCCGATATCCTTTCTTACGTAGCTATCGGAGCCCGTTCTGTAGAAGACCAACAGCATCGCTTAACCGTAAGCGGTTTTGATATACCTGCAGGTATGAAAAATCCTACCAGTGGTGATATTTCTGTTATGCTGAATTCCGTATATGCAGCACAACATCCTCATTCTTTTATTTATCGTGGTTTTGAAGTAAATACTACCGGTAATGAACTAGCCCACACTGTACTGCGTGGTGCAAATAACAAGCATGGACAGAGCATTCCGAACTACCACTATGAGGATTTAATTCGATTATATGATATGTATGAAAGTATGAATTTAAAAAATCCTGCATGTATTATCGACTCTAACCACTCCAACTCTAACAAACAATTTGAACAACAGATTCGAATTGTAAAAGAAGTAATGCACAGTCGTAAATTATGTTCCAATATACATAAACTGGTAAAAGGAGTTATGGTAGAAAGCTATATCGAAGAGGGTAATCAAAAAGTAGGTGGGGGTATATATGGCAAATCCATCACTGATCCTTGCTTAGGCTGGGCAGACACCGAAAAACTGATTTATACAATTGCTGATTTTGATTAAGAAAAAAGACTCATCCGCGAGGATGAGTCTTTGCATATACTTCTCTTAAATGATTGCCTGTTAATGTAGCGTATATCTGTGTTGTCGCAATATCTGAATGTCCCATCATTTCCTGTACACTTCTCAAATCTGCACCGTTTTCCACTAAATGTGCCGCAAAAGAATGTCTTAAGGTATGTGGTGTAATATCTGCTTCAATGCCGGCTCTCTTGGCATATGATTTTATTAACTTCCAAAAGCCCTGTCTGCTCATAGCTTGTCCGGAACAATTCACAAACAATTCCTCCGCCTCATATTCTAAAAGCATGGCCTCTCTTCCTTTGTCCAAATACTTCATCAAAGCTGTTTTTGCTTTATTTCCAAAAGGAATTAATCTTTTTTTATTTCCATCCTTACAGGTTAACAAACCCATTTGTAAATTCACATCCGACAACTTTAAATTTACTAATTCCGTCACGCGAATTCCTGTAGCATACAAAAGCTCCAACATAGCTCTGTCGCGAAGCTCTTTGGGAGTTTCCGCACTTGGTTGCTCTACCAGACGTACTGCCTCTTCCATGGAAATAATCTCCGGCATCTTTTTCTCCACCTTAGGTGCGTGAATACAATCGGAAATGTCCTCATCTACCAACTTTTCTTTAAACAAATAGTGATAGAATGCTTTTAACGCTGCAATATTTCTGGAAATTGTTGCCGCTTTAAATCCTTGAACCTGTAAATGGTCTACAAATTCCTGCAAGTTCTCTTTCGTAACTTCCCGTACAGATTTGATACCTTGTGTATCCGCATAATCCTTCCATTTAAGAAGGTCTCGACGATAAGACAAAGTAGTATTCTCTGAAGTTTTTTTCACGTTATGTAAATACATAATAAAAGCTTCAATATGCTGTTCCATGCCTTTACTCGTAACCTCCCTATTATTATTTAACATGCGGATAAGCCTCATTATACTGTGAAAATCAGCGAAAATCAATCGCAAAATTCACTATTTTTCCGACATTTTTCAGGAATAATGCCCAATGGTACAACATAAAGGATTGGCTTTTTTATGTAAACACAATATCTTGCGTCATACTCCCATAAAAAAATAAATAATTTTTTTTACAAAAAAAGAATTTACATAACTCTCCAGAAAACATCCCACTAAAATCATTCCTTCTAATGCACATAATTGCAGAAAAAACTTTTTGTCCGGCACTCTTTCTTCCATTGTCAGACGAAGTGCGATTAGAAATGCGGGTAAATATAAAATATATTGTGGCATAGCGCACAGGAGCAAAAATACAACACCTCCTATTTTATAGCGCAACATTGCTATTGCAAATAATGTTCCTACAGAAAATCCATAAAACATAACAACTCCATGCACAAACATCCCTGCCAGATATGTAGTAGACACCAAAAAAAGTATTGGAATTAATGCTACTCTCTCCATCAGAACAGCTAAAAAAACAGAATTGTTAACATCGTCACATCCCACCATGGATAGCATTTCCATAGACAAAATGTCTGTTTGTGATAACAATTCCTCTCTTTTCATTACTACAAAAAACATAGATATTGCCAGACTGCAGAAAAACAAAGCGGTAAGGGAATTTTCCTTGCGATTCCATTTATTTATCTGAAACGCATCTTTCATGTATGGACCTCTTAATAACTCTTCCCCTTATTATATGCTTGTCGATATTAAGAAATACCACTCTTATTACTGCTTTAAATAGCGATTAGCATATGCCAAAATTGCGCTGACTGTTTTACTGTCCTGAATAATTCCTGCATAAATCATATCCAATAATTCTTCTACTGTATATTCCTCTACATCAATGTATTCATCTTCATCCAAATGCTGTTTAGAAGGTTGTAAATCTCTTGCCAGATATATATCAATCTTCTCATTACAAAAGGCAACTGCGGTACGAATAGACAAAAGAAGTTCAACCTTATCACATTTATAACCCGTCTCTTCTTCCAGTTCACGCATAGCAGCTACATCAGTAGGTTCATCCGGACCATTTAATCCTCCGGCCGGAATCTCCAATGTATCCCTATCCAGGGCGTTACGAAACTGACGAACCATCAAAATCTTCCCATCTTCACGTACCGGCAAAATAGCTGCCGCACCTTTATGCTGAATAAAGTCCCACACAGCTACATTTCCGTTTGGAATCTGCATAGTATCATGATAATAATCAAAAATATGTCCCTTGGCTACCAAGTCTCTTTTTATACGTACAATCTTATCCATACCCATTCTCCTTATCTTAATCTTAAAACGAGTAGGTTACCCTACTCGTTTAACAATTTTTCAACACTGACTAATTTTACGCATAATACAAATAAATTTGTCGCCATAGCCATTTCTTCCGGTGTAGGGAATGATGGCGCAATTCTGATATTACTATCCTTAGGGTCTTTACCGTAAGGATATGTTGCACCCGCTCCTGTAAGTACAACACCTGCTTCCTTACACTTAGCAACAATAGCCTTTGCACAACCCTCCATAGCATCAAAAGAAATGAAATAACCACCGTTTGGCTTATTCCAGGTACCAATACCAAGACCACCTAATTCCTCTTCCAAAACAGCCAAAACTGCTTCAAATTTAGGACGCATTAAATCTGCATGATTCTTCATATGCGCCTTCATACCTTCGATATCCTTAAAATAACGTGCATGACGCAACTGATTAATCTTATCATGACCAATAGTTTGTACAGTCATCTGCCTCTCAATAAATTTTACATTTTCTAAAGAAGATGCAATAGCAGCCACTCCGGAACCCGGGAAGGTTACTTTAGAAGTCGATGCAAATATATATACCATATCAGGATTTCCTGCTTTTTCGCACTCTTCCAAAATATTTAAAATCTCATCCTGTTTATCTTCATACAAATGATGAATACAATATGCATTATCCCAGTAAATTCTAAAATCCTCTGCCGCAGGCTTTAAATTTGCAAAACGCTTTACAACCTCATCAGAATATGAAATACCGGTAGGATTAGAGTATTTCGGCACACACCAGATACCCTTTACCGCAGAATCATTATTCACATACTGTTCCACCATATCCATATCCGGACCATTCTCATCCATGGGAATGGCAATCATTTCAATACCAAAGAACTCTGTAATTCTAAAATGTCTGTCATAACCCGGAACCGGACACAAAAACTTAACCTTGTCTAATTTGCACCAAGGGGTAGAACCATTTACACCATGAGTCATTGAGGTGGATACTGTATCATACATAATATTTAAACTGGAATTACCGCAAACAACAACATTATCCTTAGCCACAGACATCATATCTGCCATAAGTCTTCTACACTCACCAATACCGTCCAAATCACCATAATTACGGGTATCATTACCGAGCATGGTTCTCATATCAGAATCACTGTTAATAACATCCATCATCGGCAGTGAAAGATCTAACTGTGAAAATCCGGGCTTACCTCTGGACATATCTAATTTTAATCCTTTGCCTTTTTCTTCCTCATATGCCGCCTCTAACTGTTCTTTCAAAGCCAAAAGTTCTTCTCTACTCATTTCGCAATATGCTTTCATATTACCTCCATAAACACCACTTGGATAATTGTATACAATCATACATTTCATATATAATACTACAAGATTTAGTATTACACAAGAGGTAATTTCACAATTTTTTGCAAAAAAATCTATAAAAAAACCGTTGTGCATAATACACAACGGTTTTAATCTTATGAAATTTTCAGTAAATCGAACTGTACAGGTATTACTTAGCGTAATCAACTACTCTTGACTCACGAATTACATTTACCTTAATCTGTCCGGGATATTCCATATTAGCTTCAATCTGCTTTGAAATATCACGTGCTAACAGAACCATATCAGCATCTGTAATCTGTTCCGGTACTACCATAACACGAACTTCACGACCTGCCTGAATAGCAAAAGATTTATCTACACCTTTGAAATTGTTTGTTATTTCTTCTAATTGCTTTAATCTGCTAGTATAGGTTTCCAAAGTTTCCCTTCTAGCTCCCGGTCTTGCAGCGGAAATTGTATCAGCAGCTTGAACAACGCATGCAATAAGGGATGTGGGTTCAACATCACCGTGGTGGGACTCAACCGAATTAATAACGGTTGCATTCTCTTTATACTTTTTACAAAGTTCAACACCAAGCTGAATATGTGAACCTTCCATTTCATGGTCAACAGCTTTACCAATATCATGTAATAAACCTGCACGCTTTGCAAGTCTGACATCTAACCCCAACTCAGATGCCAGCAATCCTGATAACTGAGCCACTTCAATAGAATGCTTCAACGCGTTCTGACCATAACTGGTTCTAAACTTCATTTTACCAAGTAATTTAACAAGTTCCGGATGAATACCATGCACTCCAACTTCAAGAGTAGCTGACTCACCTTCTTCTTTAATCATTACTTCAACTTCTTTTTGTGCCTTCTCCACAGTCTCTTCAATACGAGCCGGATGGATACGACCGTCAACAATTAATTTTTCCAGGGCAATTCTTGCCACTTCACGACGAATCGGGTCAAATCCTGATAAAATAACTGCTTCAGGAGTATCATCAATAATCAAATCCACACCTGTCATGGTTTCCAAGGTACGAATATTTCTACCTTCACGACCAATGATTCTACCCTTCATTTCATCGTTAGGAAGCTGCACAACCGAAATTGTAGTTTCTGACACATGGTCTGCTGCACATCTCTGGATAGAGGATACCACAATTTCCTTTGCCTTTTTGTCTGCTTCTTCCTTTGCACGGCTCTCATATTCTTTAATCATAACAGCCGTTTCATGTTTCACTTCATCTTCAACAATTTTCAATAAGTAGTCTTTTGCTTGTTCAGAGGTTAAACCTGAAATTCTTTCCAGTTCCTGTACTCTTTGCTCATTCAGCTTTGAAACTTCTTCCTTCATCTTATTGAGGGATTCTTCTTTCGCTGCTAAACTGGCTTCCTTCTTCTCGATTGCATCAGCCTTCTTATCGATGTTTTCTTCCTTCTGCTGAATTCTTCTCTCATAACGCTGAGCTTCTGCTCTACGTTCTTTGATTTCCTTGTCGAGCTCATTCTTGGTTTTAATGGATTCTTCCTTTACTTCCAATAAAGCTTCACGCTTCTTTGTTTCAGCAGTTTTCAATGCTTCATCGATAATTTCTCTTGCCTTATTTTCTGCATTACCGATTTTGGACGTTGCATCCTTTTTCATAAATGAAACAGTCACAAAATATGTGATAACTGCAGCAATAACAACTGCAACCAAGGCGGTGATAACATATCCTCCCATACAGGACACCTCCTTATTAAATTATCATTGTACAAATATCCAATATAGAACAAATGTATATACATTTATCCTAACAAGCAATTTACAACAGTTAAATTTTATACTGTAATCCTTGTTATGTCAAGTAAAAGTGTCTATAACTTCCAAAATTTGTTCGATTTTTTTATATTATTTGCACACTTAATCAATTTCTAAATTCATTTCATAACGTATTTTTTCAGCAGAATAGCCCTTTCTCAGCAAAAATCCGTATATTTTCTGTTTTTCTTTTAAATCACAATCTTTATGATAATTTTTTTTATCTAAGAGTCTACGAATCATTTCTGATTCATTCTGATCACCGTTTATTTCCTTCCACTGCGTATAGGCTTTCGTAATCACATCCTTAGTGATTCCTTTTTGATGCAAATCCATCTCTATCTGCTTTATACTTTTACGTTCTGCATTATACGTAATGTAATCCAACGCATATTCATAATCATCAAGATAATGAAAGGATTTTACATAATCAATTGCCTGTTCTAAAATCTCCGGTGCATAAAAACCTTCCGTTAATTTATCTCTCAACTGCTTTTCTGTATATGTACGTTTTTGTAACAGATTCATTGCTCGAAGTTTAGCACGTTTGGGCAATACGGCATTTACAATTTCATTGTAATCCTGTGCCTTAATCTCCATACCTTCCTGCAGATGATACAGACTAAGTTCGCCTTTGTATAATACAAAGGCGAACTCTTCATCAATATACACTTTGCTTCGACTTTTTGAAATCTGCGAAATCTGTGTAATAACCATATTACTCTTCACTACTCTCTGAAGGTGTTGCTCCGTTTAAGCCGTAGTGCTGTCTGATCTTACTCTCTATCTCAACACACACTTCAGGATGATCCTTCAAGTACTGTTTTGCATTCTCACGTCCCTGTCCGATTTTATTACCCATATAGGCATACCATGCACCGGACTTATTAATAACATCAATATTAGCAGCCAAATCCACTATATCACCCACTGCTGAAATACCTTCACCAAACATAATATCAAATTCTGCCTCTTTAAACGGAGGAGCAATCTTATTCTTTACAACCTTAACTCTGGTACGGTTACCGATTACTTCACCGCCTTGTTTTAAAGATTCAATTCTGCGTACATCCAAACGTACAGAAGAATAGAACTTCAATGCACGTCCACCGGTAGTGGTTTCCGGATTACCAAACATAACACCAACTTTTTCACGAAGCTGGTTGATAAACACTACCGTACAGTTGGATTTGCTAATTACCGCCGTTAACTTTCTAAGTGCCTGTGACATAAGTCTCGCCTGTAAACCTACATGGGAATCGCCCATATCACCATCAATTTCAGCCTTCGGTACCAGTGCTGCAACAGAGTCCACTACAACAATATCAATAGCACCGGAACGTACCATGGTTTCTGTAATTTCTAATGCCTGTTCACCATTGTCCGGCTGTGAAATATATAAGTTATCGATATCAACACCAATATTCTTAGCATAAACAGGATCTAACGCATGCTCTGCATCAATAAATCCCGCAATACCGCCTCTTTTCTGTACTTCCGCAATCATATGTAAAGTAACTGTTGTTTTACCACTGGATTCCGGTCCGTAAATCTCTATAATTCTTCCTTTAGGAATACCGCCAAGACCTAATGCAATATCCAGGCTCAGGGAACCGGTGGGAATGGTTTCTACATTCATCTGTGCAGAAGGGTCCCCCAACTTCATCACTGCCCCTTTACCGTACTGCTTTTCAATCTGGCTAATCGCCGCATCCAGTGCTCTTAATTTTTCATTCTTATCCATATTTCAATCTCCTTCTCTCAAGGAACAAATGTTCTGATTTCCTTTAGAATAAAACATTTGTTCGGTTTTGTCAATAATTATTTTTATTTATGACATAAAAATACACCCTTTTATGTCCTTTAATCCACCCTCAATGCTATACACCACCACCATTTTCCAAAAAACTGAATTCTTTAACATTTTTAACGGATTGGATACCTGACACGGTACGATAAAAATGACTTTGCAGTATCTCCGACACGAAAATATCTGCCAATAGATTTTGTTAGAATTCTGTGGCTTCAATATAGCATTTATTTATTTTTTAAGCAATACTTTTCAAACACTTTTTTGCCAGTTCCAACGCAGCAGTCACGCTCTGTTCCCTTACTTTATGCCTCTCACCCTCAAATACATATCTTTCTACTATAATCGTTCCGCAAACATTACATCCGATGTATACCAGGCCTACGGGTTTTTCCGGGCTTCCGCCTCCCGGTCCGGCGATTCCGGTAACGCTTAGAGCAACATCCGCCCCTGCCCAAATCACTGCTCCCCTGGCCATTTCCTCGGCGGTCTCTTTACTAACTACTCCGTACATATCTAAAGTTTCCTGAGATACTCCCAAAAATTTCATCTTACTTTCCTCAGCATAAGTAACTATACTACTTTTTAACACCTCGGATGCTCCTGAAACATTTACGAGACGTCCGCACAAAAGTCCGCCTGTACAGGATTCCGCACAAGTTATGGTAAAATTATTTTGTTTTAAAAGTTCAACCACCTGTTCCTCAATTAATTTCTCAAACATTACTTCTCTCCATTTCACAATATAAAACAGCCATAAATAGCGAAAAAGAGCCCGTAGGCTCCCTTTCTGTTATTTATTATCCTTCATTACATCTTTATTTTTCCACAAATAATCCACTAACGATACTACGGTAAGAACAAGCGAAATCCACATTACAATGTCCGTAAGCAAAGCCAGCGCCTTTATATTGGCAATCATAAGGCATACCATAATCATCTGGAAGGTAGTCTTAAACTTTCCCCAATAACTGGCAGCAATTACTACACCATTATCTGACGCAATCAACCTGAATCCACTGATGATAAACTCACGGCTGATAATAATAATTACCACCCATGACGGAATACGTCCCATTTCAATTAAAGCAATCAATGCCGCACAAACCAAAAGCTTATCCGCCAAAGGATCCATAAACTTACCGAAATTGGTTACCAGATTATATTTACGGGCAATCTTACCATCCAACAAATCAGTAAGACTTGCGATTATAAAAATAGCCAGGGCAATATAATCCACATACTCCTTAATATCTCCGAAAAGCGCCTTAAACCAGCTCCACTGATGATAATTTCCCAGCAAAAGCACAACAAACGGCACAATCAGAATCACACGAAATATAGTCAACTTATTCGGTAAATTCATCTTTTCTTTTTCAGCTTTACTCATGATACAACTCTCCAATCAAATCATATTCGTTCGAATCGGTAACCAGTACTTTCACCAAATCACCGGTCATCAGATTTGCGCTTGTATTAACAAAAAGATATCCATCCACATTGGGGGCATCTCTGTAGGTTCTCGCTACATAGGCATCTTCCTCGGCAATCTTACCTTCTATCATAACCGTAAGTACTTTGCCCACCATTTCCTCCGCTTTTTCAAAAGCAATCGCCTGCTGAAGTTCCATAATCTCCGCCTGACGTTCCAGTTTTATTTCTTCCTCAATCTGATCCGGCATAGTTGCCGCAGGAGTATCTTCCTCCTGAGAATAAGTAAATACACCTAATCTGTCAAATTCCAACTCATCCACAAACTGTAAAAGCTCCTCATGGTCATCCTCCGTTTCTCCCGGGAAACCGGTAATCAACGTAGTACGCAGACAAATATCCGGAATCTCTGTACGCAACTTTTCTACCATTTCACGTAATTGTGCCTGATTAGTTCTGCGTCCCATGCGCTTTAACACATTATCCGAAGCATGCTGTACCGGAATATCCAAATAATGACATACCTTGGGTTCTGTTTTAATAGCTTCAATCAATTCGTCCGTAATCTCTTCGGGATAACAATACAAAATACGAATCCAGAAGATTCCCGGTATCTGCCCCAGCTCATGAAGTAACTTAGGCAAGGATTTCTCCCCATATAAATCCACACCATACAATGTAGTTTCCTGCGCTACCAGAATCAGCTCTTTTACGCCCTTATCAGCCAATTCCTTCGCTTCCGCTACTAGATTCTCCATGGGTACACTTCTGAAATTACCACGAACCTTGGGAATAATACAATATGTGCAATATTTATTACATCCTTCTGCAATTTTCAAATACGCAAAATGACCACCGGTAGTCATAACTCTTCTCACACCGGTCAGGGGTTTTGCATCCAAGTCCGCATAATGGTTTTTAGCAAAACCTTTAAGTACTTCATCAATCGCTTCCACTATAGCATCAATTGCAGTAGTTCCCACAACAGCATCCACTTCCGGAATTTCCGTTTGGATTTCCTCTTTATAACGCTGTGCCAGACATCCTGCCGCCACCAACGCTTTTAACTGTCCACTTTTTCGAAGCTCTGCCATCTCCAGCAAAACATTAATACTCTCTTCCTTGGCATCACCGATAAAGCAACAGGTATTTACTACCACTATATCCGCTTCTGTTTCATCATCCGTAAATTCATAACCTTTTTGCAATAACTGTCCCAGCATCATTTCCGTATCAACCAGGTTTTTATCACATCCTAAGGATACAAATAATATTTTCATATTCCATTAACCTTTCGTACTGTCTAAACACATAAACTTTAATATGAAAGAAAGGAGAAACATCGTAACGACATTTCTCCCCACATACCGCCGATTAATTTTCTTCATCAGACAAAATTTTGATTTTGCCCTGATTTAACTCTTCCACTGCAATAGATAACGGCTTACCGCAAGTACCGGTTACCAAAACATCGCTACCGGAAATAATCTGTCTTGCTCTCTTCGCAGTAGCCATTACGATGGAATAACGACTGTTTACTACAGGTGCTTCGCCCTGCTCAACTTCACTGTTTACTACTTTCATTAAATCTGAATAAGATGGATGTAACATTAATTTGCTCCTTTCGAGAACTGCTTCAGTTCTTCTCTGATTTGTTCTATAAATTCTGCACTCCGGATAGGTGCGTAATGCTCGTTCATAACGATGCTATGAAGCTGCTTCACGCATTCATCCAAGTTATCATTCACTACAATGTAGTCGTACTCTTCAATACCTTCCGACTCTTCTACTGCTCTGGAAAGACGTTTCGCAATCACTTCTGCTGTTTCCGTACCTCTTCCTACCAAACGACGCTCCAATTCCTTAGCAGTAGGCGGTGTCACAAACAACAACAAACATTCCGGAAACTTTTCTTTTACCTTTAAGGCACCCTGAATTTCAATTTCCAAAATAACATCTTTTCCTGCAGCCAGCTGCTTTTCTACATATTCTCTCGGCGTTCCGTAATAATTGCCACAATAAGTAGCATACTCAATCAAGCCGTTTTCTGCAATGGTTTTTTCAAAATTCTCTTTGTCCGTAAAGAAATACTCTCTGCCGTGAACCTCTCCTTCTCTGGGAGCTCTGGTGGTCATGGATATGGATAATGCATAATTATCATAATCTGCCAATAACCGCTTCATAAGAGTACCCTTGCCCGCACCGGAAAATCCGGAAACTACAATTAATATTCCCTTATCCTTCATGCTTCCTCCGTTCGTCCTCTGTTAAGACAAGCTTTATTCGATGTTCTGAATCTGCTCACGAACCTTCTCAATCTCTGTTTTTAATTCAATTGCACAATTGGATATTTCCAAATCATTGGATTTAGACAAGGTAGTATTCGCCTCTCTGTTCATCTCCTGTGCAATAAAATCCAGTTTTCTACCGATGCTGCCACCCTCTAAAAGTGTTTTCTTCGTGGTTTCAATATGACTGCGAAGGCGCACCAGCTCTTCATCTACACATACTTTATCAGCAAAAATAGTAACCTCTGTTAAAAGTCTGTTTTCATCCACCTGTACGTCACCCAGCATATCCTGAATCTTACCAAGCAGCTTTTCACGATATTCTTTGATAATCTGGGGAGAACGTTCGGATATAAAATCCACCAGCTTCAACATATTATCTAACTTCTGTATTAAATCATCACGAAGGTTTTCGCCCTCAGTGATACGGGTCTGCACGAAGCTTTCAGCTGCACCCTTAATGGCCTTCTGCAATCCTTTCCAAAGCTCCTCTTCATCCATGGTCTGTTCTTCCATGGTAAATACTTCAGGATATCTGGAAAGTGTGGATACACGAATGTCGTTATCCAGCTGGAAATCATCAGCCATTTCCTTTAAATACTTTAAATACTCTGTGGCAACTTCCTTATTATACCGGATCGTTGTGTTGTTCTCCGTAAAATCTTCATAGGTGATAAATACATCCACCTTACCTCTGGAAATATAATTCTTCAATTCTGCACGAATAGCAGACTCAAAGAAATTTAATTTCTTCGGCATTTTGATATTCACATCCAAATATCTGTGATTTACGGACTTCATTTCAACCGTATACTTACGGTCATTCTCGGTGATTTCACATCTACCGAAACCAGTCATGCTCTTTATCATAAGTTTAACCCTCTCCGGTTACGACGCTTTCCCCTTACCGCATATTGGTCGCACACCTCATAATATTATAAAATATATTTGTGGTAGCGTCAAGGCTTGATTTATGATATACTAGAAAACAGTTCAGTTATGGGCATATATGGCTGTCCAAATTATGCTTGCATAAATTTACAGCCGTTTATGCCCATAAACTTAGCGCTCGAATATGAGCAAAGTTAGTTGCGCAGCAACAGGAAAGCACTGCAAGTGCGACTTTGCGAATAGCGCGTCTGAACTGTTTTCTTGGCAATATCAAATCTAGGAGGTTTCACCATGGCATTTGACGGAATTACAATTGCAAATGTTGTAAAGGAAATGAACGACACTATCATTGGATGTCGAATTAATAAAATTGCCCAGCCGGAAAACGATGAGCTTATATTAACCATAAAAGGCAGTTGTGGTCAAAAAAGACTTTTTATATCTGCAGATGCGTCTCTTCCGCTGATTTATTTTACTGAAAACAACAAACCCAGTCCAATGACTGCCCCCGGCTTCTGCATGTTGCTTCGAAAACATTTGCAAAACGGCCGTATTGTTGCAGTTACACAGCCCGGTCTGGAGAGAATTATTCACATTGAGATTGAGCATTTAGATGAAATGGGTGACTTGTGCAAAAAGACTTTGATTGTGGAAATTATGGGCAAGCACAGCAATATGATCTTCTGCCATGCAGACGGTACCATTATTGACAGTATTAAGCATGTTTCCGGTTTGGTCAGCAGTGTACGTGAGGTACTTCCCGGCAAACCATATTTTGTGGCACAGACTCAGGACAAACTGGATGCATTAAATACCTCTGCCACGGAATGGACAACACAGGTAATGTGCAAGCCTGTGGCTATATTTAAGGCAATCTACGGCAGCTATACAGGTATTTCTCCTATTATGGCCCAGGAAATCTGCTATCGTTGCGGAGTGGATGGGGATGCTTCCACCGCCTCCTTAACTGATGCAGAAAAAGAAAAACTGAATACAACTTTTATTAATTTAATTTCTCAGGTAAAAACAGGGGACTTTGCACCACATATTGCATACACTGGCAATCATCCCGTGGAATTCGCTGCGCTTCCGCTAACAATGTACGAAAATACTGAGGATCATTTGGTGTCTTTTGATTCCATGTCCCTTCTTTTGGAACATTATTATGCCGAAAAAAATACTTTGACACGTATTCGCCAGAAATCAGCAGATTTACGCAAAATTGTACAGACTGCTTTGGAACGTAACATCAAAAAATATGACCTTCAGCTTCGACAGATAAAAGATACGGAGAAACGAGATACCTATCGTATCTATGGAGAACTTTTAAACACCTATGGGTATGGCGTGGAACCGGGAAGTAAATCCATGGAAGCCTTAAATTACTATACAAATGAGATGGTTACCATTCCACTGGACCCCGACCTGACTCCACAGGAAAATGCTAAGAAATATTTCGATAAATACGGAAAGTTAAAACGTACTTACGAAGCTCTTACCGAACTTACCAAACAGGTAAAGGATGAAATTGAACACTTAGAATCCATCAGTACTGCTTTAGACATAGCCTTGCAGGAAGAGGATTTAGTACAAATAAAGGAAGAACTTACTGAAAACGGTTATATACGCCGCAAAGGGGGTTCCAAAAAGGAAAAAGTCACCAGTAAACCCTTCCATTATATCAGTAGTGACGGCTTTCATATGTATGTAGGAAAAAATAATTATCAGAACGATGAACTAACCTTTAAATTTGCTACAGGCAACGACTGGTGGTTCCATGCCAAAAATATGCCCGGCTCTCATGTCGTGGTTAAATCTGAAGGTGCAGAGGAACTTCCCGACAGAACCTTTGAGGAAGCCGGTCGCTTAGCCGCTTACTATTCTAAAGGACGGGAGCAGGAAAAGGTGGAAATAGACTATATCCAGAAAAAACATGTTAAGAAACCTGCAGGTGCAAAGCCCGGTTTTGTGGTTTATTACACTAACTACTCCCTTATGATTGACTCCGATATTTCAAATATTAGACAATTATAATAAAATTTAGTCATATTTGCATTTTTTTATAAAAGAGGACTTGTATTTCTCCCCTTTTATGATTTATAGTAAATACAATACTATGTATATGGAGAGGATTCAAATTATGACATTAATTACAACAACTCGAAATGGTAAAACCACCCCTTATGGTGCCCATGGCAAACTCCATGTAGACGGCACACAGTTAATGGATGCAAACAACCAGCCTGTACAGTTAAAGGGTATCAGTACACACAACATTTCCCTTTATCCGGAATATGTAAACGAAGCTGCATTCACACAGTTTGTAGATGAGCTTGGTGTTAATACCATGCGTATAGCTATGTACTCTGCTCTTGCTGATGATGTATACGGTTATGCAGATGGTGACGATGCTCACAGAGCGGAACTGGAAGATATGATGATTAATGCTGCACAGTATTGTGCAAAGCTTGGTATTTACATGATTGTAGACTGGCATATTCTTTTAGATCCGGACCCGAACACTCATATGGACAAGGCTATTCAGTTCTTTAAGAATGTTTGCCCCAGATTAGCAGGTTACGATAATATTGTTTACGAAATCTGTAACGAACCTAACACTGATACTACTTGGGCACAGATTTGTAATTATGCAAATAATGTAATCCCTGTCATCCGTGAGATTCTTCCGGAATGTGTAATTATTGTAGGTACTCCTGTTTGGTCTCAGAGAGTAGACGAAGCTGCAAAAGCTCCTCTCTCCTATCCGAACTTAGTTTACACTCTGCATTTCTATGCAGACACTCATAAGGACAGCCTCCGTCAGCTTATGGTAGATGCAATCAAGGATGGTCTTCCGGTATTCGTTTCCGAATTCGGTATCTGCGACGCTTCCGGCAACGGTCCTATCAATGACGAAGAAACCAATAAGTGGATTGACTTAATGAATGAATACAAGATCAGCTACATGATTTGGAACCTTTCCAACAAAGCAGAAACCTCTGCTATACTTGCTCCTACTTGTACCGTAAACTGCAACTTTACAGAAAATGATTTCTCTGAGTGCGGCAAGCGTGTTGCTGGTTATATGAAGTAAATATTGACTTAAACAAATTACACCCGTTCACATTTTTCAATTAAGTGAACGGGTGATTTTATTTCCTCTTATTCATATATTTATTTGCAATTTTTGTGGTTTCTAAATCTGAACAACCGGCTTTTACTACTATATATTTTCACTTTCAAGAAGTACCCGGTATCTATATTAAAAAATCACTGAAATCGTACCCCTCTTACCGGTACTGATTCAACCAAAAATTTGCATAGACCGACAGTATCATGAATGAACAGCAAACGGAAGGTTTGCGAATCTCTTTACCTATTCATAAAGGCTATACAATACTCTTCTAACTGCTTTAATCCTTTTTCCTCAATCGGGAAATGCCCCGCGCCCTGCAATATTTTCAATTCTTTTGATGATTGTATCTCATCAAAAAATAATCTACTTAAAGATACATCTGTCCAATAATCTCTCTCGGGATGTACAAGTAACACCGGACACTTTTTGTAATTATTTGCTTCAATCTCAATGCTTGGATTTAGCATTCCGTACAAAAATTCTAAAGATACTTTTGTTCCGGAAGATATAGGGTCATTCATCAGCAATTCTGCCAACGCTTTATTGTTTACTATTGCTTTCATATTACACACCATCTTCATCGGCAACTTAACTCCACCAAATATGTGATGTGTTATTTTAAGGAATGGCTTACCTAAAACCGCCATCATACTGCTTGATGCAGTTTCCTTTGTTACTTTGTTTATTCGTTGGTCTAACAAGCAGGTCAGCATTAAACCATCTATATTTTGCAATCTACACGAAATCTGATATGCTAACATCCCACCAGCACTCAAACCAAATAAATACAATGGTTTATCATCCTGTCGGTATTTCTCGGCAATCACTGCTCCACACTCAACCCAATCAGAATATGTTGTTTTTCCTCTACAAACGGAGTGACCATATAATGGTAAGTCTGGACATATTACCTCATAACCTGCTTTATGAAGCGGCACTGCAATAAAGGATAACAATCTTCCATTTCCACCCACACCATGATATATAACAACGATACCCTTTGCATCATTGCAGATATAATGGTCAATATGAATCTGATTTTTACCAGTTTCTAACCATTCCTCTTTTGGCACATTGTTGTCATCTATACGATTTTTCACTGGGAGATATTCTTGGATTTGCCGCCAAATCATATCGTTTTCATATCCTATATTCATCATAAATCCTTTCGCATTCTCCGAAGAAACTTCAAATTCACACATTCTTTCAGATTCACCAGAAGCCTTAAATTCATCTCATTGTTAATGCTTCAACAATGTTTTTTTCAATATATTCTACTCTGTCAAAAACCATAGGCTTAAAATGTGCAGTTATGGCTACTACAATTTGGTTTTTTCTATCAATATATATAATATTACCGCCATCACCAATAGCGGCAATTACATCTCTTGTTCTGTGAGGAAGCCACCACAAAAAACCATAATCCTGATTTCCAAATCTCTCATCCGTAGATATGTAGGAAGTTGTCATCATTTCAATCCAATTCTCACTTACAATACGGACATTATCATATACTCCGTTATTAAGCACCATCAAACCTATCTGTGCCATTTCATAAGCTGAAAGAGATAATCCCCAACCTGCAGTTGGCATACCTGTCGGGTCCAAAAACCAAACCTTACCGTGGTCGTTTTTGTTCATTAAATACTCAAACTGGTCTTCTTTGCTCTCGCAACCTGCATTGCTTCTTGGTGCAATTCCTAAAGGTTTAAAAAGATATTCATTAGCAAAGTCAAGCACATTCATACCACTTGTAATTCTGATAATTCC
>JBGVKL010000138.1:0-12498 GCA_045123675.1 Acetatifactor sp. | reverse complement strand
CCCCCGGAAAGCCAAGCATTGCCGGGCGCTTTTATTCGTTTTGACATGCATGGCTTGTAGCCTACACGGAGATCCCTAACACCATCACTGCCACTTTGAAGTATACTATCAGCGACAATGCATCTACGATGGTAGTAATGAACGGGCTCGCCATAACTGCCGGGTCTAAGCCGATACGCTTTGCAAGCACCGGGAGCAGACAGCCTAAGAGCATAGCCATAAGCACTACCACCACTAAAGTCAGGCTGACTACTATGGCTACCAGTATTCCTACCTGATCAAATATCATTAATTTCACAAAATTGGCAACTGCCAGACATAATCCGCACAGCACTGCCACGCGAATTTCCTTCCACATAACACCGGGTACATCCCGATACTCGATTTCTCCCATGGAAAGTCCACGGATAACGGTTACGCTGGCCTGACCGCCCGCATTACCGCCGGTACCCATCAACATAGGAATAAAGGCAATCAACGCAGAATACACACTTAATGCCTCTTCAAAGGAGCTGATAATCGCTCCTGTAAAGGCAGAGGACACCATGAGCAGTAACAGCCAGGGAATACGCTTTTTAAAGTTCTCCCACACACTGGTACGCATGTACGGCTTGTCACTTGGTACAATCGCCGCCATCTTTTCCATATCCTCTGTGGTTTCTTCTTCCATGATATCCACAACGTCATCGACGGTAATAATACCTACCAGACGATTTTCATTATCAACAACCGGCATGGAGGTAAAGTCGTACTTTTTAAATTGGTTGGCAACCTCTTCCTGGTCCATCAGGGTATTCAGGGAGATGACGTTTTCATGCATAATCTCGCCAATGACATCATCTGCATTACTTAACAACAAATAGCGCAATGCCACGGTACCCACAAGTCTTCTCTGAGCATCTAATACGTAACAGATATTGATTGTTTCACTATCTACTCCCACCTTACGGATGCGTTCAATAGCCTCAGCAACTGTCAGGTTTTCCTTCAAGTCCACGAATTCCACAGTCATTATGCTTCCTGCAGATTCATCAGGATAGCGCAACAAATGATTAATGTCCCGACGAGCCTCCGGACTTACGTTTGCCAAAAGCTTCTTTACTACGCTGGCAGGCATTTCCTCCAACAAGTCTACCGCATCATCCGCCATCAGATTATCAATGACATTGGCCGCTTCCTTATCTGTCAAGGAAGTAATAATTAATTGCTGATTTTCCACTTCCAGATAAGAAAATACATCTGCTGCCAAATCCTTAGGCAATATACGGAATACTTTTAACATCTCCGGATCTTCCAGCTCATCCATACAGGACGCAATATCCGCATCATTCATTTCTGCCAAAAACTGACGCAGCTTGGTATACTGCTTGGTTTCTAACATTTCCTGTACTATTTCAAGATATTTCAATTCTAATTCTTCCATAGCACCTCTCCTTTACTCAGTTTTCCCTGTCAACAAAATAAAGTTCATCCAGCTGTTCCCAGCCTATTTTACCACTGGTAGCTTCTATCAGCTCTTTATGCAACCTCTCCGCTATATCACTGCGTATACGAATCTGTAGCACTACATCCACACCATACTCACTATCCACCGGTTCAATACCATACTGCCCCAATAAATAAAGCACCTTACCGATCCCGTTATAATCCGTATTCAACATGATTTCGTACCCATGTACCATAGCGCCCACACTACAGTTTTCCAGTCCCGCTTTGACTGCCTGAGTGTATGCCCGCACCAAGCCTCCGGTACCAAGCAGCACTCCGCCAAAATAACGCGTCACCACCACTGCAATGTTTCGCACGCCCTCTCCCAAAAGCACCTCCAGCATAGGTCGTCCTGCGGTACCGCTTGGTTCCCCGTCATCACTGCAACGGGTAAGCTCCGCCCTGCTCCCAATCACAAAAGCACTGCAATTGTGTCTGGCGTCCCAGTACTTTTTCTTCATTTCTTCTATAAATTTCACCGCTTCTTCTTCGCTCTCCACTCTCCGTATGGTAGCGATAAAACGTGACTTCTTTTCTACAATTTCTCCTTCGCCGCCCTCTAACAGGACACGATAAGTCTGCAAATTGTTGTTCTCCATATTTTATGTGTCCTTCCCTTTACCGGAATACAACGGTTCTCCGGCTCCTGTCCTTACCGGCCCATTCTCTTCTAGTATAAACGAAAAGTCCGAACTTTGAAAGAAAAAAACGCATAAATCTAAAGATTTCGTGAACAATTCTTAATATCACAAAGAAATCCTTTATTTACATAAGATTTTTTGGTATAATACTATGTTGTAGAATGAGTTAATTCTGTAAAGGTGTTTGTACAAGCCCCTTTACCATAATAGAAAGAAGGACATTTTTATGAATTATACGCAAAAGGGTATCCTTGCCAAGCAAAGGGCATTGAATGCCACCGCCGGCAAGCTGGGCAGAAAGCTTATGCTGGCACTGATTATTATAGTGATTATAGCCATTGTAGGAATCGGTATCTTAGGCATATCCGCTGCTTTTGGTATGTACAACGGTATTCTGACTTCCACCCCACCCATTACCAGTAATATGGTAGCACCGGTAGGTGCCGCTACTTTTGTATACGATGCTGAGGGAAATAAAATCGACGAACTGGTAGCCAGCAACTCCAACCGTATTCCGGTAACCATGGAGCAGATACCACAGAATATGGCAGACGCTATTGTAGCCATTGAGGACGTACGTTTTTATGAAAATAACGGTATAGACTTCATTGGTATGTTACGTGCCGGTTATGAATTTGTTACCTCCTTTGGTGCAAAGAAGCAGGGTGCAAGTACCATTACCCAACAGTTACTGAAAAATACCATCTTTACCGACTGGATGGAAGAAGACGATAACCTAATTAAGTCTGTTAAACGTAAATTACAGGAACAATACTTGGCCGTAGAGCTTACCAAGGTTTTATCCAAGGAAGAAATTCTGGAACGCTACATGAACACTATTAACTTAGGTCAGAACACTCTGGGCGTAGAAGCAGCTTCGCAACGTTATTTCGGAAAGTCTGTCAGCGAATTGACCCTTTCGGAATGTGCTACCATTGCAGTTATTACCCAGAACCCTTCCAAGTGGAATCCTATCAGCCATCCGGAAAATAATGCAGAACGTCGGTTGAAATGCTTGAACGATATGTTGGAAGCAGGATTTATTACCAAGGCTGAATACGATGAAGCCTTGGCAGATGATGTATATTCACGTATTGAAAGACACAACATTACCTATTTGGAAAACAACTCCACAAGCTCTTATTTCGTGGATGCACTTACCTATGATGTCCGGGAGGACTTAATTAATATCGCCGGCTACAATGAGACTCAGGCAGATTTCGCACTCTACTCCGGTGGTCTTCGAATTAACTCCACCATGGACCCGAAGATTCAGGCCATTGTAGACGAACAGGTAGCTAATCCGGAAAACTATCCCGAAGGCACTCCCTTCCTTCTGAACTATGCGTTAACGGTTTATCATCAGGATGGTACCTCGCAGAACTACAGTAAAGAAATGATGACCAAATATTTTAAAGAAAACTTTGATAACGATTTTAATCTTCTGTTTGATTCTCCGGAAGCTGCACTTGCTGCTGTGGAACAGTACAAGGCAGCCATTATGGTGGACGGTGATGAATTTGACGAATCCATTACCATTACGCCACAGCCGCAGGTATCTGTAGTGATTATGGACCAGTATACAGGTCATGTGGTAGCTATGTCCGGCGGACGCGGTGCCAAGGAAGGTCGCCTGACCTACAATCGAGCTACAGACGCTTATCGTCAGCCCGGTTCCACCTTTAAGGTACTGGCAGCTTACGCACCGGCGCTGGATACTTATGGTCTTACCCTTGCCAGCGTGTATAACGATGCACCTTTCTTGTACGACACGGGAAAACCGGTAAGTAACTGGTATTCCGAAGCCAAATACAAGGGTATCTGTAATATCCGTTATGGTATTGAGCAGTCATTAAATATCGTAGCGGTAAAAACCCTGACGCAGATTACTCCTCAGCTGGGGTACGATTATGTAAAGAATTTCGGCTTTAAGAAATTAACTACCGGCTTGGAAATCAACGGAGAAGTTTTCAGCGATAATCGCCAGCCTTTGGCACTGGGCGGTATTACCACCGGTGTTTCCAACGAAGAATTAACCGCCGCTTACGCAACTATCGCCAACAGCGGTGTATATACCAAACCTAAGCTTTATACCACGGTTTATGATTCCGAAGGTAACCTGATATTGGATAACCGTACGCCGGAAACCCATCAGGTCATCAAAGAATCCACCGCTTTCCTGTTAACAAGCGCTATGGAGGATGTAGTTACCAAGGGAACCGGTACTGCAACACGCTTTAACAAAAATATGGATATTGCCGGCAAGACCGGTACTACTTCCGATAACAAGGACGTATGGTTCGCAGGCTTTACTCCTTATTATACCTGTGCTACCTGGGCAGGCTATGATAATAATATAAAGATGAGTGACAAGAAAGCATATAAGGAAACCAACATTGCAAAGAACTTATGGCACACCATTATGGAAGGTGTACACGCAGATTTGGAGGATGCAACCTTCTCCACTCCCAGCGGAGTTATTCAGTTGAATATTTGTACACGCTCCGGTAAGCTTCCGGTAGAAGGCTTGTGTGATGCACATGTTAAGACAGAATATTTTGCCATGGATAACATGCCTACGGAAATTTGTGACCTTCACTATACCGGTCCGATATGCAGCTATGAAATCACTTCCATTGCAGCACCGGAATGTCCGTTCCAGTATATCGGCGGAGTTGAGCTTCCTTTAATCGAGGATGAATCCTTGTGGCCGGGTTCAACCATCCCGGTAGAACAGCCGGACGGCTCCATCGTATATGTAGCTCCTGACACCTCCCATATGTGTCAGCACGATGCAAGCTTCTTCTTAGATCCGAACTGTTACGCGATTTTAGAAGCACAACAGGCAGAATTGAACGCACGTATCTTAGCAGCGCAACAAGCAGCTGAACAGGCCGCCTTACAGGCACAGCAGGCTGAACAAGCTCAATAGAACGTCAGGTGCTGCCGTTCTATATAAAAAGGCATGAAAAAAGGACTTTCGAATTATTCGAAAGTCCTTAATCATTTCTACGAATTACTTGTTGTACAATACACCTGAGCCGTAATCAGTAGTTACACACTTGAAACCATCTGCTTCAAAGCTGTCGATAGAAGCTTCCAAGCTGATGTAATCGCCGTAACCATCGGTAATAATATCTAAGTTCTCTAATACCTGAGTATCAGCCACTTCGTAGTTAATGTACATGAAGAATCTCAAACCGCCGTCTACCTTCTGAACGTCTGCGGAAATTCCCTTAAGCCCCTGATAATCTGCTGTAAGATACTCTCTCCACTCAACCAATTCTTCTTCGGTAAATTCTACACCTTCATCAGAAATGAAGTACTCATCCAAAGAAACGATCAGCTCATCGCCGATAGCTACCATATAGCAAGCATCTGAGTAACCTTCCATAGTACAAGAGGTCATGGTCCATAATGCATACTCATAGAAACCACTGGTAAGTGCATTGAAGAATTCATCATTGTGATCTGCAATCAACTCACCTTCTGCATCCATACGCATTTCTACTTCCATGGTAGTCTTGTCACCACCGTTTTCCAGTGCTTCCTTCATCCAACCGGGCATATCTGCAAAAGCTTCACCGCTGGTAGCAGTTGCAGCAATCATAGCATCGTTGAAAGCCATCATGTAGTCAATGCCTTCGAAAGTAACATTTACATAACCATCTTTGCTGTCATCATTATCTTCTACAGTAAATTCCATATCCTTGGTTGCGTCATGTACTAACTGGAATACTTCCTTCATGCCTTCAGCATCCTTGCTGTCCAAAGAGCCTAACATGTAAGCCATAACCTCGTCCTCGCCTGCTGCAGCCAGGAAATCATCTACGTTACCTGCCTGATAAGCTTCGATAATCTTGGTTGCCTTATCTACCTCTGTTTCGAACAGGCTACATCCGGTTGTAGCAAAAACGCAAGCTGCGGAAACTGCTGTTAATGTTAACAAGTTTCTGATTTTTTTGAACATTTTTTTCTTCTCCTCCTCGTAAAATATCCTTACAAGTTAAAGATTTTATCACTGTATTTAAGCGAAGTCAATCACTTATTTTTATTCATATACAAATTCTAACAAATTATTACATGTTTTCCGCATATTCTCCGGCACCTCTTTTTCCACAAAATATAACTCATGTAAAGCTCGGGTACAGGCCAGATACATATGTGCCGCATCTGTCATTAAGTTACAAACAAACACTGCATCAAACTCCAAGCCTTTTGTCAAAATAAGTGGCATGATGATTACCTTTTCCTTCATCTCGTCATATGGTCTTGTAATTAATTGCAGAGTTTCTCCCACTTCCTTTAACTGCCCGTACAATTTATGGGCTTCCTGTACATCCGCTGTAATAATTCCTACGGTATTGTACTGTTGCAAACCTTTAAGTTTCCTGCGAATGGTTCCGCAAAAATCTTTTGTGATAACGCACTGCGGGAATTTTCCTTCTCTTTGAAAATAAGAATATTTTTGGGCATACTCCGGCTGAAACTTTTCCATCAAGCGAAAGGCCAAAGCATTGATTGGCCCGGAAGAACGATAGCTCTTTAATAATGGTAATCTCTCCAATCCCTCACCGAATACCTGTGAAAATGCCTCATAATCCTGCAGTGTAGTGGCCGGACTAATGGCCTGACATACATCTGCAAGCAATGTGAAGGCACTCTTAGGATACAAAAGCTTCAGTATGTTCAACTGTAGCAGATGATAATCCTGCGCCTCATCAATCAATACATGAAGCACATTCTCAAACTTAGGAACCTCTCCCATATAAATACGCACCAACAAATACAATAGTGCATCCTCATACCACAAATTACCGTTCTCCAAGTCTTTACGCAGACACGCTGCCGCATCTGTGCCTATAAAATCTTCTATTATCTGAACCAGTACATCGCCTGCATCCGGCATGTTTTTCCTGCGTAATACCTCCAGGGTTTCCTGAACCGTACGCCTTTTGGTTTTCATAAACAAAATCTCCAGCTCCTGAGCAGAAACGTACTCATCTATCCTTGCTTCAATTTCCCGGCAGATTTCCTCCTTATTCTCCTCAAAATAGTCCTCATACAGCTTCTTTACTGTTTCCTGAAGTCCTTCAAACCTGCCTTGGAAGCTTTCATACCGGTTACGCTTGTATTTGCCCTCCAGCTCTTTTTTACTGACAATCACCGTCCCACGATAACAAAGCGGCACCAGCTCAAAACGATAATTTTCAAAATACTCCTTCATGTACGCAAGCATTTCCCGGGAGTATTTTAAGGCAAGCCATTCTTTACGTTTTCCTGCCTTTCCCTGCATCACACTATATTGCGTGTAGTAGCTTTCCACCCGGATTCTTCTGGGCAAAAACCTGCGTAACAGCTCATGAAAAATCGTATGGGATACTTCATCCTCGCACAATGCCGGTAAAATCCCCGACACATACGAATGATAAATATTATTATTCGACAGAATCACTATGTTCTCCGCAGTCAGCTTATCCCGCTGATGATATAAAATATAAGCTAATCTGTGCAATCCCACACTGGTTTTTCCACTACCGGCCGGACCGTAAATCAACACTGCCGGCTTCTCAATTTGTCGAATGGCAATGTTCTGTTCCTTTTGAATACTGCTGATAATGACCTTCAACTTATTTCCTGTATTGGCAGACAGTATATTCCCTAAAATAACATCATGCATGGAGGAATCTGTATCATATATATTCTGAAGCTCTCCGCCGGAAATCTGAATCTGACGCTTCCGTTTCAGTTCCACTTCCACTTTGCGACCTTCTACTTCATAATCTGCCTCTCCCACATCATATCCATAAAACAACGAGCTGACAGGCGCGCGCCAGTCGCATACATACATATCATAGGTTTTATCATCACGAAGTCCTATGGCACCTATATAGACTGCCTCCTCACCAAAACCTTTTTCTTCTATATCTATTCTGGCAAAGTAGGGATTCTCCTTCATCTGCTCCAGACGCTTTAATTCCTTCAGATTCTCTACATACTGCTTTTCGTCCGCCACAATACTCTCGCTGTGCAAATATATATCTACCACATCATCGAAATCATTCACCCCATGCCGGCCTTCTTCCCACATAATTTTTCTGCCAGCACCAATATCCTGCCTGAGGTTCTCTTTCTTTTCCGTTAATTGTAACGAACGCTTATCTATATACTTTTCCACTCGTGTTAAATACGCCTGTTCCTCCTGAAAATCTTTATGTTCCATGCCTCATACCCCTCTTATACGATGTATATACCTACATAATCAATCTTCTTCCATTATTTCCACCGATTAATAATAGTATTAGCATATATACTCCCTCATTTCCAGTCTTGTAATCTGCTTCCATTTGTGGTATGATTCCTTTAACAGTAAAAGAGTGCGAGGGGTATCCCCGCACTCTTTTTGTTTCTTTCCATGCTGTCACAGCCACTTACTTGTAGATTCACAATTTTACTGCAGATGCTTCTTACAGTAAATCTCTATTGCCCTGGAAGTAAAATCCGCTGTTCCTTCCCCGGCGTAAGCATCAATATTTTCAGTGAACTCACCGCCACTGTTATACATCTTTCCTAATCCCTGCAGTATTTGAGGCGTACAATGGTAAAAATGCTCCGTTATAAAACCTTGCAACTTCTCCACCAGTTCTTGCGCAGGTTTTCCCGCCGGGTCCTCTTCCTTCATAGCGCCAAATTCCAAAAACACATCCAGAAACAGCTTGGAAATATTCCGGTCTTCTTCTTTCGTACGATTCCTTGCCTTTTCCTCAAACTCCTTATAAGCTTCTGTTTTGCCCCAGCTCTCCTTGGCACGCTTACTGTATTCGTCAATTTTTCTTGTATCAAATGCCTTAAAATCCATATACTTCACTCCTAACAATTTTAGTCCACGGGCTAAAGTAATCAAATTATCCAGATGCTCCCTCTTTAACGTCAAAAGCTCTATCTGCTGCTCCAGTGCCCTATTTCTGTCAAAATCCCTGCTCTCCAGAATATCCTGAATCTCCTTTAGCGGAAACTCCAGCTCACGAAACAGTAAAATCTGCTGTAACCTCTCCAGTGCTGTATCGTCATACATGCGGTAGCCGGCCGGTGTTACCTCTGTAGGTTTAAGCAATCCAATACTGTCATAATAATGAAGCGTGCGCACACTTACTCCTGTTAATTCACTGACTTCCTTCACTGTTTTCATGTCTGAATTCCTTTCGCTTTTTCAAGGCTCATAGCTTTCGCTTTCCCTCCGGGTTCACAATTACTTTCCTTCCCCGTGTAATGTAAGCATACACTATGACGTAACGTAGGAGTCAATACTTTTTTATAGGAAATTTCTAATTGGATGTTCCTTGGCTGATACCCCTTACAGGCAGAGCTACTTAGTTATATCAAACTCTGTGGCATAGCCTTCCTCAATTATCACAAAATCTGCTCTGGTTTCCACAGGATAAATAGAATAATCTCTTATCTGCCCATTGGAGAAAAAGTAATAAAGACGATATCGGTCGCCGGTTTCCGTAGTTAATACCACTTGAAGTAACTTGCTGTGGTAGCCAAAATCATGCTCACCCTTCACAATTTCATCCGTGATTCCAAACACGTCCTTCAGCTTATGCGTAGCATCCTCACAAATTGCAGAAATCTTTTGCTGCATTTCTTCCTCTGAATCACTGTTTGCCGGTATGTCCGCAGCTTCCTTTACCGTTCTGTTATATCTTTTGATAACCCAGCTGTCTACCTTATCATCATACTCATAACAAATGCTTCCGCTCAACTCTTCTGTTCCAAACTGTGCCAGATACCAACGTTCTCCGCCTGATTCCGCGTCCCCACGGATGTTTATTTCCCATTCTGCCAAAGCTGCATCCTCTCCGGTCAATTGAGTATAGGCACTTTCTGACAACTGTGTAATCCATTCTTCCTCTGTCAATGCCTGATTTTCTGACATTCCCCAATCTTCAGGCGACACCGGTGCCGGCGTTGTTGCTACTTCTGTCACAATATCCTTATTTATTTCCTGCAAGCTGTAATTTGCCTTTTCGTACAAATCTATAATCTGTAACAATTCTTCCTCCGTAAGCTCCCTATCCGGCAAATAGCAAATTTCATTCACATAATCAAACGATACTTCTACATCTTTCGGTTTCTCTTCTGTCTCTCCGTTAAAATACGGCATGGATTGTTGTGGGAAACGAATTCCCGCCCTATACTCCTCCTGCAATTCCGCCTTTCGGTTCTCCTCTTCCTCCGTTAGTTTTCTGGAATATAAGGTCCAGCCACGAGTTCCTTCATAGACATTTTCATAACGTTCCTGCACCTCTTCCCGGCTCATACTTTCCATATACGCCTGGTATGCACTCACTGCCGCATAAGCAGTCACAGAGGTCGTTGCCACAACTGCAATCACTATGGCAGCTGCAATTCTTCCCGAATAAAGGAACCATTTATTATTTACATGCCTTCCCTTTTGACAAGCATTTATAATACGATTTTGATCCTGTTCAGAAAGCTGCACTGTATCCAGTATATTTTTAAATCTATTCTCCATCACATATCCTCCTTCAATATTTCACGCAATTTATCCCTTCCGCGCTCCAGACGTTTTTTTACCGCACTTTCCGAAATATTTAATATGTCCGCTATTTCCAAAACACTGTAGCCTTCATAATAATGCAAATAAATCGCTCTTTTGTATTTTTCCGGCAGACTCCAGACCTGCGTTAATAAATTGCTGTCTTCCTGCGTAATCCCCATGTCCAACAAGTCTTCAATATTAACATGCCTGTTCTTTTTCTGAAAGCGCAGCATATCCTTACACAAATTATTAGCCACCTTTAAAAGCCATGCTTTTTCATAATCAGCTGTCTCAAATACCGGCGCTTTCTGTATGTATTTAATCAAAGTTTCCTGCAAAACATCCTGCGCATCCTGCTCATTTCGCAACAAAAAGAAGCTCATACGATATATGGAATTTCCGTGTGCTTGCATAATTCGTATTACTTCATCATTCATCTCTGTCATTTCCGTGCCCAAAGTCCCTACCTCCTTTTCTCAGATTTTACTACATGTAAGAGACCTCTTATACACTATAAACGTTAGGTGCCCCTTGTTCGTGACATTTTATTTTTACTTTTCCTTTGCCCTAATTAAGCCTATGCCCTAATTCAAAAACGGACCGGAAAACTATCTGCCAGACATAATTTGCCAAAACCCACTCGCTCATTGGGATAAACCGTTTCTCCACGAAGTCTTCCCGCACCTCTGCGAAAATATGCCTTTACTTTTTCACCGTATAAATAGATATCGTTCCCTTTCACGATTCCCCATTCCATCAGAAGTGATGCACTACCGGTTACAATAGGCGTGGCAAAGGAAGTTCCCGTTACCGTCCCATACCCTCCTAAAACATCCGGGGCTACAATCCCCACTCCGGGAGCCACTATATCCGGCTTTATCCTGCCTGCTACAGCAATACTATTATCGCGATTGATTTGCGCATTCCCTCTTCCGGAAAAGGGCGCGTATTGCTCAAATTCCGTGTCATATGCACCAACTGTCACAATTTTAGAAGAAGTTGACGGTATTGTCAGTGTCATTTCCGGTGTAGAACGAAAAATACCGGTCTTTCCGTTTCGCGCCTGAACACCGGGCAAGTATACATCATATCTACCTGTTACCACACGAACCGGTTCTAATTGTAGCTGCCATATACCGGAATCAATAAACAGATTTCCTTCTACAGGAACCAAATCGAAGTAAACTTCCTGTAATACCGAATAAGGCTTCGGTTCCCCCTTATACGCCAACACTCTGGTACGTCCCACTACAAACTGCTGTTTTTCAGCATTGACTCCTTCAGTTAAAGGTATATTTGTTCCGTCCGGAGACTGTAATGTCACCCGGAATCTATCATTATATCCGCTCCATAACTGTATACTCAAAGTGGATTCATATTCTCCCACACCGATTTCAATCACTCGTTCTTCCCGAATATCTCCGGCAAAATGCCCGTTAGAATCCCCTTCGTTTCCGGCACCCACACAAATCACTGTTCTGCCTATTTCAGAAGCATTATCCAGAAATCGTTCCAATATAGAAGAACCGTCATGAGAACCATAGGAATTCCCAAAGCTAAGATTTATGGCTAAAGGAATTCCCAAAGCAATTCCTTTTCTGACCGCATAAGTCACTGCACGCATGATTTCTGTCGTTTTTGGAAATCCGTCTTCCCTTTGCGTTCCCAGCTTTACAATCAATAGCGACGCCTTCGGAGCAATCCCCCGATAGATTCCTCCCCCCGGCATATTTACAGGGCTTGCCGCTGCAATTCCTGCCACTGCCGTTCCATGACCGCTCACATCTATGCTGGGCACTACCA
>JBGVKL010000137.1:0-2374 GCA_045123675.1 Acetatifactor sp. | reverse complement strand
CAGTAGCTGAGGCTCATAATTGAATCTGTTGGCTTCGCAAAGGAAACTTCCGTTCTCGCAGATAAACGCATTTCCGCTGAAGACGACATCCGTGGAAGATTCGCCGAAGCCACACGAACTATACACATATCCGGCAATCAGTCGACCCGATTGTTGGGAAATCAAGTTGCGGAGATACTTATGTTTGCCGACACATTCATTGGAGGCTGAAAGGTTGAAAATGATTTCAGCACCTTGCATCGCAAGAAAAGAACTTCGAGGGACTGGTGCCCACAAGTCTTCGCAGATTTCTATTCCGAACGTTACTTCCCGCGTGGAGAACAACAAATCATTCCCGACAGGGATATGTTCCCCGTGAATGTCATACTCCGATATTTGGTTGTCAAATGCAGATGTAAACCATCGCTGTTCATAAAATTCTTTATAGTTGGGAAGGTAGCTTTTGGGAACCAAGCCCAATATGTGCCCTCGCTGTATAACTGCGGCTGTGTTTAGCAGTTGATGGCCAATAACAATAGGAAGTCCGACTATTGAAATTATATCCAGATGTGCAGTACGTTCTGCAATCTCCAACATTCCCTGTAATGCGTCTTCTTGAAGTACCTGTTGAAAAAACAAATCTCCACAACTATAACCAGTGATGGAAAGTTCTGGAAATACGATAATCTGCACATCGGACGTTGCAGCTTCTTGAATCAAACGATTTATCTCAACAATATTATATCTGCAATCAGCTACTTTTACTTTGGGAATTGCAGATGCAACTTTTACAAAACCTTTCATGAGTGTATATTTTTCAATTGAACAATCGTTTTATGCGATTCATCGCTTCTGAGCAATCCTCCATATGGCCAAACGCCGTCAAACGAACACAACCCTCACCACTTGGGCCGAAGCCAACACCGGGAGTCACCACCACATTTGCTTCATAGAGCATTTGGTCGAAAAATTCCCAAGAAGAGATACCATCGGGTGTCTTCATCCATAGATATGGTGCGTTTTCTCCCCCATAAACTTGTATGCCAAGTTCCTCGAATCCGTTTCTCATCAACATAGCATTGGTCATATAATAGTTTATGATATTTCTGACCTGCCTTTTCCCTTGTTCTGTATAGATAGCCTCAGCCCCTCTTTGGGTGATATAACTTGTCCCGTTGAATTTTGTACATTGACGACGATTCCACAGTTGATTCAATGAAATCCGTCTGCCGTCCAGTGCTGATGCGGTAAGGTTTTCGGGTACAATGGTATAACCACATCGGACACCGGTAAATCCTGCAGTTTTGGAGAAACTGCGGAATTCAATGGCACATTCCCTAGCTCTGGCTATTTCATAGATGGAGTGCGGAATATCCTCATCCTGAATATAGGCTTCGTATGCTGCATCATACAGAATTATGGAATCATTGTTGATGGCATAATCAACCCATTCTTTCAGTTCTTCTTTAGTCAGAACAACCCCCATCGGATTATTCGGATAGCATAAATAGATGATGTCGATATGCCTCTGAGGAATCCGGGGCTTGAAATTATTCGCCGTATTACACGGCATATATACCACATTGCTCCATCCAGCTTTTGTAAGGTTACCGGCACGTCCGCTCATAACATTACTATCAACATAAACCGGATATACGGGGTCTGTCACGCCGACGCTATTGTTTATACTCAAGATGTCACCAATATTACCACAATCACTTTTTGCCCCATCGCTGATGAATACTTCCGAAGGAGATAATTCCACTCCACGCGGTAAATAGTCGTTCTTGATAATGGCATTAATGAGAAAATCATATCCGTGTTCAGGTCCGTATCCTCTAAATGTAGTTATCTTACCCATCTCTTCTACCGCTTTTGCCATTGCATCCACTGATGCTTTAGGCAGAGGCTGTGTCACATCACCTATTCCCAGGCTAATAACATTTCTATCCGGATAGTTCTCCTTAAATGCCTTAACTCTCTTTGCTATTTCCGAGAACAGGTAGTTGTTCGATAATTTGAGAAAATTTTCATTAATTATTGCCATAATATTTCTGTTTTATTCATTTAATTCGATAGCTCCATCAAATACCTTTTCGGCAGTTCCTCTCATATATATATGCTTGTCAATATTATCCCAATATACCAGCAAATCGCCACCATCCATATGTATAAGAATTTCATTTTGCGCCTTGTCTGTAGATATTGCGGCAAAAGCTGTGGCACAAGCCCCCGTTCCACAGGCCTGCGTAATGCCTGAGCCCCGTTCCCAAACTCTCATACGAATGCTTCCGTCTGGTTTTATTTCCGCAAACTCTACATTTGTCTTTTGAGGAAAAAGTTGATGATTCTCTAATATGGGTCCAATCTCTGATAATGGAACAGATTCCACATC
>JBGVKL010000136.1:0-2256 GCA_045123675.1 Acetatifactor sp. | reverse complement strand
AATGGGTAGGCCTTATCATCCTTCAACAAAGTATTATATTTAGGATTATATTCTTTAATCAGGTTACATTCTAATACAAGTGCCTCCAATTCCGAATCTGTAACAATATATTCAAAATAGGCAATATTCTGAATCATTTTTTCAATCTTTGCAGTTACTTTTCTACTACTTTGAAAATATTGTCGCACTCGGTTTTTCAAGCTAATCGCCTTTCCAACATAAATAATATGATCATATTTATCATGCATTAAATACACGCCAGGACTGGCTGGCAATTTTTTTAATTCCTCTTCCAGATTAAACATATCTTTTCTCCAAAAATTTTCTTTTTCCGTAACTGATATGTAGTGCCTCTTGTCAAGTGTAAATTTGCAAGATTTACAAGAAACACTTTTGTAAACTGAAGGCATTTTGAAAAGGTCAGGGTTTCAGATCCCGGCATTGGCCACTCTGATATACGTGGATTGGTTACCTACAGGTCAATGGTCCGCCGTGAGTCCCAATATCTATTCTCGTGGATAGCGAATGCAACATAATACCGTAACATTAGCTCCGACATAGTTACGTCGTGGATGACTCGAACCTTGAAGTGGCCCATAACCTCTTCAAGATACCTTCAGGTTTGCAATTGTTGTTTTCCGTTAGCCGAATACTCATTATCTGTTTCGAGATTCTGAGCCTCGGAGGTGTATCTAGCCACTCCGCTAGGTGCTTGCCCTTGATAGGGGATGAAATAAATGCTACACTTCTTTTCTCGATGGAAAAGAATTATCTGTTTCTGAGTTCTTCGCCATCGGTGCACCCTTGATTGCATTTATTTCATGCCATGTCAAGGGTGGCGGACGGTTGCGATGTTCCTGGGGAGGTCAGGCAATCTTGTCAGTCATCATCCCCCAAATAAAACATGCCAGTTCTCTGGCAATAGCTGTTTTTGCTATATTACCATTTTTACCCTGCATTACCATTCGCACATATTTACGACGAAGTCTTTCACTTGCTTTGTCAGCATATTGGATTATCTCTGGCGAATTTCCCTTTTGTCTTGCTTTTAATGCCTTTGATTTTTGTGCAAAATTTCCACGACTGTAGCATTGTGCTGCTTCTGTCAGTAATCGTCTCACATGCTGATTACCTGCTTTGGTGATCCCTAAACGGTTACGATCGTCACCGCTGGAATCTTCGCCTGGAGTTAGGCCTAGATATGAAGCAAATTTTTCAGCAGTAGGAAAACGGTTAAAGTCTCCAACTTCCACGATTACGGATAATGCGGTATGTGTTTCAATTCCTTTCAGACAACGTAGCCGGCTCACCTTTTCTTTGTAGTCATCTGCTTCTGATAATTCCTGAATGCGATTGTCAAAACGTTCAATTTTATCAGTCAGCTGGTCGTAGGTTGCAAGATACTCGTTCAGTATTTCGCGATATAAAAGATCAATTTCAACGGAACGCAGCCATTTAATGTGGGCAATGGTCCAATTACTTTTACTTTCGTCACAATGAAGTCCGTGTCTCAGGCAGAATGCGAGTATTTGTTGCTTGATGCCTTTCAACTGATGTTTATGATCATCTCGCATACGAATGAACTCTTTAATCTGTAGTTCTTTGTCCGTAGGTATGTGTACCGGACTGTATTGACGATATGCAAGACATCTGGCGATATTGGCAGCATCGCGTTTGTCTGTTTTGATTCGTTTTTTCTTCTGTTCCACAGTCATTGTGGATGGTGCAAGAATAACGCATTCAACATTAGCTGCCGTAAGCTGGTGATACAGTGTATAACCAAGGCAACCAGCTTCATAACCGCATATAAAATGGGTGTCATCACCATAAAACTTATCGCGCATGGTATCGAGATAAATCAATATGTTTTTGTAGTCAGCATCAACTTTTGTGACATGTTTTGCATTTTCCATGTCGAGAGTCATGCAACAAAGTGTAAAACTTTTTTTATGGACATCCATTCCAACGTAAACTGTGTTATAATTCATAATAGTGGCCTCCTTTTGTATGCGGTAATCCCTGTTACCGATGTTTGTGTTTTCAATTTACATCTTACAGGTAAATCCACGTTAGTGCAAATGTGAGGTCACTACATATTATCTATTCAGAGGGTGCAATTCGTAAAATGCCAGATATACATAATGACTAAAAAATATAGACCCTCCCCTAAGGGAAGGGTCAAGATAGTTTATTTTTCAATCTCAATATCTCCAACAGAACTAGAAATTGTAATACTCTGTGAGAGTCCATTTTCTA
>JBGVKL010000135.1:0-3541 GCA_045123675.1 Acetatifactor sp. | reverse complement strand
TCTCCATTTACGAAAAGCTGATTCCGAAATCTGATGAATCTCACAAAAATCACTTAATTGTATAGATGGATTATTTTTGTACTGATGAATCAAAAATTCTTTTTCCAATGGATTAAAATGTTTAGCCATAATAAAAGTAGAGTAATCGCTTCATAGTGGGTACGCCCATTTGATTGGCCGCTCCAAAGAGCGGCATAGATTTTAGATTATTTTCTGCATTCCGCTGGTATCTTCTCTGACCATGGAAGCAGATCTTCGCAGAAACTCATATCATGATCATCCATATGTTTTGGGATTTCTGTGAGAAGATACTCAAAATAATTGTAAGGCTTTAGGTTATTCGCCTTTGCAGTCTCGGCAATGCTATAAATGATTGCACTTGCATTCGCTCCAGCGATGGTATCAATCATTACCCAATTCTTCTTTCCTACACAGAAAGGACGAATTGCCTGTTCTGCGGAATTGTTGTCAAGCGGGACATTTCCATCTTCAAGAAATACTCTTAAGTATTTTTCTTGATTTATTGCATATGTAAAACCATTTGCAGTTTTACTTTTTGGAGTAACCTTTGTGAGATTTTGTTTTACCCACGCAAAGTAAGCATCAACAAGTGGCATCACTGTCACTTGACGATGTTTTAGACGTTCCTCCGAATCCATATCAGCAAGCTTATTTTCCTCGCGATATATCGCCTGGATTTGCTTTAGGGCTAAGTATGCAAGCGATTCTTTTTGCTTTGCCTTTGGCAATGCCTTTACAGCTTCATCAAAGCGTCTTCTTGCATGCGCCCAGCAGCCTGCGATTTTCAAGTCTTCACAATCTTTTTCAATCGTGTGATAAACTTGATAGCCATCTGTAACACAGATGCCGTTGAATTCTTTTAAGAATTCTCTCGGATGGCTTGCATTACGACCTGGCTGATACTCATAAAGTACAATCGGCTTATCTGAGTAACATTTACCGGTACGATAAACCCACATGTAATGCTTTGAGCCTTCTGTACGGTTTTCTTTTGTAACACGTACAGGCGTTTCATCCGCTTGAAGCACATGATAGTCATAGATTCGTTCATGCAGATAGTCATATAAGATACTCAAGTATCTTTCGGCACAAAGGATTGTCCAATGCGCCATATCTGCACGATCAATACTGGTTCCCATACGTTGGAATTCCTGTTCCTGACGATAGAGCGGCACAGCATTTACATACTTGGCATTCCAGATGCCTGCAAGAAGAGATGGTGAAACCAAACTATTACGAAGTAAATAACCAGGATGTGATGCTTTTATGAATCGATTATCCTTTTTCGATTTATAAACACCTACATGATGTTCCTCAATCTCCACCTTCATTGGGGTGAACTTATAACGATTGATGATTTCATCTTCCAACTGATACCAGCCATCTTTACCGAATTCTTCGATTAGTTGTTCCTCGGTCATTTTGTGTTCCACTGGAACAACAGGAAGATTTTGGATATCCATGATTCGTTTACCTTTAGTCTTTTTTCCTCTGGCTTTTGGTGGTTCTTCTTCCTCTTCATAATCAGATAACGACGCAACTGCTTCTGCTTCGTTGAAGTAAATGATTTCGCCATCTACTTCCATAAAGCGAATCTGATTAATATCTTCAAGCTTTTCAGAAGATCTGCCAAAACGGTTGTTGTTCAAAACAGCGACCTGCTCTAATAACAGTTGCAGTTTCTGATCAATATCTTTTAACTGAGACTGCTGAACAAGAAACAGTTGAACAAGCGTAGCCTTATCAAAGTTATTCAGTTGTTCTTCTGTATATTCCGTCGCCATAATGAAACCTCTTTTCTGTGTTTTATTATAGCGGATACGGACTCAAATTGCGAATATCACTTGTTTCATAGTTCGTCATATTGCCTATGAATGTAAGCAGGCACAATGGAATTGTAGACCTTGTAAATAAAAATCTTTTGAAACAGTTGATATAAATTACAACTGCATAAAAGCTAAATAACACGCTTATAATGCAGGATAATGGACTTACAGATGGTTGCAAATACCTTATTTTATTGCAGGATTTGCGCTCGAAAAATTCTACTTTTTGCACAATCATCATGCCATATGTTCTGGCGGTTGAATCTCTTGAACCGCCTTCTTTGGAGAAATTGTTAATCCTTCCATAAGCCAGCGAAATTGTTGATTGGTAAGTGCCTGCACTTCTGATTCATTCCTTGGCCAGACAAAGCTACCTTTCTCCAAACGTTTGTATAAGAGTAAGAAGCCATCCTTTTCCCATACCAATCCTTTGATTCGGTCTGTTTTACGACCGCAGAAAAGATATAAAGTATCAGGAACATAGGGACTTTTTCCAGTTTTGGATTCGATGATCGAAGCCAATGAATCCAGTCCGAATCTAAGATCTGTATATCCGGTTACGATATAGATTTGCTTGAAACAGATTGCATCATTCAACATGGGCAAGTACTCCAAGAACTTTTTCAATAAGCGAGCTTGATGTATTCTCATTAATCCTAAGTGTCATTCCACGTGATGTAACTTCAATGAATGATTCATTATATTCAGGAATTTTACATTCAAAAGAATGTGTATCGGAAGACACCAGACTCATTGGAACAGGAACAATTGCCTGTTCAACAACTTCACTGGGAAGTGAATCAAGACAGGATTTACGAACCTGATTCAAACGATAATAGTAGTTTGCTTTAGTAATGGAGTTAGCCTGACACCATTCACTGACAGACATTCCAACAGGGCGATTGTTGCATTCCTGAATCATTTGTGCCCATTCTTGTAAGCGGCAACTGCGCGCAGCTATAGAAGTATGAGTTTTCATATAGACGACCTCCAAATTGTCTCAAATTTTAGACTGAACTTTTTTGACTAAACTTTTTTGACAAGTATTATTTGTTGAGTCTATTTTCTCATATTGCTATAGCACAATCTATATACGCACTATGGAGCATTTACCTTACATGGTGTCATAATGGGTATTATTCATTACATATCAGAGATGAGATGCTACAGGAGGACTGGGCACTTCTTACAATAGTTATGCGGAGAATTACACCGGATTGGTTTCTGGTAGATGATATCAGACGAGATTATGAGAAAGAACGTGTATGGACAGAGGACGAGCGCTGGTACCGTTATGGTTCCATAACACAGATTTTAATTCCAAAATTAAAGAGAACAGCATATTATTATATTCGAACAATTGATGCTGATATACTTTGACATAGAGAGGAATAGACATGAATTACGGCAGAAAGAGTTTAAAAAAAGCACAGAAAAGGCAGGAAATCAAGGTTGCAAGAGTTGTTAGAGCACTTATGTGGAATTCAACTTTGTCAGTGGTTACCGTGATGGTATCGGTCTGCCTTATCAGTGTTTTTTTTATGTTTGGAGTGTTAAATGGAATATTTCAGTCGTCACCAGGTATTTCTACTTTGGATGTTGTCCCGGATGGATATGCGACAGTAATTTATGATACAAATGGCAAAAAGATAACGCAGCTGGTGGCAGAAGACTCTAACAGAAGCTATGTGAAT
>JBGVKL010000134.1:0-1532 GCA_045123675.1 Acetatifactor sp. | reverse complement strand
CGTTTTGTCAGAATCAGACATTATGGTTTGCTGTGTACCAGAAGCAAGACCCGACATCTGACATTATGCAGGAATCTGCTTGGCTGTAAACAGTATCTTTCCAGGCTGAGGGATATGGAAACTCCGCAGATACTTGAAACACTTTATGGTATCAAGGTCACTGTTTGCAAGTGCTGTGGCGGACACCTTGGTAAACCACAGCAGAGGATACCTCTACGGATTTAAAGCTTGATATTCATAGTTCTTGAAAAACCTCAGAAATGAGGTCTATTTGTCGTGCCTTAGATTTTGATACGAAACCTCGGCTGTAATGGTATAAGCTTTACATTTCGGCATAGTGCAAAGATTGAAAATCCATACATACCGGCTCCGGTGACGCGACTTTGTTCACTATAGAAAAATCGAAATTGATGTAAACGATAGGGCAGTTTATTAAATGTTGTAAGCTGCTTTATCGTTTACACCAACTTCGATTGGTTTCTAATCAAGTTTTCAATCATATCATACCCATGTTACCACACATCACCATCTTTATAAAACAGTTTTCAAGGGCCATTTGATGCCGTTTTCTTATGCGGTTCTCATAGTGTATTTCTTCCAAGGAACAGCGGACACTCTTAGGTTAGTCGGAGGGGACGACGCTTGCAAAACGTGGATATCAGATGTGTGGGCATCCCTTGAAAGCCATGTAAAATAATATCCACACAAAAAAACGGGGACCAATCGGTCCCCGCCTAAATTCATCATTATTCAGCATCTTTTGCTGCTTCAGCAACAGCTTTTTCCTGTACATCAGATGGAGCCTGTTCATATCTTGCAAATTCGTAAGAATATGTTCCGCTACCCTGTGTCATAGAACGTAAGTCTGTAGAGTATCCGTAGATTTCCATTGTTGGGATATCTGCTTCAACTTCTGTCTTACCACCGCCGATTGGATTCATACCAAGTACACGGCCACGACGTTTGTTTAAGTCACCCATAACATCGCCAGTATATTTATCTGGAACGATAACTTTCATGTTAACGATTGGTTCAAGAAGAACTGGTTTCGCATCCATGAAGCCCTGTTTGAATGCCTGGATTGTAGCCATCTTGAATGCCATTTCAGAAGAGTCTACTGGATGGTAAGATCCATCGTATAATACAGCTTTCACACCAACTACCGGGTATCCAGCTAAAGGTCCTTTGCCTACAGAATCCTGTAAACCTTTTTCAACTGCTGGGAAGTAGTTCTTTGGAACTGCACCACCAACTACGATCTGTTCGAATGTATATGCTTCTTCAAGATCTCCTGAAGGTTCAAATTTCATTTTAACGTGACCATACTGTCCGTGTCCACCAGACTGTTTTTTGTATTTTGCATCAACATCAGCATTCTTTCTGATAGTTTCTTTGAATGCAATCTTAGGTTTTCCAAGTTCCACATCAACTTTGTATCTGTCGAGAAGTTTGGAAACAACTACGTCTAAATGCTGATCGCCCATACCGTAGATTAATGTCTGACGGTTTGCGCTGTCGTTAACTATTTTCAG